>CAMZHU010000123.1 GCA_947306975.1 uncultured Clostridia bacterium | reverse complement strand
GGCGAGATACGCGTCGGCATGGCTGCCGATCTGGCGATACTCGACCTTGACAGGCCGAACATGCAGCCCCTCGCCGACCCCGTGGCAGCTCTCTGCTATTCCGCCAGCGGATACGAGGTGGAGACCGTCATGGTCGGCGGAAAGCTCCTCATGGAGCGCGGCGAGCTGCTTACCGTAGACAGGGGACGCGTCTATGCTGAATGCGCGAAGATTTGTGAAAGGATCGGCACGAAATGAGCAATATTAGAGATATATCGCTCGCCCCCTCCGGCGAGAAGAAGATCGACTGGGTCAGAAGGAACATGCCCCTGCTGAACGGAATAAAGGCCGAGTTTGAAGAAGAGAAACCCTTCGCAGGGCTGCGCATAGCACTTTCCGTACATATGGAGGCAAAGACCGCATACCTCTGCCGCGTACTCGCGGCGGCAGGAGCGGAGATGCATGTGACGGGCTGCAATCCCCTGTCCACTCAGGACGACGTGGCTGCAGCGCTCGCGGCAGGCGGCATCGACGTCCACGCATGGCATGGGGCAACTTCCGAAGAATATGAGCGGCATCTCATCGAGGTCCTGGAGTCCAGGCCAAATATAATCATCGACGACGGCGGAGATCTCGTTAATCTCACTCATACCAAACTGCAGGAGATAATCCCCGATGTCATCGGCGGATGCGAAGAGACCACCACAGGAGTGATAAGGCTAAACGCCATGTCTGCCGCGGGCGAGCTTCGGTTCCCCATGATCGCCGTTAACAACGCACGCTGCAAATATCTCTTCGACAACAGATACGGCACCGGACAGTCCGTCTGGGACGGAATCAACCGCACGACGAACCTGATAGTCGCGGGCAAGAACGTCGTCGTCGCCGGCTACGGCTGGTGCGGGCGCGGCATAGCCATGCGCGCCAAGGGTTTCGGCGCCAAGGTGATAATCGCCGAGGTAGACCCTGTCAAAGCGCTCGAAGCGATGATGGACGGCTTCCGTGTCATGCCGATGGCAGAGGCTGCAGTCATAGGCGACCTGTTCGTAACATCCACAGGCTGCAGGGACGTCATAACCTCAGAACATTTCAAGCTGATGAAGGACGGTGCGATACTCTGCAACGCCGGCCACTTCAACGTCGAAGTAGACGTCGCGTGGCTCGAGAAGAACGCCGTATCCTCTTTCCCGTCCAAGCAGAACATCATGGGCTATGAGCTCAGCAACGGACGCACCGTCTTCGTTCTCGCCGAGGGCCGGCTCGTGAACCTCGCGTCAGGCGACGGTCATCCGGCGGAGATAATGGACATGAGCTTCGCCATACAGGCCATGTCCGCACGTTATCTGGCAAAAAACAGGGATGATCTCAAACCCGGCGTCATATACGTGCCCGAGGAGATCGATCTCGACGTAGCACAGCGCAAGCTCCGTTATTCCGGGATCTGCATCGATACTCTGTCTGACGCACAGAAGGAGTATCTCAAAAGCTGGCAGCTGTAAACCATACGTATCTACTGGAAGTGAACGCTTTGAAAAAGGTAATGCTCGTCTTCGGGACGCGCCCCGAAGCAATAAAAATGTGTCCTTTGGTAAAGGAGCTCCAGACCCGGAGCGGCATAGAGACCGTCGTCTGCATAACGGGGCAGCACCGCGAGATGCTCAAGCAGGTGCTCGACGTATTCGATGTCGTTCCCGATTACGATCTCGCAATAATGCAGCCCAACCAGACGCTCTTCGATATAACGAACCTCGTCCTCACGGGGATGAAAGGCATCCTGGAAAGCGAAAAGCCGGACATCATTCTCGTGCACGGCGACACGTCCACCACCTTTGCCTCAGCCCTCGCCGCTTTCTATCTGCACATCCCTGTAGGTCACGTCGAGGCAGGTCTTCGCACGTACAATCTCGACTCACCGTATCCCGAGGAATTCAACCGCCAGGCGGTTGACATAATTTCCAGATTCGGTTTCGTTCCCACTGAACAGTCGAGGCAGAATCTGATAAACGAGAGCAAGGACCCCTCCACCCTGTTCGTCACGGGCAACACTGCAATAGACGCCCTGCATACTACCGTCCGCAGCGACTATACCCACCCGGAACTCGAATGGGCGAAAGGAAGCCGGCTCGTCATGATGACCGCGCATCGCCGCGAGAATCTGGGTGAGCCGTTAAGGCGCATATTCCGCGCAATACGAAGAGTCGTCGATGAATTTGAAGACATAAAGGTCATCTACCCTGTTCACAAAAACCCGGCAGTCAGGGAGCCCGCTGCGGAGATCTTCGGCGATCACGACCGAATAAGGCTCATCGAGCCTTTGGATGTACTTGATTTCCATAACTTCATCGCCCGGGCCCATCTCATCCTCACTGACAGCGGCGGAATACAGGAGGAGGCTCCGTCACTGGGCAAGCCTGTAATAGTCCTTAGAGACACTACAGAGCGCCCTGAGGGTGTGGAAGCCGGCACCCTTAAACTTGCCGGAACCGAGGAAGAAGACGTCTACGCGCTCTTCAAACAACTCTTGACAG
>CAMZHU010000122.1 GCA_947306975.1 uncultured Clostridia bacterium | reverse complement strand
GTTCAAACATCTTCAGAACATGTCCCAGAGGTTCTTTACGACGAACAACCAGGGCGACATCATCACCCGTATGACCAGCGACATCGACGGAGTCGAGTCCGTGATCACCAGCACTTTCAAGAGTATCCTTTCAAACTCCATCACGCTCATCGTGGCGCTTGTGGCGATGTTCCGGAAGAACTGGATACTTGCGCTGATCGGCATAGCGGTCATCCCGCTGTTCGTGCTGCCGACGAGACGCGCCGGAAAGACGCGCTGGACCCTCACCAGAGAGGCGCAGGACTGCAATGACGAGGTGAACGGGATCCTCAACGAGACTCTGTCCGTGAGCGGACAGCTCCTTGTCAAGCTCTTCTGCAGGGAAAAACAGGAATATGAGCGTTATGAAAAAGTCAACGACAGGATGATCCGGCTCAATATCAAGGAGCGGATGGCCGGACGGTGGTTCTTCGTCATACTGCATACGGTCACGAGCATCGGACCGATGCTCCTCTATCTCGTTGGCGGCATACTGATGATGAAGCACGACAGCTCGCTCACAGTCGGCGACATCACTGTCCTCGTGGCGCTCCTGGGCAAGACGTACATGCCTGTAAACAGCCTCCTCAACATCCAGGTGGACTGGATGCGGTCGATGGCCCTGTTCAACCGTATCTTCGAGTATTTCGACATGCCGGTGGAGATAAACAACCCGCGTTTCGGACTGCATCCGGAAACATGCACCGGAGCTGTGGAGTTTTCCCGCGTAAACTTTTCCTATGATCCTGAGAGACAGATACTGAAGGACGTGAACTTCAAACTCGAGGGCGGACACAGCATGGCCATAGTCGGCCCCTCCGGGTCCGGGAAAAGCACGATAATTAACCTCATACCGAGGCTGTACGACGTGGACAGCGGTTCCGTGCGCTTCGACGGCTGCGACGTGCGCAAGCTGGATCTGGAGTACCTGAGGAGCAAGGTGGGAGTAGTTTCCCAGGAAACTTACCTGTTCAACGGCACCATAAGGGAGAACCTCCTGTACGCGAAGCCGGACGCCACGGAGGAGGAACTCATCGAGGCCTGCAAGAAGGCCAATATCTATGATTTCATCGAAGGCCAGGAGGCCGGGCTCGACACGATGGTCGGCAACCGCGGCCTGAAGCTGTCCGGCGGTGAGAAGCAGAGGATATCTATCGCGAGGGTGCTGCTCAAGGATCCGGCGCTGCTGATATTCGACGAGGCGACGTCTGCACTCGACTCTATATCCGAAAGCAAGATACAGGACGCAATAGATCCGATCATAAAGGAACGTACGAGCATACTGATCGCGCACAGGCTCTCCACCATCCTAGCGGCGGATGAGATATTCGTCCTAAAGGACGGGCAGATCGTGGAGCACGGACAGCACAAGGATCTGGTCGCCGCCGGCGGCGTATATACGGAGCTTTATGAGACTCAGTTCAAACGCGCAGAGGCATTTGAGGCGGAAGAGGAAAGCGGCGACCCGGAAGAGAACGGGGAAACGGAAGAGCCGCAGAAAACGGATGAAAACGGGGGCGAATGATGGGGAAGTTCAAAGATATCGAAGAGGCACGTGAATTCTTCAGGGGCGACCTGTTCGCGACCCGGAACGGCATGGTCATAGACGAGATCGGAGACGACGGCTGCGTATGCAGCATGGAGATCCGCGACGATCACAGGAACGCCTTGGGCGGAGTGATGGGAGGCGTGATATTCACACTTGCGGATTTTGCGTTCGCGGTCTCTTCCAACGACGGTGAAAAGACGACCGTGGCGCTGGAATCTAAGATAAACTTTCTGAGAGGCACCGAGGGCAGAAAACTCACCGCAAGATCCAGCTGCGTTAAGGACGGGGGAAAGACTTCCGTCTACAGCATAACCGTGACTGACGAAAAGGGGAGAGAGATAGCCCTGTTTACAGGTACCGGTTACAGGCTCAAATGAAAAGATTAAATAAGAACAGCGGCGAAGACCTGTTAAAGTCTTCGCCGCTGTTTTCTGCTTTGGTTCGCTCAGTTTGCGCGCCGCTGCTCATACGGCGCTTTTTCAGATGTTTTCCGCGATGTGCTTTTTAATAATCTCAAATGTTGTGTCGCTCAGGTCGTGTTCGATCTTGCACGCATCCCGCACGGCGGTCTCCTCGTCGACGCCGAGCCTGATGAGCAGTTCAGATATTACTGTATGACGCTCGTATATCTTTTCGGCTATCTCTGAGCCTTTTTCAGTGAGACTGATGTAACCGTTTCTGTCCACTGTGATATACTCACCGCTTTTCAGTATGCTCATGGCGCGGCTTACGCTCGGTTTGGAGTAGTTCATTTGTTCCGCAATGTCTATCGAACGCACGGACCCGTTTTTCCGGGACAGGACCAGAATTGTCTCCAGATACATCTCGCCTGATTCCTGCAGTCGGATAATACCACCCCGTTTCAGGTTTTTGTGATATAACTATAACATGTTCAATTCTTAAAAGCAAGGCAAAGCAACAATATTAGGACAGAACGCAATTTAACCAATAACACGATCACTGAAACGGAATAATATGCCAAAAT
>CAMZHU010000121.1 GCA_947306975.1 uncultured Clostridia bacterium | reverse complement strand
CTGTACTATCTCGTACTGACCAGTTATTCCGCTGTTAAATGCGGAACGGAGAATGATGTTTGCCAAAAGTACGATTACGATGATGCAGAACAGCACGCCGGCGAAAAGACACAGATAATACGTCAGCTTATCAAAGAATTTATCCAGCGGTTTTTTCAATAGAGCGCCTCCTATCTGCGTTGCCTTGTTGAGGAAAGGCCTGATAAATCAGGCCTTTCCTCTACATTAATCGGGTTTAGCAGTTTGATTATTTGGAATGAGCAAGGAGCCACTCGTAAGCGCCGGTGCCGTCGAGGCCCTGGCCGTCGATGGTGGCGACATACTCTTCGAGCATCGGCTTAGCAGCCTCGACCATGATGTCGATCTCTTCCTTCGGAAGGTCGATATACTTGAAGTTCGGGTTCGCCTCAGCAGCATAGTCCTTTGCAGCCTGTGCCTGAGCGTTGATATCAGCCATGGAGAGGTTCTTCTGAGCATATGCGAACGCATCGTCGCACTGTGCCTGGAGCTCAGCGTCGAAGGAGTCATAGAGGCCCTTGCTCCATACGAAGCAGACAGCGCCGTTCAGCATGGGCAGCCAAGTGTAAGCGTTGCAGACTTCGGGGAAGCTGAAGGACTTGAACGCAACGATACCGGTGACGCAGCCGTCGATAACGTTCAGTCTGAAGGACTCGTAAACATCAGAGATGGGCATCGATACGCAGTTAGCGCCCAAGGATCCGAGCCAGTTGACCTGTGCGGAGAGGCAACGTACGGAGAATCCGTTCCACTGGTCAGCCTTGCTGAAATCGACATTGTTCAGGAGGCCGATGCCCGGGCTGATTTCCCAAGCGACCATCTTGAAGTTGTCTTCCATGTAAGGATCCTGGAAAGCTTCCTCATAGGCGATGAGGGTCTCATACGCTTCGTCGGGCTCGCCATAGTACCAGCCGGGGGAAGCATAGAGGAGCGTGTAGGGGAAGTAGCCGGCGTACTGGTCGGGGTTGTCGAAGCCGGCGTCAGTGGTCTCGTTGACTATGGCCTCAAAGGTGTTGCCCTGTCCGGACAGTGAGCCGCTGTAGTAGATGTCAAGGGTGATGCGGCCGTTGGTAGCCTTCTCAATGTACTCCTTGAACGGGGTCTCAAACTCAACATCCTGTACGGAGCCCTGAGCGTTTATGGACGCCCATTTGATGGTGTAGCTCGGAAGGTCTTCCTTGGCAGGCTCTTCTTCCTTCTTGCCATCGTCCTTCTTGTCATCGCCGCTGGGAGCGGGAGTGGGGGCCGGAGCGGGTTTGTCGCCGCCGCTGGGAGCGGGGGTGCTGCCGTCGCCGCAAGCCGCAAGCACTGCAGCAAGCATGAGAACGGCAAGAATAACTGCGATAATCTTCTTAGTCATCTTGTTACAACTCCATTTTTCATAAGTATTTATTTTACGGCATTGCCGAAAAATACGATATAAACTGTGCAATATCACCAAACGGGGGCGTTTCATTGCACATACTTACGAAGCGATTCTACAACACCCATATAATATTTGCAATACTTTTTTAATTCTTTTCGTAATAAATGTCTGTTAATATGATTGTTAATAGTTTATAATCATTCTTATAAAGGATATATGAAAAGAATAAAAATACAGAATTACATTGAACGGAAAGGAAGAATCTGAATGTACTTCAAGAACACCCCTATCGACAGCATGAAGGACGCCTACAATGTCGCGGGCAAAAACGTGGTCGTCACCGGCGGAAACCGCGGTATCGGCCGCGGTGTGGCTGAAGCTTTTGCACAGTGCGGCGCCAACGTCGCCATAGTCTGCCGCAACGAAGAGGGCGGAAAGAAAGCATGCGAGGAACTCGCTCAGTACGGCGGCAAGTACAGATGCTTCCCGGCGGACGTATCCGACCGAGAGAGCGCGGCCAAGGCGTGCAAGGATATCCTGGAGTGGTTCGGCACGGTCGACGTTCTTGTGAACAACGCCGGCGTCGCTTCGACAACGCCGTTCTTCAGTGAGAAAGGTCTCGATGAATGGCACCGCGTCATTGACACGAACCTCCACGGCATGGCCAATATGGTCTACTGCATCGGCCCGAACATGAGAGCGTCGGGCAAGGGTGGGGCGATCATCAACGTCTCTTCGGTCGGTTCGATGCGAGTCTCTGGCAGCAAAGAAAGCCCGAAACCGTCATACAACGCTTCCAAAGCGGGTATAGATATCTTCAGCAGATATCTCGCACTCGTTATGGGCGACGAGGGGATCCGCGTCAACAGTCTGGTCCTCGGCCCCGTGCATACGGATCTTGACAAGATGCACGATCCTCAGTATTTCGTGGCCATGGAGGAGAAGCTACCGACGCACCGCATCGCCAACCCGATAGAGGTCGGCGCTTTCTGCGTGTATCTCGCATCCCCCGCAGGCTGCCAGCTCACCGGCGCCAATATACCGTTTGACGGCGGCCTTCTCTGCGTTATCTGAAACATCAGCCAACGGCATAAAAAGGCCGGCGCCATTTGTCCGTGCGGCTTAGGGATAGTGTAAATCTCTAAAAAGGAGACGGCATAGTTTACAGCA
>CAMZHU010000120.1 GCA_947306975.1 uncultured Clostridia bacterium | reverse complement strand
CCAGCTGTTCACACGCAGTAACAAGGGCGTAGAACTTACCGCGGACGGCGAATTTCTATACTCGGAGTTTCGTCCGCTTTTCGACAAGCTTGGAAACGTTCTTCAGAACATCCACGCGATGTACAACACCCCGGAGAACGTGCTCCGTGTCGGCT
Source organism: uncultured Clostridia bacterium (assembly GCA_947306975.1). Classification (GTDB taxonomy): domain Bacteria; phylum Bacillota; class Clostridia; order Oscillospirales; family Oscillospiraceae; genus RGIG8048. The sequence continues at coordinate 2,403 of CAMZHU010000120.1, read as the reverse complement.
GCTATCACTCAGACGAGATCGTAACCGAGTTCCGCTCCCAGATAAAGCCCTTCGAACGCACACACCCGGACACTCTCATAAAACTCGAGCTCCTTGAATATAAGGATGTGACGGAGGCGCTCCTGTGTGGAAAAGTGGATTGCACCGTCTCTTATGATATCGGCTTCAGTTTCCCCAAGATACTGGAGTCGAAACCGTTCAAAGTGCTGCTCCCCAATCTGTCCATAAGCGCTTCCCACCCGCTCATAAAGGACGGGAAACTGGATCTCAGGAAACTCAGCGGCGAGACTATGCTGCTGGTGATCACACCAGAGGCCTACAACGCCGAGGCTTGGAAGCTGGATATATGCCGTAAGAACGGATTCGAGCCGTGCAATATAGAATACCTGCCAAGTCCGTTCGCCAGGGAGATAGCTATCAAGAACGGCCGCGGCTTCTCGATCGGCGGCAGCGACCAGAACTGCCACTTCCCCGCCGAGATAAAGTTGTTTCCGATCGAACCTGCTGACGGCGAACAGCAGAGGATGGTCATAAACTGGCAGAAAAACAGTCTTTCTCACGCGACCAGAGAGCTTATCGAATCTATAAAAGGTGTCTGAGACCTGAAAAAACCTAAAAGGGCGTGCCGCTTCCGTGCGGCACGCCCTCTGTTTTGCTGTCAGATCCTGCCTATGTTCCTTGCGGTGACGTAGGCGGTCGCGACGGCGTTCTTGATGTTGCTGGGCGCCGTGCAGTCGCCGAGCTGGTAGAACTCGGGCGCGGCGCTGTAAAGCGCCATCGCCTCATCCTGAAGAGCCCTCTGGCCGACGGCGTATATGACGGTATCCGCCGGGAAGAACACTTCAGTCCCGTCTTTTACGCATTTGACACCGTCCGCAGTTATCTCTGCGGCGCGTGTCGAGAGGCTGATATCGATCTTGTACTTGTCCAGCTGTACCTTTACGCCCTTCATATGCTGGAAATTGCCGCCGTCGTTGATGGCGTCCATCATCTCGACGATCTTTACGTCGCGCCCCAGCATAGCCAGGTATACTGCGAGTTCGACACCGACGAGGCCGGCGCCGAGTATCACCGCGTTTTTGCCGACGCGGTCGGGCTCTGTATACGCATTTTCAGCTGAGATGACGTTCTCTCCGTCTATTCCGGGGATCGGCGGCTTTACCGGGACGGCTCCGAGCGCAGCGATTACGGCGTCCGCTCCGAAAGAAGCCGCGTTTTCGGGCGTTACTTCGGTGTTGAGGCGCACGTCGATACCGAGCTTCTCGATCGTTCTCTTCTGGCGTTCTATATAATCGTCAAGTCTGAACTTGAATGGAACATTGCGCTCGCAGTTGAGCGTACCGCCGAGTTCGGCAGATTTCTCGCAGAGGGTGACGGTGTGTCCGCGCTGAGCCGCCGTTATTGCGGCCTCCATGCCGCCTATGCCGCCGCCTACTACGAGGACCTTCTTGAGCTGGGCAGGCTTCGGGAAGTAAAGGGCCTCCTCTTCGCGGCCGATCTCAGGATTGCAGGCGCAGGAGAAGTGTCCGTTCCTTACCAGGTCGGAGAAACAGGTCAGGCAGCGCATGCACTTGTTTATCTCGTCCTCGCGGCCCGTCTGGGCTTTGATCGGAAGATCGGGATCCGCGATGAGAGCGCGGGCCATCTCGACCACGTCAGCCTTGCCTGAAGCGATTATCTCCTCGAGGAGTTCGGGGTCGCACAGTGCGCCGATAGCCGCGACGGGCGTCTTTACGTGTTTCTTGACCTCCGCTGCGTATTTTACATTGCAGCCCTCGTCCAGGAAGAGGCTGGGGTGTGTGATCGGGAAGAGTGATTCCACCTCATGGCTGCCGACGGAGACATGTATCAGATCGCAGTATTCTTCGATCTGTTTCGCAAATGCGATGCCCTCTTCTATGTCGTATCCGCCCTCATAGCACTCGCTGCCGCTGATGCGGACCTCGATCGGGAATTTCGGGCCGACGGCTTTCCTGATAGCCTTGAGACACTCGACCGTGATGCGTGCACGGTTCTCTATGGGCGCCCCGCCCCACTTGTCCTTTCTGGTGTTGAGTTTGGGGTTCAGGAACTGATGCATCATCCACCCGTGGCCGGCGTGGACGTTTACCATCCCGAAGCCGCATTTCTTGGCCATGAGCGCAGCGTCAGCGTACTTCTGTATGGTGCGTTCTATGATCTCTTCCGGCATCTCCTTGACCTGGCGTCCGTCGAAATACGTGTAGTCGACAGGACCGTAGATGACGTCGGGCGCGCCGGGATAACGGTTTGCTCCGGCTCCTCCGTGGGACAGTTCGGCGACACATATAGCGCCGTATCTGGAAACGGAGTCGGTGAGGAGCGAAAGTCCGTGTACGGAGGCAGGATTGTCCATCTCGATCTTGTACTCCGTGGTCTTGGCGT
>CAMZHU010000119.1 GCA_947306975.1 uncultured Clostridia bacterium | reverse complement strand
AGCGGATAATTTCGTTTTTTTATCGTCTTGGAGGATACAATGAATGAAAATTATACAAAAATGCGTTACGCAAATTTGTATAATTGAAAGATTCTTATTATCTTTGCCACCGTGAAGCAAAAAATGACTGCAAAATGAAAAAGATCAAACGTCCTGATCTCAAAAAAATCAAAAACATCAAGCGTCCGAACAGCTTTACATTCATACTGTACATGTGCAGGCTCGTATTCCGCGGTCTTATACTGCTTACCGCCGTCTATCTGTATTTCGCACACCGGGATATACTGGTCTCCTTCGTGAGAGACGACTTCCTCAAAACCTTCGACTGGCGGCACGTGCTCTGGATAATCCTGATGCTGGGCATGATAATCCACATACTCCCCGCAAAATTTATCACGATGGGCAGCAGGAAAAGCTCTCTGAACACCTATAACGAGCCCTCGGCGCACTACGACGCGAACGAGCTCTACCGATTCGTGCAGATAATGAACGTCAAAGCCTGGAAGGTCATGCTCATCTGGCTATGCTTCAACGCCATATTCGCTGTGCTCTATCTTCTCGGTGTGATCGGCAACGCGGAGATGCTGCTGCTGTCGTTCCTGTATTTCGTCTCCGATATGATATGCATACTCATATTCTGTCCTTTCCAGTCCCTGATCATGAAAAACCGCTGCTGCGTGAACTGCCGGATTTTCGACTGGGGCCACTTCATGATGTACACGCCGCTGCTGTTCATAAAGAGTTTCTTCAGCTGGAGCCTGTTTTTCATGGCCTGCATCGTTCTCATCCGCTGGGAGGTCATCTACGCAAGCCATCCGGAGCGTTTCTGGCACGGCTCGAACACAACGCTCCAGTGTGAAAACTGCAAGGACAAGATCTGCCAGATAAAACAGCCGCTCAAAGAGATGTACAGACACATAAGCAATAACATCCAGGAGTATCTCAAGTGATCTCCGTTCTTCCCGGATATACTCGAACCGGCGTGACCCTTACAGGTCACGCCGGTTCGCTTTAGTTTCCGTCAGTTGTCAGTAGAGCGTCTTGTCGATGTCCATTGTCGCATACGCGTTAAGTTCCATCCCCGCCCGTACGCCGGCAAGGTATTCATAGTACGCCTGGCAGGCGATCATTGCGCCGTTGTCGCCGCACAGCCTGAGCGGGGGCGTATAGAGCGTTTTCCCCTCCTCAGCTGCCGCTTTTTCAAAATCCCTGCGGATGCGGCTGTTTGCCGCGACTCCGCCTGATATGGATATCCTGTCGTATCCGAGCTCACGTGCGGCTGCCATCACTCTCGGCACGAGGGTATCGCTGACCGCAGCGGCAAACGATGCCGCGAGAGAAGCCCTGTCAAGTTCCTCGCCTTTCTGTTCAGCGTTGTGGACAATGTTCACGACAGCAGTCTTAAGGCCGGAGAACGACATGTCATAAGGCGCTCCCTCGATCTTCGCGCGCGGGAGGGTGTATTTCGTATCGTCGCCGCCCTCCGCGAGATCCTGCATCGGCTTTCCTCCCGGATACGGAAGTCCCAGGACACGCGCGGCCTTGTCGAAACACTCGCCCGCAGCGTCGTCGCGTGAGGATCCCATGATCTTAAAATCCGTATACCCGCGGACATCGGCTATGATGCTGTTGCCGCCGGAGACGATGAGCGCCAGAAACGGAGGTTCCAGTTCCGGATAAGCTATATAGTTTGCCGCAAGATGGCCTCTTATGTGATGCACCGGAATGAGCGGCACTCCCAGCGACAAGGCAAGCCCCTTGGCGAAATTGACACCGACGAGCAGCGCGCCTATTAGTCCCGGCGCGTATGTAACCGCCACCGCGTCTATATCCCCCCTGCTGATACCTGCTTTTTCGATCGCGGAACCGGCAAGCCGGCTTATCACGTTTATGTGGTTCCTCGACGCTATCTCCGGTACAACGCCGCCGTACAGCGCGTGCATGTCTGCCTGTGAGAATATCTCATCCGCGAGCACTTCGCGTCCGTTCCTGGTTATGGCGACTGCCGTCTCGTCGCAGGACGACTCTACTGCCAGAATGATCATATCTTTCCTCCCGTGCTGCTTATTCACGCACGATCGTTTTTTCCATTATCAGCGCATCCTCCACTGGCGCGCTGTAGTAATCTTTACGTATGTTTATAACTGAGAAACCGGTTTTTTCATAAAGTCCGACAGCGGGACCGTTGCCTGCGCGGACTTCGAGGAACAGCTTTTCAGTGCCTGAAGCCGCAGCCCACCTGAACACCGCTTCCATCAGAAGCGCAGCAGTACCGCGTCTGCGTGCGTTCTCCGAAACAGCGATCTGGTAAAGCTCTGCTTCGTCTCCGGCTATACGGGCCACGCAGAATCCCAGTATCCTGCCATCTGACGCTACTGCAAAAAACGTGTCATGTGAAGCGAGTTCGTCAAGAAGGCTCTTATCCGACCATGCGGGCGAAAAACACGAGCGTTCTATCTCCGATATCTCCGGGATATCTGCGCTCCCGGCAGCTCTTATCTCAGTCATTTGGCCTCATACCAGCTCTTGCCCGTGTGAGCTTCGACTGTCAGCGGAACGGAAAAGTC
>CAMZHU010000118.1 GCA_947306975.1 uncultured Clostridia bacterium | reverse complement strand
ATCGTCATGAGATCCGCCAGTATCTGTGTCGGATGGAACATATCCGTGAGCCCGTTCCACACAGGCACCCCGGAAAACTCAGCGAGCTGTTCCACTACCCGCTGCTCAAAGCCGCGGTACTCGATGCCGTCGTAAAGACGCCCCAAAACGCGTGCGGTATCTTCGAGAGACTCTTTTTTGCCCATCTGACTGTTAGACAGAAAAGTCGCATGACCGCCCTCGTCATAGCAGGCGACCTCAAATGAACATCTGGTACGGGTCGAAGTCTTATCAAATATTAGTACTATGTTTTTTCCGTCAAGAGAGTGCCCCATCTTTCCCGCTTTTTTGTCCGCCTTAAGCTTATGCGCCAGATTGAGCAGGTATCTGATCTCTTCAGGTGTAAAATCCCTGAGTGCGAGAAACGAGCGTCCTTTAAGATCGACTGCCATTGGTGTGCCTCCATATTATTCAATGAATATCCAAGATTCTACCGCATTAATGTATAAATATCAAGTGTTTGTGCCAACGTACAAATATCCGGCGCTTATACTTCCGTCGCTTGACAGTACAGGGCGCCGATGCTATACTAACTTTAATTTAATAGTTTCTAAGCCCCGCGGCCTACAGACTCACCATCCATGGCCGCCTGGCCAGAGCGATCGCTCTCAATGCCGATGCCGGAAACGGCGCGGTTCTCCATGTTTGAGAAGGAAACGTATTTCGTGTGATCGCCGGAATTGTTCCGGCGTTTTTTACACATCGTGCTACTACGGCCCGTCTGTCCTTTCTCAGACGGGCCGCTTCCTTTTCTCAATAGACAACGGCCATGACCTCTCGCACAGGTCACAGCCGTTTCTATGGAGATGACCCGCTGTAATCGCAAGGTCGGCCATGCCTGTGATTATAGCGGATATCTCCTTAATATTCAATGCTATTCTTATCTTCAGGAGGTATATCCGCAAAATGAAAGCACTATTCTCGAAACGCAATGTTATTGCCCTGCTGCTCGTCGTCGTTATGCTATTCGCTCTCACGGCCTGCGGCTCAAACAACGCCCCTTCACCTGATCCCGCTCCAACCGATAACTCCCAGCAGAACGAGCCCGCCAAGGAGCCCGAGAAGGAACCCGAAAAAGAGCCTGAGAAAGAACCCGAGGCCGAGCCCGTCGAGCTGATCGTTTTCGCCGCTGCCTCCATGACCGAGACACTGACTCAGATAGCCGAGATGTACAAGGCAGTTGCCCCCAACGTGGAGCTCGTTTATAACTTCGACTCCTCCGGCACGCTGAAGACCCAGATTCAGGAGGGCGCAGACTGCGATCTCTTTATCTCGGCAGCACCGAAGCAGATGAACGCGCTTGACGGCGCCAAGGACGCTGAAGGCGGCAACACCGAAGGTCTGGACTTCGTTGACAGCGCCACCCGCATCAACCTGCTGGAGAACAAGGTCGCCCTCGCGGTACCCGACGGCAATCCCAAGGGAATAAACAGCTATGATGACCTTGTCGCCGGTCTTAAGGACGGCAGCGTCATGCTCGCCATGGGCAACAGCGACGTCCCCGTAGGCCAGTACACACAGAAGATCCTGGCGTACTATGAACTTGATGAAGAAGAACTGGCCTCCGCCGGCTGCATAACTTACGGCAGCAACGTCAAGGAGGTCACCACTCAGGTCAAGGAAAGCAGCGTCGACTGCGGCGTCGTCTACGCCACGGACGCCTTCAGCGCCGGCCTGACGATCGTCGACACCGCCACGAAGGATATGTGCGGCCAGGTCATCTATCCCGCAGCCGTGCTGAAGATCTCCCAGCACCCCGAAGAGGCCAAAGCGTTCCTTGATTACCTTACCGGAGCGGAAGCCAGCGCCGTGTTCGAAGGTGTCGGCTTCTCCCCCATGGCATAATCGGCATATTCATTATTCAAAAGCTGCATACCATCGTTAGACCGTCAGGCGGACGGTCCGCCGTCCGCCTGCACTTTGATACGGATGTGAGTCTATGGATCTCTTCCCGCTGTGGAACTCCCTGCGTATCGCCGGGATCAGTACAGTCATAATATTCTTCGTCGGCATCTTCGCCGCTTATTACATCGCCAAGGCGCCCCGCATAGTCAAGGGCATCCTCGACGTCGTGCTGACGCTGCCGCTGGTACTGCCTCCGACTGTCGTGGGTTACCTGCTCCTGCGCGTGCTCGGTCCTAAACGTATCATCGGCGCCTGGATGCTGTCTGTCTTCGGCTTAAAACTGACCATGACCTGGTGGTCGGCGATTTTCGCCACCACGGTCGTGATTTTTCCGCTCATGTACCGCACCGCGCGCGGGGCATTCGAGGCGTTTGACGAGACACTGGCATGGTCCGGTAAGACGCTGGGTCTGTCAAACTCCTTCATCTTCTGGCGCATCCGCATGCCTGCATGCCGTGAAGGTATAATGGCCGGGACCGTGCTCGCCTTTGCCCGAGCTTTGGGTGAGTACGGCGCGACCAGCATGATCGCAGGATACACCCCCGGGCGAACCGCCACAATATCCACTACGGTCTACCAGCTCTGGAGGACGGACAACGACGCGCTGGCTTTCAGGTGGGTCCTTGTAAACGTCGCGATATCCGCTGTGGTG
>CAMZHU010000117.1 GCA_947306975.1 uncultured Clostridia bacterium | reverse complement strand
AGAACGGAGTCTCTCTCGGCCGATTCCTTGAAAAAGGCAGTGCCGTCAGAGTGACTGGTTACGAGGGCCTTCAGAGCGACGGTACCGTTCTAAGATACCGCACAGAGCAGGAGGGAGAATCGGGATACGTCGCACCGAAGTACCTTGCCGCGGACAGCGCGGCGGCCGAAGCGGTATACGACGGTTTCGGAATGTACTCGAAACATGCTGACAGAGAGGATATGTACGGCGGCGGAGAGGCAGGAAATCTGGATTATTATCCGCGGCCGAAACAGAAGATCGAGGGCAACGACATGCCCGACGAAGTCAAGGCCCTTTATCTTGCAAATTCATGGGTCATACTCGACGAGGTCGATTCATATATAGCCTATGCGGACACCTGCGGGATAAACGCATTTGTCGTAGACATCATCGACGGCGGCATGGTCGGGTATCCGTCTCCCGTTATGGAGCAGTACTCGCCGACGACTGCCGAGTATGCGAACAATCCGATCGAGGACTACGCCCTCGCGATAAAGAAGCTGAAGGACGCCGGCTACTATGTCATAGGGCGGCTAACGACCTTCAACGACCCGTATTTCGTCAGAGATCATCCCGAATGCGCCATAAAGGGGCTCGACGGCGAGCCTATGGAGATAAACGGCATGTACTGGCCGACAGCCTATGACAGATACGCGTGGGAGTATAAGACATCCCTTGCAGTGGAAGCGGTAAAGGAGTTCGGCTTCAACGAGATCCAGTTCGACTACGTACGTTTCCCGGACCTTACATGGCAGTATGAGAGAGACGGCACGATAGATTATGTGAACGTTTACGGCGAGACCAAGGCACAGGCGATCCAGAGGTTCCTTATGTATGCATGTGACCGTGTCCACGAGGCGGGAGCGTATGTAGGCATAGATGTATTCGGCGAGTGCGCCTTTGGCTACGTAACGGCATACGGACAGTACTGGCCGGCGCTAAGCGAGGTCGTTGACGTTATAAGTGGAATGCCGTATCCGGATCACTTCCCGGAAAGCGACGGCTGGAGGCCGTGGGAGCACCCTTACGAGACGGTGTACAACTGGGGACTACAGGCTGCAGCGCGGCAGGAAGAGACAGAGAACCCGGCAGCAGTCAGGACATGGATACAGACCTACGACGCAATCAGATATCCGTATAATCCATACGGTCCGGAAGAGGTCGGAGCTGAGATCCGGGGACTGCATGATGCCGGCCTGCACGGCGGATTCATGACATGGCACTTCTCGTCCAGCCTGGAGAAATACCGCATGCTGGCTCCGGCGTTCGACCTGTGACGTTGCCCGGGAAACGCTATATTATTAATAATGTAAAAACAGCGGAATGCGATGCCCTCGCATCCGCTGTTTTTTCTTGACAGCGCGGTAAAGCGGAAGTAAAATATACTAGTATAGTTGTGGATAATTTGGGGTGTTTTCACAAATATATCGATCACTGATGCGAACTGCATAATATGAATAGAGATTTGAGAAAATGGAGGTGTTCACACTCGCTATGTCTCCGACACTGAAGGTCATAATCTACATCGTCGCTGCAATCGTGGTGTTTATTATAGCATTTGTTCTCGGAATCACGTACCGCAAGAAAGTCTCCGAAAGAGAGATACAGAGTGCTGAGGAACAGGCAAAGAAAATAATCAACGAAGCCATTAAAGCTGCAGAGAGCAAGAAGAGAGAAGCCCTTGTTGAGGCAAAGGAAGAGATTCACAGGAACCGCACAGAGTATGAACGGGAAGTTAAGGAGCGCCGTTCAGAACTCCAGAAACAGGAGAGACGTCTCCTGCAGAAGGAAGAGAACCTTGACAAGAAGACGGACGCCGTTGAAAAGAAGGCCGAACAGCTTACAAAGAAGCTTTCGGATCTCGACGCGGCGAAGGAGGAAGTAGCAACCATCAAACGCAGCCAGTTCGAGCTGCTCGAAAAGATATCAGGCTACACCGTTGAGGAGGCAAAGGCCTTCCTCATCAAAAACCTTGAATCAGAAGTGACCCATGAGGCCGCGATGAAGATCAAGGAGATCGAAGCCCGCTTCAAGGAGGAGGCGGACACAAAGGCACGCGAATACATCGCCACTGCGATCCAGCGCTGCGCGGCCGACCATGCCGCGGAGGTAACGGTGTCCGTAGTCCCGCTCCCCAACGACGAGATGAAGGGCCGCATCATCGGCCGCGAGGGCCGCAATATCCGCTCCATCGAGACCCTGACGGGCGTCGACCTCATAATCGACGATACCCCCGAGGCTATTACGATATCCTGCTTCGATCCCGTCCGCCGCGAGATCGCGCGGCTCACCCTTGAAAAACTCATCCTGGACGGCCGCATCCACCCCGCACGCATCGAAGAGATGATCGAGAAGGCAAAGAAGGAAGTCAACGCCACCATAAAGGCAGAGGGCGAGAGAGCGACCTTCGAGACCGGAGTCCACGGACTGCACCCGGAACTTATAAAGCTCCTCGGACGTCAGAAGTACCGCACCAGCTACGGTCAGAATGTCCTCAACCACTCCATAGAGGTCGCGAACCTGTCCGGCCTGCTGGCCGCCGAGCTCGGAGTCGACGTCATGACCGCGAAGCGCGCGGGACTTCTGCACGATCTGGGCAAATCTGTCGACCATGAGATGGAGGGCAGCCATGTAACTATCGGCGTTGAGCTTGCCCGCAAGTACAAGGAGAGCGAGGAGGT
>CAMZHU010000116.1 GCA_947306975.1 uncultured Clostridia bacterium | reverse complement strand
TTTCAGTTAGAGGAGGAAGCCAGATGTACATAAAATCCGCTACCGTAATCAATCAGGTCGGTCTCCACGCAAGACCCGCCACTTTCCTTATCCAGAAGGCAAATGAGTTTAAATGCAGCCTCTGGATTGAAAAGGAAGAGCGCCGCGTTAACGCGAAGAGCCTTCTGGGTGTACTTTCCCTCGGCATCGCGAAAGGGACTGAGATAAACATCATCGGCGACGGAGTAGACGAGCAGGAAGCGGTCGACGCTCTCTGCAGCCTTATCGACTCCGATTTTGCCGAGTGAGGTTCCGCACAGTCGGTAAAGGGCCGGTTTCATATGAAACCGGCCTTTTCTTTTTGCGCAGTATATGCGATAATCCGATGTAGAAAGGGAGAGAAGAGCCATGATAGAGACCCTGCGCGAAAAAGCGAATAAGCTCCCGCTTAAGCCCGGTGTTTATATAATGCACGATAAGACCGGACAGGTTATATACGTCGGGAAGGCAAAGCAGCTCAAGAACAGGGTGAGCAGTTATTTCCGCGGAGCCCATGACGCGAAGACCTCGGCCATGGTCGCAAAGGTCGCAGATTTTGAAGTCATAATAGCGGATTCCGAGTTTGAGGCGCTCATCCTTGAAAACTCCCTGATCAAGCATCACATGCCGCACTACAATATACTTCTCAAAGATGACAAGGGATATCCTTTCATCAGACTTGACACATCTTCTGAGTATCCGACGTTTTCTATAGTTTCAAAACCTGCGGACGACGGTGCCAGATATTTCGGCCCATATGGCGGGCGCAGCGTAACGCGCGATGCTATCAACGCGGTTTCAAAAGCACTCGGCCTGCCTACATGCGGGAAAAAGTTTCCCCGTGATATCGGGAAGGCCCGGCCGTGCCTTAATTACCACATGAATGCCTGCAACGGATACTGCCGGCCGGAAGCTTCAGCTGAAGAATACAGAAAAGCAATCGACGAGGCTGTGCTGGTGCTTGAAGGACGGACGTCGGAGATCGTGTCCGGGCTCATGGCCGAGATGGAGGACGACGCGGAGAACCTGCGTTTTGAGCTCGCGGCCGAAAAAAGAGACAGGATCAGGGCGCTTCAGGCGCTCGGCTCAAAGCAGAACGTCGTAGCAGGAAGTGCTGCCGATACCGACGCTGCAGGCCTGTACCGCAGAGATCCGAAGTGCTGCTTTGTGATGCTTCACTACATCGGCGGCAGCCTGCTGTCGAAGGATGTGGAGATATTCGATACACCGGTGGGCGAGGATGAGGAGATACTTTCGGCGGCACTGCGGGTTTACTATGAGAAACGCGGCGCCTTTCCGAAAGAGATCTTACTGCCGGAGGAACCGGCAGACGCGGAGGAATTGCAGGAGCTTTTCTCCCAGACGGCGGGCAGAAAAGTGGCGCTCCACACGCCGAGAAGGGGCGAGAAGCGGAAACTCACCGAAGCTGCGCAGCGCAACGCAACGGAGGAGCTGGAGCGGATCATGACGCGCGAGGAGCGGACACTGTTCGCCCTGAAATGGCTTCAGGAGACGCTGTCGCTGCCGTCAGTGCCGGAACGTATCGAGGCATATGACATTTCCAACACCGGTTCATCGGACATGGTCGCGTCTATGACCGTGTTTACGGGCGGCAGACCTCTGAAGCGGGACTACCGCAGGTTCAGGATCAAAACGCTCGAGAAACAGGACGACTGCCGCAGCATGGCGGAAGTCATATCTCGTCGTATGGAACGTCTGCGCGAAGGAGATGAAAAATTCTCTGGCAGACCGGACCTCATCCTGATAGACGGAGGGGAAGGCCAGCTCCGGGCTGCTATCGCCGCAATGGAGGAAGCGGGGACGGTAGTGCCTGCATTCGGAATGGTCAAAGACGACAGGCACAGGACCAGGGCGCTTGTTGCCCCCGACGGCAGTGAAGTAGGAATAGCAGCGAACCAGACGGTGTTCTCGTTCATAGGCAGGATACAGGAAGAGACGCATAGGTTCGCGATCGAATACCACCGGTGCCTGCACGGCAAACGCGGTGTAGCCTCAGCGCTTGACGGGATCGCCGGAGTTGGAGAGAAGCGACGGAATGCGCTGCTCAAAGCCTTCGGGAGCCTGAAAGCGATCAAAAACGCCACCGAGGATGAACTGGCAAAAACCGTGCCCGCGAATGTGGCAGCAACGCTCTACGCGGCGTTCCACGGTGACGACGGCGGCGAGGGGCAGAACGATACGGAGGAGACTATATGAGAGTGATAAGCGGTACTGCAAGGGGCAGAAAGCTCCTGGAACCTGACGGGAGTAAGATCCGTCCGTCGACAGATAAGGTCAAGGAGTCGCTTTTCAATATAATACAGTTCGATATAGAGGGACGCCGCGTCCTTGATCTCTTTGCTGGTTCGGGACAGCTCGGCATAGAAGCACTGAGCCGCGGAGCGGCATCCTGCGTCTTTGTGGATGAGTCTCCGGAAGCTATCAAACTCGTTAACGCCAATCTTAAAAAATGCGGGCTCACGGATTCAGCGACGGTCGTCCGGGGTGACGCGTTTGCGTTCATAGAGCGGGGCGGGAGATTCGACCTTGTTTTTCTCGATCCGCCGTATGAGACGAAGCATATCGACAAGGCGTTGGAGAGAATAATTGAGTTTGACATATTAAAAGATAATGGTATAATTATATGCGAATCCAGAGTTGAGAAAGAAATCGCTGCCGTACCGGAGCCGTATCGTCTCAAAAAGGAGTATACCTACGGGAGGATTAAACTGTCCCTCATCGTAAAGGAGAGT
>CAMZHU010000115.1 GCA_947306975.1 uncultured Clostridia bacterium | reverse complement strand
CGATCATGCGTTCGCAGGCTTTTGCATGCCTGGTTCCTGCGGCCTATTTAGCCACTGACAGTATCTTCTCGGGGTGCCTGTCAAGGTAGCGTATATAGAAGATACAGAGTATGACAGACGCGACTGATGTTATAGGGGCAGCTGTACCGAGCCATCGCATCGTGTGTTCCGGGAAAGTGCCGAACCAGAATGCGAGGGGAACACGTACACAGAAAGTAGTGATGAGTGAATGCGTCATAGTGAAAACGGAGCGACCGCAGGCGTTGAAGTATCCGTTCATCGTGAAGACGAAGCTGATAACGATGATATCCAGAGCCTGGGTCATCAGGAAGTCCGCGCCTTTTTCAATGACTTCGGGGTCGCCGGAGAATATTCGTATGAAAAAAGCGCCTTTCGTCATAGTAAAGATATTTACTATGACGGCAAAAGCAGCGCAGATCGCCGCAGCGATGAGCATGCACTTTTTCGCACGTGCTCGGTTGCCGGCGCCGATGTTGTGCGCAGCCATTGCGGAAACGGCTCCTGAGAAAGCGTTTGTCGGCCGTGAGAAGAAGGAACCTACCTTTACGACGATCCCGGATGCGGCGGATGCTGCAAGACCGAGGCTGTTCACGACCTTGGTAATGAGTACGAAGGAGATGCTGACCAGAAACTCCTGAAGCGCCAGAGGTATGCCGATAAGCAGCAGCGACTTAGCATGTTCGCCCTCCCAGCGAATATCGCGTATTGAAAACGGGAAGCCGAGGCCTTTGGTCCGGAAGTAAATAAGGGAGAAAACAAAGCTTCCGGCCTGGGAGAAAACGGTCGCGAAAGCCGCGCCTGCCGCGCCCATCCCGAAAACCGCCACGAGCAGTATGTCGGCAACGATGTTGATAACGCAAGCTACAGCGACAAACAGCAGAGGAGTTTTGGAATTGCCCATACCCCGCATGATGCTGCCGGAGACGTTATAGCCGGTTATGAACACTATGCCCCAACTGCATATCCGCAGGTATTCCCGCGCCTGGGGAACGGCCTCGATCGGTGTGTTGAGCCAGTCGACCGTATTAGCGTTAAGGAGAAGCATCGCGACCGTAAGAACGGCGGAGAGGCCTACGAAGAAGACAGCGGAAGTCCCGACCACACGGGCTATGCTGTCCGGCCGCTTCGCGCCGGCGAACTGACCAATGAGTATGGTGACGGCGGTAGTAAAGCCGATTATCATAGTCGTCACGGCATGTACGATGTCTCCGCTCGTCGAAACTGCGGAAACGTCAGCAGTCTCAGCGAAACGGCCGACGACGAAGAGATCGGTCATGGTATACAGGAGCTGCAGGAAACTTGCCAGCATCAGAGGAATGGCAAATCTCACCAGAGCTTTTGCGATGCTGCCGTGAAGGAACGATTCGTTATACTTCAAAGGATCATCTCCGGTATCTCTGACGGTACCGTTACTGTTCGTCCCCGGTACCTGGTAGCGTGTTTTCCAGCCCTGCAGCAAGGCGGCGGCTGTGATATCTCAGGAAGAAGAGACAGAGGATGAGAGACAGCAGGGAGGAGAAAGGAGCCGGTATGCCCATGTGGAAGAGAGTCGCCCCGGCCATGCGGCTGAATATGAAGGAGAAGGGGACGCGGATCAGGAAGGTGGCAATGAGAGAATGAGCCATCGAGAACACGGTATGTCCGTAAGCCGTGAAGTAGCCGTTCATAATGAATACCGCGCTGATTATGATCAGATCCGTGTAATACGACCTCATGTATAGAACGCCGTGCGATGCGACATCGGGGTCGTTCGAGAATATCCTGACGAGCAGGTCACCGTGGAAATAGGAAAACGTGTAGAAGATGACTGTCCAGATCACGCAGATCCCTATTCCTGTCCACATGCATTTTCTCGCCCTGTCATGGTAACCCGCACCGATGTTGTTTGCGGCCATCGCCGAGACCGCCGCAGCAAAGGCGGCAGTCGGGCGGCAGGCGAAAGAGCCGATCTTTTCAACGATACCGGACGCCGCTGATGCAGACACGCCCATGCCGTTTATAAGCATAGTTATGATCATAAAGGAGAGGTTTACGAGAAATTCCTGAAGCGCTAGGGGAGTACCGAGCTTTATAAGTTCCCGCCCATGATCAGCATGCCAGCGTATGTGTGAGCCGCGGAACGGGAAACCGAGCCCTTTCCGATGGAGATATATGATCGAGAAAATAAGGCTGCCGGCCTGTGAACCTACCGTAGCATAGGCTGCGCCTGCCGCTCCCATGTGGAAAAAACATACGAGTATGAT
The DNA here is from genome assembly GCA_947306975.1 of uncultured Clostridia bacterium. Classification (GTDB taxonomy): domain Bacteria; phylum Bacillota; class Clostridia; order Oscillospirales; family Oscillospiraceae; genus RGIG8048. The sequence goes on along the minus strand of CAMZHU010000115.1, from coordinate 535 downwards.
ATCGACGATGATGTTTATGACGCAGGCAACGGCGACGAAGATGAGGGGCGTTTTGGAATCACCTATGCCACGCAGTATGCTGCCGGCCAGATTGTATCCCGTTATAAAGATCAGACCGCTGCTGCATATGACGAGGTATTTGAGCGTCGCGTCGACCGCCTCGGGAGGGGCGTCCATCAGTTTGACGATTCCGCGGCTGAAAATGACCATCAGAGCTGTGAGGACCACGGCGAGAGCAATAAAGAAAATAATCGCGGTCCCGACGGTTTTTGACATGTCGTCTATCTTTTTCGCACCCGCGTAACGGCCAAGCATTACTGTGACGGAATTCGTGAAAGCGACGATTACATAGGTCAGCGTCACCATTACTATGCTGCCTGTCGTAACGCCGGATACATCCGCGGTGGAAGCGAATTTGCCGACCACGAACATGTCCGTCGCACTGTACAGGAGCTGCAAGATGTTTGCCAGCATGATAGGCACCGCAAACTTTACGAGAGCACCGGTTATATTACCCTTGAGCAACGATTCGTTT
>CAMZHU010000114.1 GCA_947306975.1 uncultured Clostridia bacterium | reverse complement strand
CACTCCGCTTCGCTGCGTGCTCATGTCGCGCTGTCGCGCTATACATCACGCCATCAGGCATTCTTCCCGTGAGCGAGCTCCCGGAAGAATGTCTGCCGCCGTGATATGCACCGCTCGTAGAAACGCGCAGAAAAGGCCGCCCTCCGGTGTCATAAGCGAAACCCTGTCGTCGGTTCGCCCGCAGAACGGCCTTAAAGAATTGTTATAAGATACTTTCAGACGTGCTGTCGGACACGTCCTGTCGATCGCTTTCCGTGAGGGCGATGCGGCAGGAACGCGAAGATCGGGTTTTTGCTGCGCAGGACCACGAATTCGGCTGTATTTACATAGGGAAAAAAACTGGAGATCTATCCCACCCCCGCAGCTGCAGTGAACCGGACGGTATAATGACCGGCAGATGGAATTGTGACAAATTTGTTCTGTCTGACTCAGTTTGCCGGCAGAGTGCCGGCGTTGAGCGCCGCTTTCCCCCGTGCTTTCTTTCGCCGGGAGCTTCGCAGCGCAGACATGGATGCGAATCCACTTATAGATATATAGAACACTTGTTGTCTCCGGAACTGTTCCGCCCTCCTTTCGATACGGATTATCCGTTCCGCTGCAAGACCATTTTATCTGTGCGGGAGGGGCGGAATCAATGGCTGCGGCGCCCTAAACTGCGAAACTCCGGATTTTAGTAATTTTCGTACAATACGGGCAGCCGGTGCCCGCGGCAGGCCTGCCCGAAACACTTCGGTCCCGGCGCTCAGCCGGCGTCCCCGTGCCCCGCGAAACCGCGCATCTGCGTACTTGCGCGCCTCCCCGCCGCAGTTTATACTTTTCATATGAAGATTGAAAAGATCAGCGACAACCAGATCCGCTGCATTCTCACGGCGGACGACCTCGCGAAGCGGCAGCTCAAACTCTCGGAACTGGCTTACGGCTCGGACAAAGCGAAGCGCCTGTTCCGCGACATGATGCAGCAGGCCGCGTTTCAGTACGGGTTCGAGGCGGAGAACATTCCGCTCATGATCGAAGCCGTTCCCTTGAGTGCGGGCAGCATCGCCGTGATCGTCACGAAAGTCGACAATCCGGAAGAACTGGATACGCGGTTTTCAAGCTTTGCTCCCTCCGTAGGACGGGAGAAGGCGCCCGAAGAGAGCGGCACGGCCGGCGTATTCGAGCAGCTCCTATCCGCGATCCGATCCGTCTCCGGTGGGGAGAAGCCGGCGGCGCAGTCCGGCGAGAATACAGAAGATGCACAGGTCAGCCGCATGAAGCGCTACTTCTTCACGCACCGGCTCTACCTGTTCTCCGACATGGAGCACGCGATCCTCGCGGCCAAGGCCGCGGCCGGGCGCTACGACGGCGAGAGCTCTCTCTACTACGACAGTGCCGCGGAGAAATACGCGCTGTGCCTCGAGATGCGGGACGTCGAGTCGGTCGGGAAACAGCTCGCCGTGCTGTCCGCGATCTCCGAGTTCGGCGAGACGTCGAAGTTCTCGCTCGCCCGCGAAGAGCACCTGCGCGAGCACTGCCGCACGATCCTCGCGGACCACGCGCTCGAGTCGCTCGCGGAGCTGTAGCCACTAGGCTTTATAGTTCCGGCTTCCGGAGACTGTCTCCCAAGGTTTTGGGTTCAAAGGCATCCCCGATACAAGAGCTTGAAAGGACAGCATTCGCTGTCCTTTTTTCGTGTCTTTTCACTCATAAATCTCATTGGTCATATCTCAGTACAATGTCCCGCTGTCGTTGCATTTCAAGCCCTTCAATGCTATATTTAGATTCGGGAAATACGCCGGTTAAGCTGACATTCTAGTGGGTCAATTCTGCACTTCAACGATTAGCTGCTTCGGCATATCTCTATCGTTTCGCCAACAAAAACAGGAGGTAATCTAATGGCAAGAAAAATGTTGACCATGGATGGTAACGAAGCGGCCGCTCATGTAGCATACGCTTATACCGAAGTCGCTACCATCTATCCCATCACGCCCTCTTCCGTTATGCCTGAGCATATCGACGAGTGGGCAACCGCCGGAAGAAAGAACATCTTCGGCCAGACCGTGCAGGTGACTGAGATGCAGTCCGAAGCAGGTGCGGCAGGCGCTGTTCACGGATCCATCACCGCTGGTGCGATGACTTCCACCTTCACGGCTTCCCAGGGTCTTCTTCTGATGATCCCGGTTCTGTACAAGGTCGCAGGCGAGAGACTCCCTGCAGTCTTCAACGTCGCCGCCCGTGCGCTGGCTTCCCACGCACTCTCCATCTTCGGCGATCACTCTGACGTCTATGCATGCCGCCAGGCAGGCGTTCCGATGCTCTGCGCTTCCAGCGTGCAGGAGGTCATGGACCTCACACCCGTCGCTTATTGCGCGGCTGTCAAGGGCAGACTTCCGTTCATCAACTTCTTCGACGGTTTCCGGACCTCTCACGAGATCCAGAAGATCGAGACCTGGGATTATGAAGATCTCAAGGACCTCATCGATATGGACGCTGTCGACGCGTTCCGCGCGGCTTGCCTGAACCCGACGCACCCTCGTCAGATGGGCTCCGCTCAGAACCCTGACATCTTCTTCCAGACAAGAGAAGCCTGCAACGTCGCTTACGACGAGCTGCCGGCGATCGTCCAGGATGTCATGGACAAGATCAACGAGAAGATCGGCACGGACTACAAGCTGTTCAACTATTACGGCGCAGCAGATGCGGAAGACGTCATCATCGCCATGGGCAGCGTCTGCGACACGATCGAAGAGACTGTCGACTACCTGAACGGCCTCGGCCGCAAGGTCGGTGTCGTCAAGGTCCGCCTGTACAGACCTTTCAGCGCGGAAGCTCTCATCGACGCGATCCCGGATACCGTCAAGAAGATCTCCGTCCTCGACAGGACGAAGGAGCCCGGCTCCATAGGCGAGCCTCTGGCACTCGACGTTATCGCAGC
>CAMZHU010000113.1 GCA_947306975.1 uncultured Clostridia bacterium | reverse complement strand
CAAATAAACGTGCCCGATAAAATGTGTATGTAAAACAAGGCCGGACGGTTCGTTTTCTGAACCGTCCGGCCTTAGCTATGCCGGTTTTAAAAAACTGCTGTCAGCTTCGGAGATCAGTTGTACTGGTCGCCGTTGATGACCGTGTCGTTTGCCAAAGCCTGACCGACCTTGCGTGCGAACACGAGGCTCCTGCCGTGGTTGAGGCCCGGTAGCGTAACGGGATAGGAGTTGGACATAAAGTCGCCCTGCATGTTGCCGACCGCAAAGAGGCCGCCGATAGGTTCGTCATCCTCGCCGCAGACCTGGGAGTTTGCGTCGACGTGGAGGCCGTGGCCTACGTTCAGCATCCATGCGCTGACGTTGGAAGCGTAGAACGGGCCTTCCTTGATGGGCATAAGGAATCTCGCGGGAACTCCGAAGTCCTCGTCGAAGCCCTGCTCGCACCATTTGTTGTAGCGTTCTACGGAAGCTACAAAAGCGTCTGCCGGCATTCCGAGCTGCTCGGCAAGTCCTTCAAGCGTGTCGGCCTTGTAGTAGATGCCCTTGCGGACGGTCTCCTCGACCTCTTCCTCAACGCCGTCTGTGATCACATGACCGCGCATCGGCTCCTGCTGGAGTGCGCGTTCCTTGTAGTTTTTGTCCCATACTGTCCAGGCGACGTTTCCGGGTGCCTGCATTCTGGCGTTCGTGACGATCGGCTCCCAGCTGACTTCGCAGCAGAAGCGCTTGCCGAACTTGTTGAATATGGGCCAGCTGGTGGTTATACCCGGACCCATCGGACTGAGGTTGACGGGGTGGATTACCGGGTAGGGGTTGCAGCGAGTCACAGCTGCGCCTGCCCAGACGCCCATGATGAGGCCGTCGCCCATGTTCGCTCCGGCCGGGAAATGCTCTGTCCTGTCGGCGCGCATGACGTACGGGCACCATGTCTCGATCATCTTCTTGTTGTCGGAGATGCCGCCGCTCGCCATGATGACGCCCTTAGTCGCGTGGATAAGCTTGTAACCCTCGGCATCCTGAACTATGACACCGGTGATCCTGTTGCCCTCGCGGACGAGCTGCTTTGCAGGAGTGTTGAATGCAAAAGTAGCGCCGAGTTCCTCTGCGGAGTCCTTGATCATGTTGATGAGCGTGGTGACCTTCCAGCGGACTACAGGATACTTGCAGCCCTCCATAGGAGCGAAGTTATGCGGACTGCGGAAGATCTTGAAGCGGTCCTCAAGGCCGTCCCAGTCTGCTCTGGCGGTCATGTGATTGTTGATCGTGACCATGACCTTGTTCTTTTCAGCCATGTCGATATAGTAGTCCATGACCTCGCCGCTGTGCTCGACGAAATATCTGATCAGGGCGTAATTGGTAAGGCTCTGCCCCCACTGATAGATGAGGCGTGCGGCGAGAACTTTGTCGAAGGATATGCCCTGCGCCTTCTGGAATTTCGTACCGACGCCGCAGACGTCCGTACCGTGAGCGGTAAAGGTGGCGAACTTCTCAACGCAGATGACCTTCGCTCCCTGTTCAGCGGCGGCCTGGGCAGCGGCGCATCCCGCGATGCCCGCGCCTATGACCACAATGTCATACGTCGATTCGGACACGAAGTCGGTTATCTTCTCCGGTTTGCCCATCCAGTCGTACTCAGGGGTCTTGCCAATGAAATCAACGATTTTTTCCACAGAACATACCTCCAATAGAATTTTCTGTTCGCTGAACGCGCGTCAGGGCATCTTAGGCATCGAATCGTCTTCGAAGACCCAGTCACGCACGTCTGTTTCCGTATATGTATCCGCGCCTGTGCGGCATACGACTTTTTTGATACCGGCGTTTATAATGAGACGCCGGCACATGGAACACGGGGTAGCGTCTGGAAGTATCGCGTTCGTCTTGCTGTCACGTCCCGCGAGATACAGAGTCGCGCCGATCATAGTCTTTCTCGCCGCGGAGATTATGGCGTTCGCCTCCGCATGGACGCTCCTGCAGAGCTCATAGCGCTCACCGCTCGGGATATTGAGGCTCTCGCGTGTGCAGTACTGCAGGTCGATGCAGTTTTTTCTCCCGCGGGGCGCGCCGTTGTATCCGGTGGAGACAATCTCGTCGTTCAGAACGATAATAGCGCCGTATTTCCTGCGCAGGCATGTGGATCTGTTCAGCACTGTATCCGCAATATCGAGATAGTAATTCGTCTTATCCTTGCGCTCCATGTCATCCTCCCGGAAATATGTGTTATTTTTACATTATTATACTTATTACACGGTCAGATTTCAAGAATTTTCGGTTATTCTTACTCAAAATCATACTTGCATTTTGCAGAAGTGCATGGTATTATTATAAAGCTCGCTGTGAGCGACAATGTTTGCGCCTGTAGCTCAGCTGGATAGAGTGCGCGGCTACGAACCGCGAGACCGGGGGTTCGAGTCCCTTCAGGCGTGCCAAAGCAAAAATCCTGCCGTGTGAGCGACAGGATTTTTGTTTTGTATCCTTCATGTTTCGGGTCCGGGTCCCGCTTTCATACCTGCACGTCTCCGCACTCTATAGTCCCTCACACAGCTCGGCCAGCGTGCCGCGGGGGGCGAAGCGGCGCGGGGTCCGGGATATGCCCGGTTCGTCCTTGCTGATAAAGCGCCACAGATGGGGGCGGTCCAGCAGATACAGCTCGTTCCCGAAGAGGTCGGCCCCGTATTGCTCCATCCCGATCCCCATGGCACTGCAGAGCTTGCCCGGTCCATCCGCAAGCGCCGCATACTCCTCTGTTCCTCTTCGCCTCTGCATGAGTTCGATCCCCTGCAGCGGCCGCAGCGCACGCAGAAGCACTACGTGGGGCTGGCCCGCCTCCCCGCAGACGACGTTGAAGCAGCAGTGCATGCCGTAAACGCGAAAAACGTAGGCATAGCCCCCAGGCCCGTACTGGATGCGCGTTCGCGGCGTGGGGCGGCCGCCGAAGGAGTGCGCCCCCTTG
>CAMZHU010000112.1 GCA_947306975.1 uncultured Clostridia bacterium | reverse complement strand
AGATTTGCATACTTCTCAAATATCATCAGACTGCTTTTGCCTTTCAGATATCCCATGATCTGCGATACACTGTACTTCGGCGGGATGCTTACCAGCATGTGGATGTGATCCTTACACGCCTCCGCTTCATGTATCTCTACTCCTTTGTACTCGCACAGCTTCCTTATCATTCTTCCTTTGTCTTCTTTTACTTTCCCATATATCAGCTGTCTCCTGTACTTCGGGGCGAATACTATATGATACTTACATTCCCACTTCGTGTGTGCTAAACTGTCTGTGTCAAGTTTCATCAGGACTTGATTCCTCCTTTGCTTTCATGGTGCGGTTGGCGAACCTTCACCATTCTAGCAAAGGAGGATCTTTTTTTCGCGCATAGCTAAAGCTTTTTGGAACCACCGGCACTGCCGGTGGTTTTCTTTTTACAAGAAAAGCGGCGGAAGCTCGGTCCTGAGCTTCCGCCGCAGTTTCTTGATATCACAGTATCGACATCCACTGAAGGACCAGCAGGAGGGCTATGCCCGGCAGGCCGAGAAGGCCTGCGACGATCGCCGTTACCCAGTTCACTGCTATCGTGACGCCGACGATCCTCCCGACAAAGTTGAATACGAACAGTATCAGAAAGCCTACGACAGCGTTTATCAGCAGTTTGAATATCAGTTTGATCGACGACTTAAGAAGAATGAAAAACAGAACGATCAGGATTGCTATCGCGATGATGATCACGGTGCTGTCAACATTTCCAACAATATCTATGATACTCATGCAGAGACCTCCAAATGTACCGTTCAGCTACGGCAGGCAGTGCCGGAAAGGTCCTTTCGACGCCCATAATTCCGCCGCAGCGCTTGATTTTACAATTATAATAAGATATACTATATATTTGGATAGATAGATAATAATATCTCTATATATAGGGGAATGGTCATGAAAGAATCGGCAAAAAACAATTCCTACGGAAACGAGAGCATCAGCTCCCTTAAAGGAGCCGACCGCGTCAGAAAGCGTCCTGCCGTCATCTTCGGATCCGACGGTCTCGAGGGCTGCGAACACGCTGTATTCGAGATACTGTCGAACTCCATCGACGAAGCCCGCGAGGGGCACGGCAGTATTATAACAGTGACACGCTACACTGACAAGTCGATAGAGGTCGAGGACTTCGGCCGCGGCTGCCCCGTGGACTGGAACCCTGTCGAAAAGCGTTACAACTGGGAGCTCGTTTTCTGCGAGCTGTATGCCGGCGGCAAATACAACAACATCTCAGGAGACAACTACGAATTCTCTCTCGGTCTCAACGGTCTCGGCTCATGTGCTACCCAGTACTCATCAGAATACATGGACGTCACGGTATGGCGCGACGGTTTCAAATACGATCTGCACTTTGAGAAGGGCGAGATCGTCGGTGAACTCCGCAAAGAGGAGTTCAAGGGTCGCCGCACCGGCTCGCTAATCCGCTGGCGTCCGGATCTCGCGGTATTCACGGATATAAACGTACCCGCGGAATACTTCAAGGATACCATGAAGCGTCAGGCCGTCGTAAATGCGGGAGTCACGTTCCGGTTCCGCGATCAGCAGCAGAACGGCTCTTTCGAGACCACCGATTTTCTGTATGAGAACGGGATCGTCGACTACGTGACGGAGTTCTGCGATGAGACCGCCCTCTCCCAGCCCGCGTTCATTGAGACGGTCCGCACCGGCCGCGACCGCGAGGACAAGCCGGAGTACAAAGTAAAGCTGTCGGCGGCGTTCTGCTTCTCCAAGACCGTAAGCCTGATAGAATACTACCACAACTCATCGTGGCTCGAACACGGCGGCGCGCCTGAGAAGGCCACCCGCAGCGCGTTCGTCTCAGCTGTCGATGCATATCTGAAAAAGAACAACAAATACCAGAAAAACGAGAGCAGAGTCACGTTCCAGGATATCCAGGACTGCCTGATCCTCGTAACCAACTGCTTCTCCACACAGACCTCATATGAGAACCAGACCAAAAAGGCCATCACAAACAAGTTCATTCAGGAGGCGATGACCGATTTTCTGCGTTCCCAGCTCGAGATCTACTTCATCGAGCACGGTTCTGAGGCCGAAAAGATCGCCGACCAGATTCTTCTCAACAAACGCAGCCGCGAGACGGCGGAAAAAACACGCCTGAACATAAAGAAAAAACTGACCGGCACGATAGATATTGCGAACCGCGTACAGAAGTTCGTCGACTGCCGCTCCCGCGACGTCAGCCGCAGAGAGATATACATAGTCGAGGGCGATTCCGCTCTCGGCGCCTGCAAACTTTCCCGCGATGCTGAGTTCCAGGCGATAATCCCGGTCCGCGGAAAGATACTGAACTGTCTGAAAGCAGATTACGACAAGATATTCAAGAGCGAGATCATCACAGACCTTATGAAGGTGCTGGGGTGCGGCGTCGAGGTCAGGACCAGGCACACCAAGGACATGTCGACCTTCGACCTGTCGAGTCTCCGGTGGAGCAAGGTCATTATCTGTACCGACGCCGACGTCGACGGCTACCAGATCCGCACCCTTATACTCACGATGCTGTACAGGCTCGTACCGACGCTTATCAACGAAGGCCTTGTATATATAGCTGAGTCTCCGCTTTTTGAGATAATCTCAAAGGGCAAGACGTACTTCGCCTATACGGAAAAAGAGAAAGCTGATATCCTTGCTGAACTGCCGGATAAGAAGCCGACCATAAACCGCTCCAAGGGCCTTGGCGAGAACGATCCCGAGATGATGTGGCTCACCACCATGAATCCCGAGACGCGCCGTCTCATCCGTGTGATGCCCGAGGATGCGGAACGGACTGCGGAGATATTCGATCTGCTCCTCGGAGACAACCTCACGGGCAGGAAGGATCATATCTCCGAGAACGGATACAAGTATCTCGACCTCGCTGACATTTCTTAAGGAAAGGGGGCGGTGAAATGGCAAGAAAAAAACAGGAACCAGCTAAGAAGAAAGTAAACCCC
>CAMZHU010000111.1 GCA_947306975.1 uncultured Clostridia bacterium | reverse complement strand
CCCCCGAGCCATGCACTCGCCCGATATCGATGTGGAAGACTTCCAGGCTGCGGTCGATTTTCTCCCCGTCCAGGATTACGTCGATCCGGAGCGAATCGGCATAATCGGCATCTGCGGCTGGGGCGGTATGGCTCTGCAGACCGCCTGCGTAGATACGCGTATCAAGGCGACCGTGACCTCCACCATGTACGATATGTCCCGCGTGGCGGGAAACGGCTATTTCGACGAGGCAGACAACGAGGAAGCCCGTCATCAGATGCGAACTGCGATCAACGCGCAGAGAACAAAGGATTATCAGAATGGCGATTATGCCCGTCAGGGCGGCGTTATCGATCCTCTCCCCGAAGACGCGCCGTATTTCGTAAAGGATTATCACGCCTATTACAAGACTCCCCGTGGTTATCATCCCCGCTCCCTGAACTCCAACGACGGCTGGACCGTGAACGCGCAAACCTCTCTTATGAACACGCGGCTGTTTACCTATGCCAAGGAGATCCGCTCTGCGGTTTTGATGATCCATGGCGACAAGGCGCATTCCTGCTATATGAGCCGCGACGCCTATGCCGATATGGTGAAGGACAGCAAGTACGCGGACAATAAGGAACTGTATATCGTCCCCGGCGCGTCCCATACCGATCTCTATGACGGCGGCGGCAAGGACGCGATCCCCTTTAATAAGATCGAAGCGTTTATGAAGAAGTATCTGAAATGAAAGTCAAAGCCATGAAATATAGGACGAACAAAAGAACCGGCGACAGGATCAGCGAGATCGGCTTCGGCTCGGCATATCTTTACGAAGCCGGCATGACTGAGGGAGTTTGTGCGCTCAGGACCGCTGTCGAAGGAGGCATAAACTACTTCGACCTTGCAGCCGGTGACGCAAAGGCGTTCCCGATCTGGGGCGAGGCATTATCGCCTGTGCGCAAAGACCTGTTCTTCCAGATCCATTTCGGAGCGGATTATTCCAACGGAACCTACGGCTGGTCCCTTGAGCTTGACGATGTGAAGCGCTCGATCGCCTGGCAGCTTTCACAGCTTAAAACCGACTATATCGACTACGGCTTCATTCACTGTCAGGATGAGCTTTCCGATTGGGAGACGTATCAAAGAAACGGTGTGCTTAACTATCTGCTGGAGCTGAAGGCGCAGGGCGTCGTAAGGCATCTCGGGCTGTCGTCTCATACCCCTGCCGTAATTCAGAAGATCATGGACGACGTGCAGATCGATATGCTGATGTTCTCCGTGAACCCCGCATACGACTATGGTCAAGGCGAGTTTGCAAACGGCAGCGTTGACGAGCGCAGCGCTATCTATCGCCGCTGTGAAGCCGAGGGAGTTGGCATTTCGGTTATGAAGCCCTTTTCCGGAGGTCAGCTGCTGGATGCGTCACAGTCACCTTTTGGAAAAGCGCTTACTCAGTATCAATGCATTCAGTACGCTCTTGACAAGCCTGGCGTACTGACCGTCCTGCCAGGTGCTTCGAATACCGATGAAGTGAAAAAGCTCTTGGGATACTGCAGCGCTTCCGAAGAGAAACGGGACTATGCGGTTATAGGCAGCTTCACTCCGCCTCAGGCCAGCGGCAAATGCGTTTACTGCAATCACTGCAAGCCATGCCCTGTGGGATTGGACGTCGGGCTGATCAATAAATACTTCGATCTCGCAAAAGCGGGGGACCCTCTTGCGGCGGAGCATTATCACACGCTCGAGAAAAACGCGTCCGACTGTATCGGCTGCGGTCATTGTGACTCGCGCTGTCCCTTCGGCGTTGCGCAGAGCGCACGTATGCAGGAGATCGCCTCATTCTTTGAAGGAAAATGAACCGTATGAAAAAGCTGATGTTCTTGCTTCTGCCTTTATTTATGCTATGCTCCTGTGCTCCCGACACGGCTGAAAAGCCGGAGCCAACCATGGTTGCCGCAGCGGAAACACAACCCGCGGTAACTTCAACCGTCATGCCCGAGCCGACCGATATAAGCACGGCCGAACCGCAGAGCACTGCCGCTATCACTCCGGAAACACAGCAGCAAAAGGAGGAACCGACCTTGAAACTAACAATAAACAGCACTCCCGTGACAGTTCAGTGGGAGGAAAACGAAAGCGTAAACGCGCTTATGGAGCTCGTCAGGAAAGCGCCGCTCACGATCCGGATGTCAATGTACGGCGGATTTGAACAGGTCGGGCCGATCGGCCAAAGTCTGCCGCGAAACGATGATCAGACCACCACTCAGGCCGGCGATATCGTTCTATATTCAGGCAATCAGATCGTTGTGTTTTACGGCTCGAATTCATGGGCATACACAAGGCTCGGACATATTATCGACAAGACCCGGCAGGAGCTTAAGGAACTGCTCGGAAACGGGGATGTTGAGATAACAATAAGCATGGAGGGATGAAGAAATGAAGATACTCGTACTCAACGGAAGCCCGCATCCGAACGGACCTACTTCCGATATGGTCAAGGCCTTCACAAGCGGAGCGACAGAGGCAGGGCATGAGGTCGTCTGCGTCAACGCTGCACACATGAACATCAAGGGCTGCATGGCATGTGAATATTGCCACAATAAGGGAAACGGCGTCTGTGCGCAAAAGGATGATATGCAGGAGATATACCCGGAGATACTTTCGGCCGATATGATAGTGTTCGCCTCGCCGATCTACTACTTCACCCTTTCTGCTCAGCTGCAGGCGGTCATCCACAGAACATACGCAATAGATATTCCAAAGAACGTGAAGAAGGTCGCTCTCATCATGAGCTCCGGCAGCCAGTTCGTTTATGGTCCCGCGATCGCTCAGTATTATCAGTCCATCGTCGAATACTGGGGAGTGGAGAACACCGGCATATTCACCGCGAACGGAAAGCAAAATGGATCCGAGGAGAAGCGAAACGAGCTTTATATGTTTGGCTTAGGGCTGTGATTCCGGCAACACGAATCAGTGTAAGCTCTTATGAATTATTGCAGAGCCCGAGATGTATGCCATGGGCTCTGCTTCATTATTGACTGTGAATACACCCGGTGATTTACATATGCGAGCCCTTTCATGCCGACAGCCTGTATGAAGCATGAAGGATATGAAGGACGGCCCCGGATCGGATACATGAAAGTGCTTATCATTAAGCCATTTGATACGGAACGCTTCAGAAAAAGGAATGTGTGAAATGGTTCATTCTTGAACGTTGTCTTGTATACGTTCTTGGCAGCCTCTGAGCAGAAAAAATCTGAAAAAGTTTAGATGTAACTATTGACATTACATCACGGACGTGCTATACTGTGGCCAAGATGAAATGTTGATGGTTACATCTAATGAATTTTCGGAGGTATCCTACT
>CAMZHU010000110.1 GCA_947306975.1 uncultured Clostridia bacterium | reverse complement strand
CCCGAGGTGATCGACGCGTTCTTTTCCGCCTTTTACGCTCCGGAACTCTGCGTAAAGGAGCTCTCTGACGGTAAGACCGTGTCCGCCTGCTATATAATGCCGTTGGGCGATCTCGTATATCCCGACGGCGAAAGAGAGCGGTGCGCGTCTGTATATGCACTCGCGACGCGGCCCGAACTCAGGGGACGGGGAGCAGCCACCAGAGTCACGGAAGAAGCCGCTTCCAGGGCGAAGGAGCTTGGGTTCAAATCCTTAGTCCTTCACCCCGCCACAGAAAAACTGTTCGGTTTTTACAGAAGACGCGGTTTCAGGACGGCATTCCGGGCCCGCGGACTGCTTGCGGAAAAGGAGTGTACCAGTGAGCCGGAACGCGTCTCACCGGCGGAATACCGGGCGATCCGGGAGGAGTTGCTCCGCGGAAGGCTGCACATCGACCATGACGAGCGGAGCCTTGCTTTTCAGGATACGCTGTGCACCTTTTCGGGAGGCGGGCTGTTCCGCACCGCCGAAGGCTGCTTCATAGCGGAGGGCTCTGAGATCAAAGAGCTTTTGGGCGGTGCCTGCACAGGCACGCTGTTTTCCGGCCTTCCCGCAAGGACGCCGTGTGGGGACGGCGAAGGAGTGCCATTCGGTATGATATACAGTGAACGGCCAGCCGAAGACGGCTGGATGGGGCCGGTATTTGACTGACGAACGGAGAAAACATATGACCCGAGAGGAATTTGAAAAGAGATTTATCGCGGCGCGGCGTTCGTCGATCGCCCGTGATTTCGAAAAGCTCAACGATATGCAGCTGCAGGCCGTTCTGACTACGGAGGGACCTCTGCTCTTGCTTGCCGGGGCGGGGAGCGGAAAGACGACTGTGCTCATAAACCGCATCGCAAATCTTCTCCGCTACGGGCGCGGTTCGGACACTGATCTTGTCCCTGAGCAGGCAACGGAGGAAGACCTTGCTTATCTTGAGAAGTATGCTGCCGGCGGGGAGGCGGACAGGGAACGGGTAGGCAGGCTGTGCGCGGTCGACCCCGTCGAACCGTGGAGACTCATTGCAATAACGTTTACGAACAAGGCGGCAGATGAGATGAAGAGCCGCCTCGAGCGCATGCTCGGGGAAGAGGCGTATGACATCTGGGCGATGACCTTCCACTCCGCGTGCGTACGCATTCTGAGGCGGGATATAGACAGGCTCGGTTTCGATCCGTCTTTTACGATCTACGACACCTCTGACAGCCAGTCACTTATGAAGCGCATAATCAGGGAACTGGATCTGGACGATAAGACGTACAACTACAAGTCTGTTCTCACCGTCATCAGCAAGGCGAAGGACGAGATGATGTCCGCCGAGGCCTATGCGGCGGCCGCAGACAGGACGACTGACATCAGAAAGCGGAACATAGGACGCGCGTATATGGAATACTCCCGCAGGATGCGCGACGCGAATGCCCTCGATTTCGATGATCTGATACTCTTTACCGTACGCCTGCTGCTGGATCATCCTGAAGTCAGGGACTATTATCAGCGACGGTTCCGCTATGTGCTTATAGACGAGTATCAGGACACGAACAATCTCCAGTACATGTTTGCGAGCCTTCTCGCAGGTGGGCACAAAAACATATGTGTTGTGGGCGACGACGACCAGAGCATATACAAGTTCCGCGGTGCTACCATTGAGAACATACTGAGTTTTGAAAGTAACTATAAAGGCGCGCGGACCATACGTCTGGAGCAGAATTACCGCTCGACGGGACATATCCTGGCGGCGGCAAACTCAGTTATCAGGAACAACACCGGCCGCAAGGGAAAGGAACTCTGGACGGAGAGCGGATTGGGTGAAAAACCCGTGCTGTACATAGCGCCCGACGAAAGAGACGAGGCGCAGTACGTGGCGGGGAAGATCCTGGCGGAGGCGGCCTGCGGAGGCAGATGGAGCGATAACGCTGTCCTCTACCGCATGAATGCCCAGTCCAACGCGATGGAGTTCGCCTTCAAGAGGAACGGGATACCGTACAAGATCATAGGCGGAACGCGGTTCTTCGAACGGGCTGAGATCAAGGACATGCTCTCTTATATGTGTACGGTCCAGAATCCTTCCGACGATCTTCGTCTGCTCCGGATCATCAACCAGCCGCCCCGCGGGATAGGGGAGACCACGGTCGAGAATCTGCGCCAGATAGCAGTGACGCGCGGCGTTCCCATATTCGAAGTCCTGCAGGACGCTGGCCGGATAGATGTACTCAGCCGTTCCGCTGCGAAGCTCGGAAAATTTGCCGAGCTCATCGGGGACATGCGGGCAGCCGCGGAAAACATACCGCTGGACGAATTTTACGATATGCTTCTTGAGAAGACCGGCTATGAGGCGATGCTAAGGGAGAGGATGACGGACGAGAACGTGACCCGTCTTGAGAATGTCCAGGAACTCAAGAGCAACATCACCGCGTACATGAAAGAAAACGGAGACGATGCGACCCTGGCCGGTTTCCTTGATGAGATCGCGCTCTATACGGATATAGACCAGTATGACCGGAACAGCGACAGCGTCGTTATGATGACGATGCACAGCGCGAAAGGCCTGGAGTTCAAATCGGTGTTCATAGTCGGCGCGGAGGAGGGAATATTCCCCGGTACGCGTTCCATCGGCGAACCGGACGAGATGGAAGAGGAACGCCGTCTGTGCTATGTCGCCATGACCCGGGCGAAGGAGAGACTCTTTCTGGTATGCGCAAGGCACAGGATGCTGTTCGGCAGAACGACGGCGGGGAAGGTCTCGAGATTCGTCGACGAGATTGACAGGGAGCACATAAACCGTCCGCCGGAATCCGGAAACACATTCGCGTTCGGAGGAGAATCCGACGCGTGGGACACAGGCTACGGGGGATATTCCGGAGACCGTTACGGTGGATACGGCCGCGGCCGCGGCTTTGAGGACGCCGTGAGCGACGGCTACGGATACGGCCGCAGGCCAGCTGCTCCAAGGAAAAAAACGATATCCCGCCCGGCTGCGGCGCCGGCGAAGTATGTTCCGCTTTTTGCGGCCGGGGACAGGGTGGAGCACAGCGCTTTCGGCAAGGGCGTTGTTACGAAGGTACAGCCGACTGGCAACGACGCACTTCTCGAGGTCGAGTTCGACGCCGTGGGAAAGAAGCGGCTTATGATGAAGTCCGCCGCAAAATACATGACCAAACTGTGACAAGAACAAATGCGCAGATAACGGAGAGAAATGGGACAGGATAAGAAGAAAAAAAGGCTGGCTTTCGCGGCGCTGATCGCGATGACCTTTATATGGGGCACGTCGTTCGTCATACTCAAGAATACGCTTGAGAGCATATCTACGCTGTATATCCTCGCTGTGCGGTTCACCGGTGCGGCCTTGATCATGGCGGTATTCG
>CAMZHU010000109.1 GCA_947306975.1 uncultured Clostridia bacterium | reverse complement strand
AGCGGAGATTATGACGAGATCGCCGCTCTTTATATCGAGCTGCTTGTGGCCGGAGAAGGCCATGCGGTACAGGGCGCTCATGGGTTCGCCCTGGCTGCCGGTGGTGATGATGACCACCCGGTCGTCGGGGAGTTTCTTGATCTGGGACTGCTCTATGAGGATCCCCCTCGGAGGATCTATATAGCCGAGTTCGATCGCCACCCTGACGGTGTTCTCCATGCTGCGTCCGGTGATGGCGACCTTGCGACCGTACTTCTCGGCGCATGCGATGACCTGTTTTATCCTGTCGACGTTCGAGGCGAAAGTCGTGATTATTATCCTGCTGGTGCAGCCCGCGAACAGCTCGTCGAAGCGCTCGCCGATCTTGCTCTCGGAAGAGGAGTAGCCGGGGCGCTCGACGTTCGTGGAGTCGGAAAGCAGGGCGAGAACGCCTTTTTTGCCGAGTTCGGCAAAGCGGGCGACGTCCAGCATGGTTCCGCTGACGGGAGTGGCGTCCACCTTGAAGTCGCCTGTATGTATCACCATTCCTACAGGAGTGCGGATCGCCATTGCAACAGAGTCGGAAATGCTGTGGTTGGTATGTATGAACTCGACCTTGAAGCAGCCCGCCGTGAAAGTGTCGCCGGCCTCGAGCGAACGGATGTCTGCCTTGTCCATGAGCTTGTGCTCCTCGAGCTTGCCCTTTATCAGGCCTGCGGTGAGTCTGGTGGCGTAGATGGGAGCGTTCACCTCGCGGAGCAGATAGGGGATCGAGCCTATGTGGTCCTCGTGGCCGTGGGTGATCGCTATCGCGCGGACCTTGTCCCTGTTCTGGACGAGGTAGGTGAAATCCGGTATGACCAGATCCACACCGTACATATCGTCCTCGGGAAAACCCAGGCCGCAGTCGACGACGAGTATGTCGCCGCCGTATTCGTATACGGTTATGTTCTTGCCGATCTCGTTGAGACCGCCGAGAGATATTATCTTCAGTTTCTGTGCTTTTACTTTTGCCATTAAGAGCGTATTCTCCTTTATCTTTTTATAGAGTTATTGAAGACGTACAGACATGACAACACAAGCCCTGACTGCGGCGGAATGATCCGGGACCCTCAAACGTCCGGATCCGTACCGCTGTACAAGACTGCTGCCGGCCATATATGTCTGTGTTATAAAAGTACAGCGACGCTGTACGTAAAGCCTTATCCTGGGGCGCTGCGTTCAGGCGCAGCGGCGGTTATTATAAGCCGAACCGGCCGGAATTGTCAAACGGGGGCCGGAACCGGCGGCGTCAGAGCATCTCGGAACGGCCTTCGAGAGCCCTCATCAGCGTGGCGTCGTCGGCAAATTCCAGATCCGCGCCGACGGGAATGCCGGAAGCCAGGCGGGTGACCTTGACTCCGAAAGGCCTGAGCAGACGCGAGATGTATTTCGCGGTCGTCTCACCCTCGGTATCCGGGTTCGTGGCCATGATTATCTCGTCGACGTTTCCCGAAGCCACGCGGTCGACGAGTTCCTTTATCTTTATATCGTCGGGACCGATGCGTTTCATCGGAGATATGACGCCGTGGAGGACGTGGTAGTGACCGTTGAATTCATGCGCGCGCTCGATCGCGGCGACGTCTTTGGGATCTGCAACGACGCAGATGACGCGCTCGTCGCGCCGGGGACTGCTGCAGATGGAGCATATCTCAGCATCGGTATAGTTCTGACAGACAGCGCAGAAGTGTATGGAACGTTTCGCGCTCACGATGGCGTCGGCAAAAGAGGCCGCGTCCTCGTCGGGAAGAGAGAGAAGATGAAAGGCGAGACGCTGGGCGGATTTGCGTCCTATGCCCGGAAGAGCCGCAAATTTTTCTACCAGTACTTCGAGCGCGTTCGGAAAATTGCTCACGTTTATCCCCCTGACGGATGTGGTTTGGAGGGGTTCAGCCCCTCAGCTGCGCTATGCGCGCCGCGCGGTCGGCGGCCTTGAATACGTCGCTTCCCGCGACGAGCACATCGGCGCCGGCATCTATGCAGATACGCGCGGTATCGGGATTTACGCCGCCGTCGACCTCGAGCTCGCAGGAGAGGCCGCGGCAGTCGATCTCACGGCGGAGGAACTCGACCTTCGGCATCATGTCGGCCATGAACTTCTGCCCGCCGAAACCCGGCTCGACCGTCATTACCAGGGCGAGATCGAGGTCGTTGAGATAGGGGAGAAGCTCTCTTACCGGAGTGCCGGGTTTCACTGACAGGCCGACCTTTTTGCCGCATGCCTTGACTTCCGCGATCGCTGCGGCTATCTGGTCTGGTTCGTCGGCCTCGACGTGGAAAACGACGATATCCGCGCCGTTCTCGGCAAACCTCCGGACGTATCTTACGGGTCTTGTTATCATGAGATGCACGTCGAGAGTCATGTCTGTGAACTTCCTTACGGACGCAAGGACCGGAATGCCTATGGAGATGTTCGGCACGAAAATGCCGTCCATGACGTCGAAATGCAGATAATCTGCAGATGAAACGGAGAGTATGTCCTCGCCGAGCCGCGAGAAGTCGGCGGAGAGGATAGAGGGTGCGATCTTGACCATGTTATGACCTCCGTGCGGCGCGTACGGAAACGGATGATGAGCGCCGTTCAACATTATAATAATATATTTCATGGAGGACAAAGTCAAGCAGAGCGGGTTTTTGCCCCCAAAAACATTGACACGGTCACGCTGTTGTCATAAAATTACATGTTGTAACCCGTGAGAATTACAATCTTAATGATATATGACTTTGAAAGGAAGATCTGAAAATGGCCGACGATCTCAACTATGTACCGAATCTGACTTTTGACGCCCCCGCAGCCACCGCGGCAGCGACAGCGGCCGCGGCATTCGATCCCGACGCCGAAGCGAAGAAACAGGAGGAGCGCGACGCCGTCGCCGTAAAGCCCGACATCAGCCAGCTCACACCTGAAGAGCAGAAGGCAGTCGAGGATTTCGCCGCACAGATCGATATCACCAATACGAACGCCGTCCTGACGTACGGCGCAGCATCGCAGAAGAACGTCGCCGATTTCTCGGACAAGGCGCTCAACGGCGTGCGCACGAAGGATCTCGGCGAGGTCGGCGACATGCTGTCCAGCCTGGTCGTTGAGCTCAGAGGCCTTAATTTCGACGAGAGCGAAAAGAAGGGTTTCCTCGGGATCAAGAGAAAGGCCCAGAACAAAATAGCGGAGCTGAAGGCCGATTACGCGAAGGCCGAAGTGAACGTGGACAAGATCGCAGGCATGCTCGAACAGCACCAGGTGACCCTGCTCAAGGACGCCGCTATGCTCGACCGCATGTACGATATGAACCAGGCGTACTTCAAGGAACTCACCATGTACATCCTCGCGGGGCAGAAGAAACTGGAGGAGTGCAGGAACGAGACGCTGCCGGCGATGCAGAAGAAGGCGGCGGAGAGCGGACTGCCCGAGGACGCGCAGGCCGCCAACGACTACGCCAACATGATAAACCGCTTTGAGAAGAAGCTCCACGACCTGGCCCTCACCAGAGTCATTTCCATCCAGATGTCGCCGCAGATCAGGCTCATCCAGAACAACGACAGCCTTCTCGTCG
>CAMZHU010000108.1 GCA_947306975.1 uncultured Clostridia bacterium | reverse complement strand
ACGGCCTTCGCGGACACGAACAGTTCCATTTTGATAAAAACCCGGTAAAGCGGACGGTCCGCTTTACCGGGTTTTTTATGCACCGGAGGCTGATCGCCCGAATCTGTGGGATCCGCAGCATTTTGTATCACAAGAATGCTTCCTCTCTCCGTTGACAATGAAAGCCGATTGTGATATATTGATTTTTGTGAAAAGTCAATAAAACTCTTCGCGGTTATTCCGAATTGACTGGGCAATTATACAAAGCTGGCTCTTGCTATTTGAGCCAAAAAGGAGGAATTATGGCAAACGCGTATTTCACCATCAAACGGCCTGAGAACGACGCTTTCGATTAGTGACATATATTTCACCAAATAATAGAAAACAGCGGCAGCCTTCATGGAAGGCTACCGCTGTTTAGATTTTCTGACGGGATGATTCTTGTCTTTCTCTGTTTGGTATTTCTCATAGATTCCGTCTCACTGACGCTTCGGCTCGGTCACGCTCTGGTGACCGGGCCGAAAAGCCAAGCAACGCCGTGCAGGATGCTGCCGACTTCAATGAGACCTTCATGACGGAGATAAAGCTGCAGGGTCATTTCCAGGGTCTCCACCTTCAGACAGTAGTTGGGCTGGTTTTCATTTGCCTCGGGGTCGGTATCGACCTCGAGCACAGTGCCCACGAACAGAATATGGGCACTCTCCTCAAAAGGCTCCCCCGCATCCTTCGGAGGAAAGGTCCCCATGGGAATCATGGAGGGAACGGTCATCTTGGAACCGGCGGCATACATAGCCTCCGCCGTGGAGTAGACGTCTACTTGGCTGCCGATGCCATAGAGCTCAACCTTGCAGCATTCTCCATCCTGCAGATCAAAGTCCGTGCCGTCCTCGGCAAAGATGTTGACGGGGATTCCGGACTCGGCCGTCTCCAGCCGGGCCATCTGCCCATCCTCACAGTCCGCAAAGTAACGAAAAACAAACTTGCTCATTCAATATCCTTCTTGGGTACTCCACCTTTAGCGTTGATCTTCGCAGTCGGATTATCCCGAATCAGGTTGCTGTACTGAGCAGAGTAGAAGATGCTCTTAAATAGCATGTTGACTAGGTTGTACGTAGCGCTCGATCTTTTCGAGACAGCCACCATAGCCAGCTTGATATCATCGGCAGTCACGTCCGACATATACATATCACCAAGCGGTTTGACTATGTAGTTTTTAACTGCAAGACGATAGCCTTTCAATTATTTCGACGAAAGCTGCTATCAGATGATCAGCGGCTACCGGAAGAGATTTACGGCGCCGGCGGAATGGAAAGGAAAGCACTTGGAGCTCACGTTCGGCGGGGCTGCGCACGAGGCAATGGTCTATGTGAACGGAGCAAAGGCGATGACCCACGCCTGCGGCTACACCGCGTTTTCAATAGACCTGACAGACAGACTGCGTTACGGAGAAGAGAACCTCATCGCCGTGCGCCTCGACAGCTGCGAAAGTCTGAATATCCCGCCCTTCGGACACGTGATCGACTACATGACCTACGGCGGCCTCTACCGCGAGGTTTTCCTCGTGGTGACGGAGCGGGCGAGGTTTGCTGACGTGTTCCTTCGCACGGAAGGAAGCGCGGATGCGCCGGAACTCGTGACCAGCCTGGAAACCGAAAACCCGGATGGCCGCGATCTGCGCGTCCGCCAGCAGGTACTGGACGGCGAGAGCGTGCTGTTTTCCTGCGAAACCCCTCTGGCTGAGCAGCTGCGTCTGGATGTACCCGGGGTCACGCTCTGGAGCCCGGACTGCCCGAAGTTATATACGGTGTGCACGGAACTTGCGGACGCTGCGTCCGGAAAGATCCTGGACCGCGTGGACATAAGGTTCGGCTTCCGCTTCGCGGAATTCCGCGCGGACGGGTTCTATCTCAACGGGGAAAAGCTGAAGATCGTCGGACTCAACCGCCATCAGAGCTATCCCTACGCCGGTTACGCGATGCCTGCGTCCATGCAGGCCTTCGACGCGCGCATCCTGAAGGAAGAACTCGCGCTGAACGCGGTCAGAACTTCGCATTACCCGCAGTCGCACGCGTTTCTCGACGCCTGCGACAAGCTGGGCCTGCTTGTGTTCACGGAGATCCCGGGCTGGCAGAACATCGGCGACGCGGCCTGGCAGGACCAGGCCGTACGCAACACCGAAGAGATGGTGACCCAGTACCGCAACCACCCTTCCATCATCCTCTGGGGCGTGCGGGTCAACGAATCGCAGGACAACGACGGCCTCTACGCGAGAACCAACAGCGCCGCGCACCGGCTAGACCCGTCGCGGCAGACCGGCGGCGTCCGCTATCTCAAGAAGAGCAGCCTGCTCGAAGACGTCTATACGTACAACGACTTCCTGCACAGCGGAGACAACCCCGGCTGTGACCCGAAAAGAGCCGTCACGAGCGACATGGCCAAAGGCTATCTCGTGACCGAATACTGCGGCCACATGTACCCGACGAAGCCATACGACGACGAGGAGCAGCGCACGAACCACATGCTGCGCCATGCGAAAGTCCTGAACGATATCGCGAAGGAAAGCGATATCGCCGGCAGCCTCGGCTGGTGCCTGTTCGATTACAATACGCACAAGGATTTCGGTAGCGGCGACCGCATCTGCTACCACGGTGTGACGGACATGTTCCGCAACGCCAAGCTCGCCGCGGCTGTCTATGCCGTGCAGGGCAAAGATACGATACTCGAAGTATCGTCCTCCATGGACATCGGCGAGCATCCGGCGTCGAACCGCGGGGCTGTCTGGATCGTCAGCAACGCCGACAGCGTGCGCATGTATATGAACGGCCGCCTGCTGAAGGAATACTTCCCGCAGGATTCGCCTTACAAGCATCTGGCGCACGGTCCCGTGATGGCCGACGATTTCATCGGTAACGCGCTTGAAGAAAACGAAGGCTTCCGCCCGAAGCAGGCGGAAGCCGCAAAGAAGATCTTAAATTATGTGGCGCTTCATGGGCAGGACCGCCTGCCGCCGGCCATCCTCGCGCAGGCCGCGAAGTGCGTAGCGCTTTACGGGATGAAGCCGGACGACGCCGTGACGCTCTATCAGAAATACGTGGGCGACTGGGGCGGCGCCGCGACGGAATACCGCTTCGAGGCAATGAAGGACGGCAAAGTCGTAAAGACTGTCGTCAAGTCCCCAGCCAAGAAAGTGCTGCTCGACGTGAGGGTCAGCAGCGTGGAACTGACGGAGCGTGCCACGTACGACGTCTCCGCCGTACGCATCCGTGCAATCGACGAAAACGGCAGCGTGCTCCCCTTCTTCAGCGAGCCTCTGTTTTTCGAAACAGAAGGGCCCATTGAACTGATCGGACCGCATGCTGCTTCCTTAAAAGGAGGCATGGGCGGGACCTACGTAAAAACGCTCCGCGGCAAGACCGGCGAAGCGTCGCTTACGATACGTTCTCTTCAGGCGGAACCGGTCACGGTCCGGTTTACGGTCACGAACGGGCGGAAGGCGCAGCTGTAACAAACGACTGCGGCGGCAACAAGAACTGCCCGTTTTCGATCGTCGTCCCGTTGAGCGTGGTGTTGATGTAATACTGCACCGTCGTC
>CAMZHU010000107.1 GCA_947306975.1 uncultured Clostridia bacterium | reverse complement strand
GTCCCGGTTTTTTCGGCGAGCCGAATTCGTACTCTCCATGGTGCGAAAGGATCATGTGCTGGAGCAGTACCGAACGCTCCTCGTCTACACCAAGCGACCGGCAGGTCTCTGCGATCTCCTCCGCGCCCATGACCAGATGACCGATGAGCTGACCTTTTACAGAGTAGTCAGTGACGGAACCGAGTTCGGAGAACGTGAACTCCTCGTCTTTGGCAAGATCGTGAAGGAATGTGCCGGCAAGCAGAAGACTGCGGTCGATAACGTCTGCATACAGACCGCTTAGAAAGTCAGCTATCCTCAGCATATTTGCCGTATGCATTAGCAGACCTCCTAGGAAACTGTGGTGGACGCTTTTTCCCGCGGGGATGGTGCGCAGCGCCTCTGACTTTTTTCCCAGCATGACCTCGCAGACTTCTCTGTATGGGAGGTCTGAGATCGACGCTATCGTTTCCTCGACATACCGGTAAGTCGCGTCGACGTCGATCGGTGCAACGGGAAGCAGGGAGGAAACGTCATAATGGTCGCGCCCGTCTGCAAGGCGGATACGGTTCGCGGATATCTGTACAGTCCCGCGATACTCGGATACGTCGCCGCGGAGTTTGATTACTTTACCGGCGTCTGCGCCGGATATAGGGCCCGAATAGTCCCAGACCTTCATTTCCATCGCGCCGCTTTTGTCTTCTATGACGGCGCTGAGAAACGGCTTTCCCGCCGCAGTGATCTTCTGCCAGACGCTTTTCAGCACATAGAATCCCTCTACGCTGTCGCCGGGAATCATGTCGGCTATCAGTTTATTGTAATCCATATGTTCTGTCCTTTCGAGAGAGGTACGGCATCAGACACGTCTGACGAATCCCGACAGACGGCTGATAAGCAGCTGCGCGATTATTCCGATAACGATACCAGTGACCATTCCGGCTAGTATCAGCACCGGCAGGTATGAGACGAGCAATGGTGTTCCTGTCACCAGCATCGCTACGAGCAGCTGCGCAGCGTTGTGAACGACCCCGCCCGCCATGCTAGTCCCATAGACGCTGAAACGGCCGGCTTTTTTCAGGAGCGCCATGACGATAAGACTCGCAGCTGCGCCTGAAAGTGCGTAAAGCGCGGACGCTGGGCTGCCGAAGAGTGCAGCGACGATAACAACTCGGATGCCGCTTATTACGGCGGCTGTGCCAAGCCCGTAAGAGAACAGGACGAACACCGCTATGATGTTGGCAAAACCGGGTTTGATGCCCGGGACGCCGAGATTGATCGGGATCAGACTTTCGACATATGAAAGGATGACGGCGAGGGCGGTCAGAACGCCGCAGAACGCGACCTTTTCAGCCTGTGTACGCATCTACGGGGCCCTCCTCTCCGCCTGTCACGGTGATGACCAGTTTTGCCGGCAGGCATACTATACACTCGCCGCTGTGCTTTACGGCAGCGTGCTTCACGCAGTACTGATCCGGGCAGTTTGCGCTCTTTACGTAAATCTCCCCGTCTGAGATGACGACTGTGTTCGCGTGGTCACCGTTCGTCACGGTGAACTCTGAGTCCTCAGAGAGTTCGTATGTGCCTATTAAAACGCCGTTGAGCTTTATCTCTGCCTTGGAGGCTACGGTATGTGGTCGCAGCAGCAAAACCCATATGAGCGCCGCGACAGCCAGAAAAACGACCGCCAGCGCGACATCCCAGCCGGTCACGCCGGGGAATCTGTTAGTTTTGCCGCGCATGGTCACAACACCTTTCTTTAAAGATACACGGGGTAAAAAACGAGCGCCCGACGGCCGGTCGGGCGCGTTGGATCCTTTTACCGGAAAGCTTTCAGCACATTCTCAACATAACCTGTAAGCTCAGCGGTGAGGTCATACTCTCCGTCGAGAATGCACCAGTTGTAACAGCATCCGCGGGCCAGTATGAAGAGCATATCCTCGAGATACTTGGCACCGGCGGGGCATTTGAGCTCCCCGGAGGCGATGCCTTCCTCGATAAGAGATGCGAGCACCAGCTGCATGGGACGTTCCTGCGTGAACCAGGAGTTTTCGGGATTGAAAAGGATCTTTAGAAGCTCTATGCCGGTGTTTATGTTAAGCTCTGCGTAATAGCGGAAAAAATCGACGATCCTTTCGGAGACGTTATCTCCGGAGATCTGCACCGAGACATAATCGCTGAAGTAATCGTCTGCCTTTTTGTAGATATCAAAGAACAGATCGCTCTTTGAGGGGAAATAGCTGTAAAAAGTACCGATAGACAAATTGGCTTTTGAGCAGATATCTCTGATGGTCGTATTCTGGTAACCCTTCTGTTCCATCAGATCGAGAGACGTTTTGAGAAGTTTCTCCCGCGTACGAGCGGACTTTGACGTTTTGGACTGTTCGTTCACTTCGGCTCCACCTGCACTTTCCATACTTGTTTAATCATAACACATTAAGAACAGGAATTAAAGTGCGTATTACTCTTTTTTACATGTGTTGATATGTGTGACACATGGACATCCGCGTTTGTTGACACGTTCCCTGCCTGTTGGTATAATTAGTCAGCAATAAGGCGGCGGGAGACTGCCGCCGCCAGTGTAAAGAGGTAGACGACCATGGGCGATTCACTGAATTTCATACACGCTTTCATAGAGGAGGATATAGGTCCCGGCGGCCGTTGCGAGGGGATGCAGGTCCACACCCGTTTCCCGCCCGAGCCGAACGGATATCTCCATATCGGCCACTGCAAGGCGCTCATCATAGACTTCGGCAGCGCCGAGAAATACGGCGGAATATGCAACCTGCGAATGGATGATACCAATCCGGCCAAGGAGGATACCGAATTTGTCGATGCAATACAGGAAGATATCCACTGGCTCGGATTCGACTGGGGCGACAGATTTTTCTATGGGTCCGACTACTTCGAGCAGACATATGAGCTAGCCGTCGGTCTCATAAAAAAGGGACTGGCATATGTGTGCGAACTGACGCCCGAAGAGTTCCGGGAGCGGCGCGGTGACATCGGCGTGCCCGCAACGAGTCCGTACCGTGACAGACCTGTCGAAGAGAACCTCAATCTCTTTGAGCGCATGAAGAACGGGGAGTTTCCTGAGGGGAAGTATACTCTGCGCGCCAAGATCGACCTGGCCAGCGGCAACTTCAATATGCGCGACCCTGTACTGTACCGTATAAGATATATAGAACACCACAGGCAGGGCACGAAGTGGTGCATTTTCCCGATGTACGATTTCGCGCACCCGATCCAGGATGCAATAGAAGGAATCACGCACTCGTTGTGTTCCCTCGAATATGAGGATCACCGTCCGCTTTATGACTGGGTCATCGAAAACACAGATGTTCCTTCAAAACCGCGTCAGATAGAGTTTGCCCGTCTTGGGATCAACTATACGGTGATGTCAAAGCGCAAACTCCGCACACTTGTGGAAAACGGATATGTTTCAGGATGGGACGATCCCCGTATGCCCACGCTGTGCGGACTGCGCCGGCGCGGATACACGCCCGCGGCAATTAAGGATTTTTGTGAACGCATAGGCGTAGCAAAAGTGAACAGCACGGTCGAATACAGTCTGCTGGAGGCCTGCCTGCGTGATGATCTGAACGCTAATG
>CAMZHU010000106.1 GCA_947306975.1 uncultured Clostridia bacterium | reverse complement strand
TCAAAAAAGAAACGTATGACGGTGACGGCATACAGCCGTCTCTTCAGGCGTACTTCCGCGGCGGGCTTGATATCCCCGGAGCTGTGATACATCTGCCGTACAGGGCGTATACCAAGACTGGCGTCGTAAGCAGGACACCACATTTCCACCGCGACGAGGAGTATCTCGCGTTCGTGGGGCACGATCTCAGGAACGCGTTCGAATCTTTCGATGCGGAGGTAGAGCTTTGGCTCGGTGAGACGCTCGACGACATGGAGAAGATCGTCATAACAGCACCTACGATGGTGCGCATACCGCAGTATTACTGGCACGGCCCGCTGGAGATAAAACGGCTCGGAAAGCCGCTGTTCTTCCAGCCAGTCCTGTTCAGCAGCAGATACTACGCGATACGCCGCGAGGTGGACGAACAGGGCAAAGAGCACTTTATCGGCGACGTTGAAGGCATTACCCCGTGTTCGCTCGACCGAGAGAAGAAATGCACCTTCTGCGGCAAGTGCGGAAAGTGAGGAGGGAGATACTGTGGGCAAATACGATCATCTTGTACACACTTTCAAAAAGCAGAGAAACTACTGGGGCGCCTTCATGCCGCCGTATCAGGCATATTTCCGCGGTCACGACTGTATGCCGGACTCCAGCTTTTATTCCAGCTACCGCGCTTATATGACGGATGCATTCGTCGATAAGGCGCCGAGCTTCCATTCCGAGGATGAGTATCTCTGCTTCATAGGCCATGACATGACCGATCCGTGGGGCTCATTCGACGCTGAGATCGAGTTCTGGATCGGCAAGGAGATAAACCAGCTCGAGCAGCATATCTTCACAAAACCGACGATAGTTCGTATCCCGGCATTCTACTGGCATTGTCCGCTCCAGTACCACAACGTCAAGAAGCCTGTTTACATGCAGGTCCTCAGCCTTCGCGGCAAGTTCGGTACTTACAAGTGCCAGTACGACGAAAAACGCGGTTTTTACATTGAATTCGCGGGTTCTGCGGGTACGAAGAAGTGCGTTATGGATCCGAACGTACAGTGCACCTTCTGCGGCAAATGCTTTAAGGACAGATCGAAGCCGGATGATCCCAAAAACGCGACAGAAGCTGCACTCAGATACAGAGATGTCAAATTCTGATTAAGGCTGACCGTAAAAAAGTAAGCTATAAAGCGGCGACCCTGCCGGGATGGCATGGCCGCCGCTTTACGATGTATGGAAAGGATCTGTCGCATACACAGCAGACATCGTTTTGGAATGACAACAGCCGCTGCGACACAAGAATTAAAGAGGTTGACAAAAGGAACAAAAAGATCGTGCTGTGCGCGATCAGATCACCTTTTCCGGCTGGGGATCGAAACAGGAGATGAAGCAGGGACTCTGAGGGTTTGGATTGAGTTTGTACCAGACGAGCTCGAAAGTACGGGGCGTCAGTTCCTTAAGCTTTACGAAGCTCGTGTGGGGGCAGTTGGACATCATGTGGTTTATATTGCACACGCCGATACCCTCGCCGAGTTCGATCAGGATCTCCTGCTCACGGATGTCGCTGACATAACGGATACTGGGTTCGACACCATGCTTTTTGCATTCATTTACCCACATGGCCTCAAGAGAGCGCGGATGTTCCTCTCCGTGATTCACGATAATTAGCGTATCGCTCAGGAATAGAGATATGGAGAGATTGCTCTGATATGCATACCTGGAAGACGAGGGTATGATGAGATAAGTCTCGTATTTATAAAGCGGTACAGTACATCTGTTATCGAATACCACTGATTCTGCCGGCAGTTCCGCAAAGTCCAGTTCTTTTGAAATGAGTTTACTGCGGATCTCACCGTAATCCAGACGCTCGAAGATCACTTCGACACCGGGGCTGCGCTTTGTCATCTCAAAGACTGCACTGCGCATGATCTCATTCATCATCTGACCGTCCAGGAGGCCGATGCGTATGAAACCCTTTTGTGCGCGGGATGCGTACTCGGCCTGTTTAAGAGCGCCTGAATAGCTTTCGGAGGCTTTCGTAAAAAAATCGAACATGACACGTCCGGCCTCGGTAAGGGTGACGCTGTTGCTGCGTCTGTCGAACAGTTTGAATCCCCAGTCCTTCTCGAGTTCGTTTACGTTCCGGCTCACGGATGACTGGGACAGGAACAGCAGTTCGGCCGCACGGCTGAAACTCCCGGTTTTTGCAACAGTCAGAAAAGAGCGGATCTGTATATCAGTCATGATGTGTTTACCTTTCTGTCAAAGTCTCTGCCCGTCGCCTTATCTCGCCGATTATACTTGAGAGGCCTCCGCGACGGGCGGGAGAGAGAAGTTCGGATATACCGGCTTTATCGAATACAAATAGATCTCCATTCAATAACTCAGTCCTGTCGGCCCCGTTGATACACTCTCGTAGGATGTAGAGAAGTCCGCGGACGATAAGCGTATCGCTGTAGGCGGTGAGCCGGAGTTTCTCATCACAGTCGTAAGCGAGTTCGAGCCAGACCTGCGACTGACAGCCTTTCACAAGGCGGTCTTCAGTCATAAAACCTTCTTCCGGCACGTCGAGCATCCCGCCGAGGGCGGTGAGATAGGAATAGCGGTCCAGTTCGTCTGCCATGCCGGAAAAGAGACCGGCCAGCTCGCACTGCCGGTCGTAAAAAGTCCTGTATGTATCCGTCATGACAAGCCTCCTGATGCCCGGTCAAGTATATGAAGCACTCTGTCGAACGCATCGACAGCTGTATCGATCTCCTCCTCTGTGTTATAGAAGGCGGGAGAGAAACGAAGACTTCCCTCGACGCCTAATGCCCTGTGGCACGGGATAGAGCAGTGAGTGCCGGAGCGTACGGCGACACCAAGTTTATCGAGGAGAACCGCGGCATCATAGGGATGAAAGCGGTCGGAGACTACGCTGACGCAGCTTCCAACATTATCGGAGGGACCGAGTACGCGTACTCCTTTCAGTTGTGACAGCATCTCGCGGAGGCGGGAAGTCAGCATCGTCTCACGTTCAGTGATGTAGCCGCGGCTAACACCCTCAATATATCTTATAGCTTCATGAAATGCAACTATCCCGCCGATGTTCGGGGTCCCGGCTTCCAGGAGATGGGGCATCTCTTCATAGACAGGCGTGCCGTCCCTAATATCGGAGATCATTCCTCCGCCGAGTCTGAAAGGAGCAAGTTCCTGAAAGTGCCGCTCAGCTATGTACAGCAATCCGACGCCGGAAGGCCCCAGCATCTTGTGAGCGGAGAGGCACAGAAAGTCCGCGTCCAGTTCGGAAACGCTTATTGGGAATTCCCGTGCCGCCTGCGCGGCGTCGATCAGGACGGGCACGCCCTTTGAATGGGCAAGATCTATAAGTTTCTTCACGTCATTCACTGATCCGGTAACGTTGGAAACGTATGTGACCGCGAAGAGGATCGTTTTCGGTGTGAGATTGTCCTTGAGAGCGTCGATGTCGAGGTGTCCGTCCGGGCCGAGAGGTATCTCAATTAGTTTTCCGCCGCGTCTCCTGCACAGGTCGAGCCATGGAAGATAGTTCGAATGGTGTTCCATTGCGGTAGTCACTACAGAGAAATCGCCGGTCGCCCTGTTTTCGGCCCAAGCACGGGCGACGGTGTTTACCGA
>CAMZHU010000105.1 GCA_947306975.1 uncultured Clostridia bacterium | reverse complement strand
AAGTGCAGCGGAATACAGAAACATCCGGCTCTTCAGATCTGCTGAGTTCACCGATTGAGCATTATATATACAAATGAAAAAAGCAGGCAACGGCAATTTGCCGTCGCCTGCTTTATTATTATGTGACATTTGATTCTTAGCGTTCATTAAAGATCTTCGAACATGGTTTATCCGGTGAATCGGCGCTGCTGTTCTCCACAAAACGCGGAAAAACGCCACGAATACATCAGCCAAAAGCCACCTAAGTGCCAAAACGCCTCAAATATCGACCGAATTACTTTACTTTTGCCGCACTGCGATCAGCCCTGGTATACCGCGGTGCCGGTACGTTTGTGCTCGCTGCGGCTGTGGTATCTGTCGATGACAGCGGCATCTTTTTCAGACACGGTGCCGTAAAGGAGGAAATCGTCGATCGCCTTATATGTAACGCCCATCTCAGCTTCGTCAGTCTGTCCCTCGAACAGTCCTGCGGACGGAGCCTTTTCAATGATGTGTGCAGGCGCATCGAGATAACGCAGGAATTCAAAGACCTCGGTTGCCGTCAGGTCGCGGATAGGGTTGAGATCGCAGGCGCCGTCGCCCCACTTGGTGAAATAACCCATGTAGTATTCGCTGCGGTTTCCGGTACCGGCGACGAGCATGTTCTCGCTCGCGGCGACCGCATAGAGAGTGATCATGCGGAGACGAGGGGCTATATTTGTGACGGCGGAAGGATTGGCGTCGGTTATGCCCTTCAGCGCCTCAAGCTCGGCCTCGCGCACAGGAGTCAGGTCTATGGTTCGCGTCTCTATATCGAACTGCTCAGCGACAGCTATGCCGTCGTCCCTGTCCTCACCGAAATTACGTTTTGACGCGCAGGGCATGATAATGCCCACAGTGTTGGGACAGGCAGCTTTGCAGAGGATGCCGACGAGAGCGGAATCCTTGCCGCCGCTGTTGCCGTATACGATGCCGGCAGCGCCGCTGTCCTTCAATACGCCTTTTATGAAATCTACTCTTTTTTCAAATTCTTCTCTGTAATCTCTCATGAAACAAACAACTCCTTGCACATAAGACACGGCTTTTGCTTACCGCTAGATTATACTTCAAATCGGCAGACCAATCAAGTGTGTGGAAGCAACGGGCATGTTAACCAATATATGCGTAATAGGTTGACAATCTAAAGGCCGCATGCTATACTTCAGTTAACAAAGAGATATCGGGGATGAAACCATTGCGCGATTCACAAACTAAAAAGCTAACTGTACGGGATATGGCAGAGGTGGGACTGTTCACTGCAGTTCTTGTGATATGTTCGTGGTTATCCATACCGGCTACAGTTCCGTTCACATTGCAGACGCTTGCGATATTTCTCTCGGCGGGACTCCTCGGCACGAGGAAGAGCGTTGCTGTCGTGATAGTATATCTGCTGCTGGGCGCTGCGGGAGTTCCTGTTTTTTCCGGTTTCCGCGGAGGGATAGGAGCGATCCTCGGCCCGACAGGAGGTTATATGATCGGGTTTATACCTGCCGTGATAATCGTAGGTGTGTGTATCAAACGGTTCGGCAGAAGCTTTTTGGTGATGGCAGCGTCTATGGTGGCCGGACTCATCGTATGCTACGCTTTCGGAACGTTATGGTTTGCTTTCGTATATACCGGGAGCGCGAACACACCCAGTATCGGTTCGATCCTCTCCATGTGTGTAGTGCCTTTCATCGTACCGGATCTGATCAAGATATGTCTGGCTGTAATACTCTCCAGGAGGATATATCCGCTGATCCGGCGGAACCGGGGATGACCGAAACGCAGATAAAGTTTTAAACAGAAAACACCGCCGTCAATCCTTCTGGAAGGAAAACGGCGGTGTTTATTTATAGGGATCAATGTTCAGCGGGGACTTGAGCCAAGGTATTCTGAGATAAGGCGGAACCATCTGGATCTGGGAAGCAGAATGAGGAGCGGCAATCCTATGATATACATGACAGCCAGTTCACCGGCTCCGACCTCCAGCGCATTTACGAGGAATACGGGAAGACGCGCGCCCGGGGCAGCAGAGGCAATGGTGATGGCAGCACCGACCAGTACTGCATTTGATATGACAGGCGGCAGGCAGGCCAGTGCCTTTGTCCGTACCGTCCCGCAGCTTGGCAGTTTACCCAGCTGCATAGTGGCGACGGCTGCTATGAGCGTCGCTATAGGGCCAATGATTATATCCAGCAGGCCGTACGGGCTGAGGAGATTCGCAATGAGACAGCCGATGAACAGTCCCCAGACGGAGGTCGGGAAGAAGAAGGGAAGTATACAGAGCACCTCTGAGATCCTAAACTGTATACTGCCGTATGAGATGGGCGCGAGCACCATAGTGAGCGCTGCGTAGACTGCCGCAATAACTGCGGAGGATGCAATCTTTCTTATCGTCACTGGGTTATTTTCCGCCTTTCCTGTTGTTGATCTGGATCTGTGAGTTATTTGGCGCAAGCGGGCTCTCGTAAAGAGAATCTGCAGCCGCAGTAATCCTGACGGTACAGACCATAGAGAGAAGAGAGTTCAATAGAGCGTTTATAGCCGTCACGTTTTTTGAAGTCCGAACAGAGGTAAGGTACTCCGTAACGTTCTCCCATCGACATACCGATGGTGTTGAGCGCTTCCGCGTTTTTGTGCGGGCTGACCGAGAGCGTCGTCGTGAAGTAATCGAAACCGCCTTCGCGGGCTGTGCGGGCTGTTTCTTCAAGACGCAGTTCAAAGCAGCGAAGACACCTTGCGCCGCCTTCCGGAGCGTTCTCAAGGCCGGACACGGCGGAGAGGAACGGAGAATCGTCATAGCGCGGCACGATCAGATCTACGGGGTTATCGTATTCAGCGGAGCGGAGAAGCTGTCTCTGCGTTTCGGCACGGCGGTCAAATTCCGCTTCAGGCTGGATGTTCGGATTGTAGTATAGGACAGTGATCTTGAAATAGCGCGCCAGATACTCAAGAACGTAACTGCTGCACGGGCCGCAGCAGCTGTGGAGAAGCAGCGAAGGTGTTCTGCCTGACGCGGATATCTGTGCAAGCTCGCTATCGAGAACCAGCTGATAGTTCGTTTTCATATATGCACCGTATAAAGCGGGGGAGCGACGCTCCCCCGTAATCTGCGCGGCGCTCCTGAAAGGGAGCGCCGCGTATTATTGTTAAAAGAATTTTTTGATATAATCGGATGCAAGCGAGATGTCTGCGCTTACCGTCATAGTAAAGCTGACGTTTTCGCGGTTGCTGAAATCCTCGCACCAGGCTAAAAATTCTTCGGTTCGCTCGTCAAATGATACCCCGAGTATTTTGAACAGATTGTCGATAAAGATATGTGAAATGTCGTAGTTTCCTGCATGCAGTCCGCAGATGAATCCTTTCATCACATCGTAGCTGCTTATGCCGTAGTCAGACGCAGTCACGAGCCGGACGGTATGCGGGATGTCGTATGTGAGCTGCGGCTTTCTTTCGATACAGACCAGATCGCCGTGCTCCTCCTTGACAGCCGTTTGTATGAGTTCAATGAGGCGCTTCGTTTTGCCGGAGCCTTTTACGCCCATTATGACCTTGACCATATGAGACCACCCCTCTGCAATTGATCGGGTACTACCCGTGTATTTATTCTACCATCTTTGGCCGGTCGTATCAACCATAATTAGACATTATTTCACAAAACGGTCAAAACAGGTGTTCAGAAGACCAAATCGTTTATACCATGGCTTGTAAGCGAGTGCGGAGCGGTCGCTTTTTAGCTTGCATTTTATGAATTATATGGTACAATAACGTTCGTACAGATGATTTGCGGGCGTAGTTCATCGGTAGAATGGAAGCTTCCCAAGCTTCAAAGGTGGGTTCGACTCCCATCGCCCGCTCCATGTACAGAAAAGTCCCGAATTTCGAAGAAAATCGGGACTTTTTCCATCTTATGGAATTAAACGGCGATACACCGCCTGACAGGCCGCTGTCAGTTTTCAACTAGCGCTGATATCAGCATTGTAAAGACGCACGTAAGCCGGGGACACACAATAAGAAGCTTTCGCACCGCAAGCGTGTCCGCTGCACACGATGGATGGATACGTTATCTAAGCTCGACGTTGTCGACCCCGTAGGCAAGTATGATGTT
>CAMZHU010000104.1 GCA_947306975.1 uncultured Clostridia bacterium | reverse complement strand
TCGATCAGGCGTATATTGACGGGATGGACGATTTCGGTATCCACATCCTGAACGGGTACGGCATTACAGAGTGCTCGCCGCTCGTCACGTTCACCCGCCTCGGAGAAGAGCGCGCCTGCAGCGTCGGCCAGCCGATCTGCGGGTGCGAGGTGCGCATCGAAGACGGTGAGATCTGCGTCAGAGGCGATAACGTTATGGTCGGATACTATGAGGACGAAACCGCGACCGCGGAAGCGCTGAGGGACGGATGGTTTTATACCGGCGACCTCGGTTATCTGGACGAGGACGGCTATCTGTATGTGACCGGACGTAAAAAGAACCTGATAATCCTCTCGAACGGCGAAAACGTCTCCCCGGAAGAGCTCGAACGTAAGATCATGGAAATCGGACGCGTCGAGGAGGCGGTCGTCAGGGCGGAGGACGGCGTCATCACGGCAGAGATATACGCAGAAGACACGGAAGGCATATACGACGCCGTCATGAAGCTCAGCCGGCAGCTCCCGCCGTACAAGCGGATACAGAGCGTCAAGTTCCGCGAGACGCCTTTCATGAAAACAACGACCCAGAAAATCAAGCGCTTCTGAAGCGCTGTAAGGCAGTGAAGACCATGTATGAATTACACACCAGTCAATTGCTGATGTACTACGGAGACCGACGCGGAGCGAGCCGCGCCTGTATCCTATGCGGGGGCATGCTTCTGCCGCAAAAGATAGATACCGGGGAACTTCAGCGTGCTGCAAACGAGGTGCTCCGCATAAACAGCGGGCTGCGTACGTGCTTTGTAGAAAAAGACGGGAAAGTATTTCAGGAGGCCAGGCCTTTCAAGGAACACATTTTTAGAGTTAAACGCTTCACCACGCGCGACGAAATGGACGCCTGGTGCGGCGCCTACGCGACGATCCCGCTCGACCTGGACAGGCGGTCCGAGGGGACAGGCCTGCCGAAGAGCGCCTGGAAGTCAGCAAAGCCCCCGTTGAAGCTCGTAGGGAATATCCTGCTGGACAGGATCGGATCGGTCTTTACCCGCGCAAAGCTCGGACTGCCGAAGAGCGAGCCAGCCTGCTGCGAGGTGATCCTTCTTGAACTGCCGGATGCAAGCGGCGCCGTTGTCAAACTGCACCATGCCATCGCGGACGGCTGGACCGTGCGTCTGATCGCAAACCAGTTTCTGTCGATCCTGAACGGAGAGCAGCCGGAAGCGTACGACTTTCAGGAATTCATCGAGAGCGAAAAAGCTTTTGTGAACAGCAGACGCTGCGAGAAGGACAATCAGTTCATGGCGGAACAGCTCGAGAGATGCTCCGAGCCGTCAAGGCTCTGGCCGAAGCCCTATACTTCTCTGAGGTCAAAGCGAAGCACTTTGGAGCTTGACGCCGGTCTGACGCGGCGTATCCGCGATTTCGCGGCTGAACACGAGTATACACCGTATATACTGTTTCTTACTGCCGTCTGTGTCTATATGCACAGCAGGCTGAAGCGCGATCTGTTTTATGTCGGTTCTGTTGCGCTGAACCGCACCGGCGTGCGTCAGCGCAATACAACAGGCATGTTCGTCAGAGACGTGCCGCTCCTAATAGAGATGCATGATGAGGACTGGTTTACTGATGTGCTGGAGCGTGTCCGCGATGTATCCTTTGCCGGTTTCCGGCATCAGAAGGGCGCCACACAGATCCAGGATCAGAGGAAATACCTTTATGACATATGGGTCAGTTATATGGAGGCTTCTCTCGATGCCTTCAGCGGCATCGAATGCAAACAGTATTACTGTAAATACAGTTCGGACATGACGATCTTTACCATTGAAGACTGGGGCGCCGGCGGCTGTTTCAGGCTCCATTTTGACTACAATACCAAGATACCGGATCATGAGGCAGACGAACTGCTAGGCACAGTCCTGGCCGTTCTTGAGAAGAACAGAGGACGGGGACCGTCAGATAGCAGAGTTCTGCCGATGAAGACGATGTGTAAATACAGATACGGAGGATGAACCATGCTTGAACGTGTTATCGGAATACTCAGAGAATACTCAGAGGCGGAGGAGATCACCCGGGACTCGGTCCTCGTGTCCGATCTCGGCCTGACGTCGTTCGATGTCATCTCCATCGTGTCTGCTTTTGAGGAGGAGTTTGACATCGAGGTACCGGACAGGGCGATCATGGATTTCGTGACAGTCGGAGACATCGTGTCATTTCTTGAGGAGCAGGCCTGATGAACGAAGATAGGCATATCCTTTTGAGCGCGAAGTCACTTGATAAGACATACGGGATCGGCGAGAGCGCGGTGCACGCGCTGTCGTCGGTCTCTCTCGATATCTATGAAGGCGAGCTTCTGGTGATACTCGGCAGTTCCGGCAGCGGAAAGAGCACGCTTCTGAACATGCTCGGAGGGATCGACACGCCTGACAGCGGTTCCGTCATCACCGAAAAAGGAGATCTCTGCGCTCTGCGGGACAAGGATCTTACCGCGTACAGACGGAATGACGTCGGTTTCGTTTTCCAGTCCTTCAATCTAATCGCTGAACTCACGGTACGCGAGAACACCGCCATGACCGCGGACGTGTCGAAGGATCCCGACGCAGTCGAGAAAGCTCTGGAGATCGTAGGTATACAGCAGAAGGGCGACAGCTACCCGACTCAGCTCTCCGGCGGAGAACAGCAGCGCGTATCCATCGCCCGCGCATTGGCAAAAGACCCGAAACTCCTTCTGTGCGACGAGCCGACGGGCGCGCTTGACTATGAGACGGGAAAACAGATCCTGGCCGAACTGGAGAACCTCGTGCGGGAGCACGGAAAGACAGTCATAATAGTTACTCATACCAAGGAGGTCGGCAAAATGGCCGACCGCGTGATCCGCATGCGCAGCGGCAGGATCATCGAAGAGTGGGAGAACAAGGATCCCGTTACCGCGGAGGAGATAGAGTGGTGACCGTATGAGAAGGCTGCTGTTTCCCATAATCAGGAAATACTGGAAACTGCTGCTCGGCACGGCTGTGGTCTCAGCTCTCGGGTGCACTATCATCATAGGCCTGTCAAGCGGTTATCTGTCGATAGACAGAGCCATGTCCCGGTATCTTGACGAATACAATTATCCGGACGCATACCTGGCGACAGAGGCAACAGACCTGTCCAGGCTCGACGATATACTCGCCGTGCCCGGCGTGCGCGCAGCCGACGCCCGGATATTCGCGGATACGATCGTTAAGGATCACACCGGGCGGTATCTGTCCGTACGCGTGTTTTCCTACGGCGAGGATGATCTGCAGCGGTTCTTTTTCTGGTCCACCGCCGACCCGCAGGGAGCTGACGAGGCGTATCTGGATTACAGCTTTGCGGATGTGAACGGGATACGTGCCGGCGATACGCTCCTTTGCAGAGCTGACGACGAATGGTATGAGGTGTTTATCAGCGCGCTCGTCTCCATGCCGGAGACGCTCGCCGTTCAGCCTACGAACGGCGACTGGGATTCGAACGCCGATTTCGGATATGCATATATCCCGCACAGACAGGTCGAAAAGGCTTCCGACATCTTCTACGACAAATCGGTCGCGAGGCTTGACGAAAAGCGGCAGGAGCTCGATGACGCCAAAAAGGCTCTTGACGACGGCCGGAAAGAACTGGAGGATGCCCGTACGGCGCTTGGAGACGCAAAAAAGCTTCTTGAGGAGCGCATGGCAGAATACGACGAAGGGACAGAGGCCCTCGCGGCGGCCGAATCCGAGATAAGCTCGGCCCGCAGCAGCATACAGTCAAGCAGGAGCAGTCTTGACGCTTCACAGGCTGAACTGAACAGCAGATCGGCCGCGCTGGCGCCAAAGCGCACAGAATTGTCGGAAGCCAAGGCGCAGGTGGATTCTGCACAGGCAGAGATAGACAGCGGATACGCGCAGATTCGTGCGACAGAGACGGAACTCGTCAGCGGGCAGGCAGAGATCGATGTGGCCACGGCGGAGATCGATGCGCAGGAGGCATATGTCAGACAGAATTACGTTTATATACCCTCTGAGATCCTGATCAAAATCAACACCGCCAGGGCCGAACTAAGCTATAAACAGGCGGAAATAGACTCCGCATGGCAGGAGGTATACAGAAAGCGTGCGGAACTTGATTCCG
>CAMZHU010000103.1 GCA_947306975.1 uncultured Clostridia bacterium | reverse complement strand
ACCATGTCGCTCATCACGTCGCCGTCGTAGTTCTTGCACGCCCAGATGTAGCCGCCCTTCGAGCGTATCACCCTGGCCACGGCGTCGTCTATGAGCGTATAGAAATACTCTATCCCGAGTTCGCCGAACTTATCCCTGTAGTTTTCGAACTCCTCCTCGAATATCGCCTTGAAGCGGCCGTCGTACGTCTTGGCTATGGTGTCCTTTGTGGAGAACCAGAGGTCCTGTTTAGTATCGACAGCGTACTGGAAGCAGGATCTGGCGAAGCTCCTGATGCTGCCGTCCTTGTTGTGCATTCCCTGCCATACGGCCGGGCCGTCCACTTTCTGTACCGAGACGGTCTTCTCGCTGCCGTCGTCGCCCTTGAACGTCATGACGCACTCACCGGGGACGTCCGTGTACATCTCCGCCGCCTTGTATACGTCTCCGTAGGCGTGCCGGGCTATGGTAATGGGCTTTTCCCAGTTCCTGACCACGGGCTTTATGCAGCTGAGGGTTATCGGCGCCCTGAACACAGTGCCGTCCAGGATCGCGCGGATGGTGCCGTTGGGGGACTTCCACATCTCAGTGAGCTCGGGATACTCCTCCATGCGCTGTCTGTTCGGGGTGATGGTGGCGCACTTGACGGCCACGCCGTACCTCTTGTTGGCGTTGGCCGCATCGACGGTCACCTGATCCTTCGTCGCATTGCGGTTCAGGAGGCCCAGGTCGTAGTATTCTGTCTTGAGATCCACGTACGGGAGTATGAGTTTATCCTTGATCATGCGCCATAAGATGCGCGTCATCTCGTCCCCGTCCATCTCCACCAGGGGCGTCGTCATCCTTATCTTTCCCATGTTTTCCGCTCCTTCCCGTTCTGTGTCATGCGCCGTATCCGGCGGCGTAGTAGTTCATGAGGCAGCCCTCCGTAAGGATGAGCTTCTCGCTGTCCCCGAGGCCGCGGCAGTAAAGCTTTATCTCCCGGACCTCCCCGCCGTCGAAGACGAAGGCGTCGAATTCCTCTATTCCGGCCAGTATCGAGTCCCTGGCCCCGGGCACGTATATCCACGCGCCGTCCCCGAAGCTGAAATCGAGGGACGCGTCTATCGTGAAGGGCACTATGCCCCAGTTGATGCAGTTCGAACGGTAGCGCTTGGTAGCGTACTCGTAACACACGTTGGCGGCACCGCCCAGCACTCTCTGGCAGGACGCTGCCTGTTCCCTGGCGGAACCGTCGCCGGGCTTCCTTGCGAACACGCAGGACCCCACCGACAGATCTTCGGAACCCTCTCTTCCGAACGCCCGGAGAGCCGCTTCTAGGCTTTCGGGAACGTCCCCGGTCATGTCGCGCACCGCCTTGGAGCGTCCCACGTATTCGGGGACACGGCGCGAGAGCGCGAACTCCGAGAGGGCGATGGGGTTTGAACGGTAGGAGGAAGTCTCTCCGGAGGGGATGAGCTCGTCCGTGGTGGTGACGTCGTCGTGTATGACGGCGCAGAGACGTACCAGGAGATCCTTCTTCATCTTCGGCATCTTCGGCCAGTCTGTGATGTTGGGGCCGAGCCTGAGCTCGGTCTCCGGCTTCGGGCGTCCGAAACCGTTGTAGCACCGTTTCTCATATACCGAACCGTCGAAGACGTATTCCTTCTCCGGCACCTCATACTCTATATCCGTGGCGGCTGTGAGCACGCCGCCGTTCGCCGCCGTTGCGGCTATGGACCGGGCGTCCATGAGGGCTACCGCCGCGATCTGTCCGTTGGCGGGCTTGGAGCCCTCGCGGTTCGCGAAGTTCCTCGTGGCGTGCCGTATGGAGAGCGTATTGTTCGCCGGCGTGTCCCCCGCTCCGAAGCAGGGACCGCAGAAGGCGGGCTTCACCAGCGCCCCGGCCTCCGTAAGCGAGGCTGCG
The DNA here is from genome assembly GCA_947306975.1 of uncultured Clostridia bacterium. Taxonomy (GTDB): domain Bacteria; phylum Bacillota; class Clostridia; order Oscillospirales; family Oscillospiraceae; genus RGIG8048. Next base: position 2,321 of record CAMZHU010000103.1, on the reverse strand, counting down.
GTGCCGTCCCGCATTATGGCAAGGTTCACCGGCGTGGACGCCGGGTATACGGACATGTCGAAGAAGCCGTTTCCTATCGACTTCCCGTCCAGGATGGCAGCCGCCTCGGCGATGTTCTCATACATGCCGCCCGAGCAGCCGACGATGACCCCCTGCTCGCAGTGCACCGCTCCGTCCGCGCCGATGCTGCGTCTGAGGTCCAGCTTCACCCTGCCGCCGAGCTCGCGGTTGCAGGCTTCTTCGATCTCCGCAAATATCCGCTCCGGATCCTTCTGCACCTCGTGTACGGTGTACGCCTTCGAGGGGTGGAACGGCAGAGCCATCATGGATTCCATCTCTGACAGGTCTATCTTCACCATGGAGTCGTAGTAGGCCCCGTCCCCGGGAGCGAGCGTTCTGAAGTCCCCGGGCCTGCCGATGTTCTCGTAATAGCGCTTCACCTTTTCATCCGTCGTCCAGATGGAGGAGAGACAGCTCGTCTCCGTCGTCATCACGTCCACTCCGATGCGGAAATCCGTGGAGAGCTTCTCTATGCCGGGTCCGGCGAATTCCATGACCCTGTTCTTCACGAATCCGTTGGGGAACGTGGCTCCTACAAGGGCGATGGCCACGTCGTGGGGGCCGACGCCGTGAGGCACCTCGCCTTCAACCCATACGAGGACCACCTCGGGGGCGTCTATGTCCCAGGTGTTCTTAAGAAGCTGCTTTGCCAGCTCGCCTCCGCCCTCGCCGACGCCCATGGCGCCGTAGCACCCGTAGCGGGTGTGGGAGTCCGAACCGAGGATCATCTTGCCGCAGCCGGCGAGCATCTCGCGGGCGTACTGGTGGATGACCGCCTGGTTCGCGGGCACGAATATGCCTCCGTACTTCATTGCGGCGGAGAGGCCGAAGGCGTGGTCGTCCTCGTTTATCGTTCCGCCGACGGCGCAGAGGCTGTTGTGGCAGTTTGTCAGGGCGTAGGGTATCGGGAACTCCTTCATGCCGGAAGCCCTGGCGGTCTGGATTATCCCGACGTAGGTTATGTCGTGGGACACCATGGCGTCGAAGGAGATGCGCATCTTCCCCTGTCCCCCGCTTCTGTCGTGGGCTCGGAGGATGGAATACGCCATCGTCTTCTCTCTCGCTGCGGGATCCGGCCCCTCTGCCGGGACCGGGACTCCGCCCTTCAGGTAGTATCCCTTTTCATACAGTTCTATCATGGACATTTATAATCGCCTCGAATCACAGATTTCCGGTAAGCAGCATGACGGCCGTAAGGGCGCAGATGGGTGCCGTCTCGCATCTGAGTATGCGCGGCCCCATGGTGACGGACAGCATCCCCGCCTCCGACGCGTAGCGTGCCTCGGAAGGCTCGAAACCTCCCTCCGGTCCGGTGACGACGGAAACGGTCCTCGCGTCCGGTCTCGACTCTATCGCAGTCCGTATGGGCAGTTCGCGCTCGTCCTCGTAGCAGAAGAGCGGAAGATCCGCCGCCGCGGCAAGTCTGATCGCCGCTTCGAACGACGCCGCCGTCGTTACGGCCGGGATGATCCCCCTGCCGGACTGCTTCGCGGCCTCCTCGGCTATGAGCTGCAGCCTGGAGGTCTTTTTTATAATGGACTTCTCGTCGGGACGGGAAACGCATCTGGCTGACGGGAACAGCACTATGTGCGCGGCACCCAGCTCCACGCATTTCTGTACCGCGGTCTCCATCCTGTCTCCCTTTGAGAACGCGGCGAAGACCGTGCAGTATACGGACGCCTCGCCGTCGGAGGGCTTCTTCTCCAGTATCTCCGCTTCGGCGCCGTCCTCGTTTATCTTCGTGAGGACGCAGGAATAATCGTTCCCGCTGCCGTCGCAGACGGTAAAGGCCTCGCCCTGGCGTATGCGCAGCGCGCGTATATGCTCCGCATCCCTGCTGTTTATGTACGCGATGCCCCCGAATATATTGGAGGCGGCGATGAAGAATCTGGGCACAGCTCCATCCTCCCCGTAATGATCGTTAAAAGATATTTTACCACGATAAAGAGCCGGTAGCAACATTTTATGATCCGGCAGGCAAGTCAGAAGGGCCGGGGCTCTCCTGAGCTCCGGCCCTGTACCGTGTGCGCTAAGTTCAGATCTTGAATTTTTTGACCTTGATGTTTATTACGAAGAACGCCGCCGTCACGAACATCACTGCCCCGAGGATGACCGAGAACGTCTCTGCGGACACCGCCAGTCTGAGAAGATGCACCAGTGGGAATATGACGACGATGGACGTGACGGGAAGACCGTTGAAGTAGCCTCTCAGACCGTCCGTCTCCTTCTGCCTGTTCTGCTCGGTGACGTTGTAGTATCCG
>CAMZHU010000102.1 GCA_947306975.1 uncultured Clostridia bacterium | reverse complement strand
AGTATAGTAGACCAGACGAGCGCCTTGACGCCTTTCTTGTCGTAAATGAGACCGAAAAACAGCGCCGCCACAGCGTCCACCAGCATAGCGCCTGCGTAGAGCAATGGAAGAGTGCCGGTAGAGACGAGGGATGACGTCTCGCTGAGTCCCGGTGCAAGTTCCGAGTATGTACGGGAGACATGCATGATGATGATAGAGTAGTCGATGAACCCGAAAGCAAAAAGGCTTATACCCGCGATATAGAGTATGAATTCCTTTTTCATCTTAAAGGGGATATACTCTTTCGGCTCGGGCTCGAAGCGTTCCGGGTTGGGGAATTTGAGGCGTGTGATGATCAGCAGTATAAGTGTGATCGCGCCCGGAATAGCCAGGACTCTGAAACAGGTGGAATACGCCTCGTATGCCGTTCCGTCTACCTTTCTGAGCATCACGAGGTAAAGGAGCACAGGACCGAGGAACGCGCCGATCTGGTCGAGGACCTCCTGTATACCGAAACTCTTGCCGACTCCTTCCTGTGACGCGGCGAAAGACATTATCGTGTCCTTTGCAGGTTTTTTGATCGCCTTGCCCATGCGCTGTATGACGAGCAGAAGGCATGCGGCGATCCAGCCGTGTTCTCCGACGAGCGCGAGAGCCGGCACCGCTATGATGTCGAGAGCATAACCGATAAGGGTCATCGGCCAGTATTGCCTGGTCTTGTCAGTGAGTTTGCCGAAAACATAGCGCATCGAGTAACCGATGAGCTCGCCAAGCCGCTGCCGACGCTCCCAGAAGCGACATATATGCGCCGCGGATACTGGAAGCGCCTTCATGCGTCATATCTGAGAAAAGGCTGACGATGCCGAACAGGACGATGAAGAACATCGCCTGTGACATCCTATTCTTGTTTTTGTTCGCCATAATTAAAGAGACCCTCCAATGTGCCTCCCGTTGCGCTGACACTGCAACGCCGCAATGAAAGATCACGGATTAGCCAAGTCGATGCAAATACTGACTATTACCGGATAGTTCACTTATTTACAAACCTGAGGAGCCTTTCCCGAAAAGCCTTGTTTATTAGTGAAAGGAACCGGCCGACAAGGATCATTGAAAGGACGGTGCCTATACCGATCCCCATGAGGATATTTCCATTGATCAGACCGACCGCAGCAGATAACAGAACACAGCCGATATCCACGCAGTTTTTGCATCTGCCAAGCTCCAGGCCGGTCTTCTTTGAGATGACACTGACAAATCCATCACCCGGGTTGGGTATCAGATCCATGTGGATCGTAAGGAATGCGCCTGCCGATGTCAGAGCTATAGCTATGATGGATACGGCGATATTGAGGATCAGATTTGAACTACTATAGGGGATGATTGATTTGAAGATATTCATGAATCGTGTGAACACGATGCTCAATGGTAGCTGCAGAAGTATGAGAATGAAGTTTTTTCGGTCCAAGATGATCTCAACTATTATGAACAAAGCGTAGATCGCAAATGTCATATTCCCAAAGTCCAGGCCGTAGGCTTCAGAAACCGTAAAGGGGACAGAAACGATGGCGCTGGCTCCCAGAGAAGTCTTTGTATTGAGCGTAAGCCCCAGTGCCAGCACGATCATGCCGATCAGGTAAATCAGCACCCGTTTAAAACTCAGTTTATTCATAAAAGTAATTCCTAATCCGTATAAGTGTTTTCTGGGCTTAGAGTATTAGCTTCTGTCTGCACTGACGATCGTCGTTACCAACACTGATGATGCAAACTTCCTGCTGAACGTTTAACTCTGTTTGCGCAGTGGTTTTTGCCGTTAGCTGCACGGCCTGTTTTTATACTCATGATAAAATACCACAAAGCTGAACAGGCTTCAAGCCGTGAGGCTGGATTAAAAGGAAAACTCCCGCCGCCTCTTCCCAGTGAGGATATCAGCCGATCTCTGCGACATAATACGGGAAGACGGTGTTTCACGATCGTATAGATTCGCGTGCTGCAGTTCATTTCAAGAATCGTTTCAGTTCCTTTTCCGGTGCTCCGGGAAAGAGTCCGGCCAAATGGTTTAACAGCCGGTCGTAGGATTCTTCCGGTGAGCACCGGTAAACATTTTCAGAAAAGGATTCTCCAAAGGACCGCTCAGGTGTTGAGTACTCAGCGACGCCCCAGCCGCGGCGCCTGCCGTATTTATCCAATGTGTAGACGAAATCGCTGATTATCACGTAACACTGTGCCTGCAGCCGGGTGATAACGGTATCAAAACCTTTCACGCCGTCTGTCTTCTGCCAGCGGCCTGAGTAGGCATAGCCGCCGCTTTGCCGCAGTACCTTGGAGAGAACAGGCGCATTTTTATCGATCAGGTCGTACAGCTGCTTGTCACGGAACCCGGCCAGGCCCTCGTCATATCTGGAATCGAAATCGTATCCATCACGGCGGAAATTTGCCAGATCCAGATAGAGGTCCTGTCTGACATACGCCGCTTTTTTTAAAAACAGTTTGCCGTAAGCGCAGCCCGTAGCCTGAATGACAGGGCCTTTCCATTCCCATGTGTTTTCTGCTGTATCATTGAAAAGTACCGCAGGAGAGCAGTGTTCTTCAAGGGAGAACCCGGGAATCGACGAGGCAAAGTACGGCACGATCCCGAATTCATTGACAGCATCTATCAGATCCTGCTTAGTCCGCACATAGTAGTCATATGCCATTTTCAATTCCTCTGTATCATGTGATTATTCAAGAGAACAAAACGCCCGGATCTGCATTCAGCAGATCCGGGCGCTGTCTGGCAGCGGGAGAAGGATTCGAACCCTCACAAACAGAGTCAGAGTCTGTCGTGCTACCTTTACACAATCCCGCTAAACGCAAGGGCAATTATAATACATAATCGCCCCGTTTGTCAAGCACCTATTTTCGAATTTGAAGCAGGGGCTTTTGCGGTCATTCGGTCAGTGAGAGTGCGTGTTCGATATCGGCAATGATATCATTCACGTCCTCGATGCCGACAGAGAGCCGGACCAGATCAGCGGAGATACCTGCGGCTACGAGCTGCTCGTCGTTCATCTGGCGGTGTGTAGCGTTTGCAGGGTGGAGGATACATGTTTTCGCATCGGCAACATGTGTGGCTATCGACGCGAGACGCAGTTCGCGCATGAACTTTTCTGCCGCCTTTCTGCCGCCTTTGAGACCGAAGGAGATGACGCCGCAGGAGCCGTTTGGAAGATACTTCTTCGCAAGCTCATAGTACTTGTTACCGGGCAGACCGCAGTATTTGACCCATGCGACCTTCTCATGTTTTGAAAGGTATTCGGCAACGGCCTGCGCGTTGGCACAGTGCCGCGGCATACGGACGTGAAGGGACTCGAGACCGAGGTTGAGCATATAGGCGTTGATCGGCGACTGCATGGAACCGAAATCCCGCATCAGCTGTGCTGTAGCCTTGGTGATATAAGCCTTGCCAGGACCGAATTTTTTGGTGTAGATTACGCCGTGATAACTCTCATCAGGCGTCGTGAGACCGGGGAACTTGTCTGAGTGTGCGTCCCAGTCGAAGTTGCCGCTGTCAACGATGACGCCGCCGAGGACCGCAGCGTGTCCGTCCATGTATTTCGTGGTGGAGTGGACGACAATATCGGCGCCCCATTCGAAAGGACGGCAGTTTATCGGAGTCGCAAAGGTGTTGTCGACGATGAGCGGCACTCCATGCTTATGCGCGGCCTTGGCAAAGAGTTCGATATCGAGAACGTCTAGAGCCGGATTCGCAATCGTCTCGCCGTATACTGCCTTGGTGTTGGGCCGAAAGGCAGCGTCTAGTTCCTCCTCGGTGGAGTCGGGGCTTACGAAGGTGAAATCGATTCCCATACGCTTCATAGTCACGGCGAAGAGATTGAAAGTGCCGCCGTAGATTGCGGAAGAGGCGATGACGTGATCACCGCAGCCGGCGATATTGAAAACAGAGAAGAATACTGCAGCCTGGCCTGAGGACAGCAGCATAGCGGCGGTACCGCCCTCAAGAGCGCAGATCTTTGCCGCCACCATGTCGTTTGTCGGATTCTGGAGACGGGAGTAGAAATAACCTTCGGACTCAAGATCGAAGAGTTTGCCCATTTCTTCGCTGGAGTCGTACTTGAAGGTGGTGCTCTGGATGATGGGAATCATGCGGGGCTCGCCGTTTTTCGGCGTGTATCCCGCATGTATGCAGTTAGTATTGATCTTATAGCTCATTTCTGGATCTCCTGTGATTATTCAAATATGATCCGTGCCTTTTCACGGGTTATTC
>CAMZHU010000101.1 GCA_947306975.1 uncultured Clostridia bacterium | reverse complement strand
ATTGCTGCGCCGCAGGCCCCCCAGAAACCGCACGTGCCGCCCGGTACGCGTTTACCACGGTTCATCATCTCATAAAGTGCCGGTCCAAGATCGATCTCCCCGCCGGCATTCTTATACGCTGTTAGCAGCGCCGCTCCGACCATTACGTGATGCTCCGGCCCGTGCATATGGCAGAACGGGAGCGACATCATCTTTTCAATTATCTCGACAGGATCTTTCGAAGTCTCTTTCAGACAGAGCGTAATAATCTTATCCAGTCCGGCAGTATGACACTCGTTGCTGACATAATGACCGTTCACGCATCGGGTCATACTGTTCTCCTTCTTGTGACATACAGAGCATTCCATCTGTTCATCTGAGTCAAGATACTCAAGCGGCGCACCGCATATAAGACACTCTTCCATTTGTATTCATCCTCCCTGTCGGCATTACCTGTACGGCCTGTATATTGATTGTTATACTTATCTTACAAGCTATCTATCGGGCGTTTCTGTTATTTTTTCGCATTTTATCTCACTAACTTGCTCGCATAGACACCATTTGCATACACTTCCCGGCCCGTCTTCTCTTGCGTTGCAGTAATATCTCCCGTTTTCTATGCGCCAGCCTGCCGCCTGCTGTGGATGCAGCGGCTCATGTACGACCTGTGAAAGATACAAACAGCACAGAATGATCCATTTATGCCCCTCGGGCTGATCGGCCATATACTGTCCAAGATACGCCTCCAGCGCCCTTTCAAGCTCTTCAGCACATTCGGTATCGACCGTTCCCGTAAGGCTGACATTTTCGTGGAGCATGCGCAGCACCGTTTCACGGTTATATCTGCTGATGAGGATGCCGCCTCCGTTTTTCAGTTCTCTGCGTTCGTCGTCAGAGATACGGCTTCTCAGCATAACAAGATATTCGCTACGCAAAACTTCCATATCTTTCTTTCCTTTACTCAATTCTCAGGGACAGCTATGATTTGAGCCTGCCGATCGATCAGCAGGCTCAATAGGTATGTCAGCTTATACTGCATCAGCCGAGAAAGTGCAAATCAGTATTCTGTTCTACGCCGCGGGACATAGTTGTCTCAACATATTACACAGTCTTTATCATCACAGTTATACCGGCGATTCTCAGTATAGTTTCGCTCCTGCAGGAATATGGGGATCTACCATCAGAAGATGGAGTTTCTCCTCCTCGCCTTCCTTGTGCACTGCAGAGATTAGCATCCCGCAGGAATCGATGCCCATCATCGCTCTCGGTGGCAGATTCGTAATGGCTATGCAGGTTTTGCCGATGAGCTCTTCCGGCTCATAATAGGCGTGAATACCGCTTAGGATGGTCCTCTGCGTACCACTGCCATCGTCAAGAGTAAACTGAAGGAGCTTTTTGGACTTTTTTACAGCTTGGCAGTCCAACACCTTCACGGCGCGGAAATCGCACTTGGAAAAGGTATCAAAATCGACCTGATCCTCGAAGAGCGGTTCTACCACGACGTTGGAAAAGTCGATTATTTCCTCCGCGGCAGGTGCCTCGACGGTATCCTCATTAGGCTTTGTCTCGGACTTGTTTTCGGCCTTCGGCATTTCCAGCGGCTTCATCGTCGGGAACAGAATGACGTCCCTGATGGAATCACTGCCGGTTAGCAGCATTACACAGCGATCTATACCGATACCCAGGCCTCCGGTAGGCGGCATGCCGTATTCGAGAGCGTTGAGGAAGTCTTCGTCCATCATGCCGGCTTCCTCGTCACCGCCCGCACGCAGTTCCATCTGCTTGACGAAACGCTGGCGCTGGTCGATAGGATCGTTAAGCTCAGAGAAAGCGTTGCCCATCTCGCTTCGGCATATAAACAGTTCAAATCTTTCGGTTAGGCGCGGGTCAGAAGGGCTTCGCTTGGCAAGCGGAGATACGTCGACAGGATGCATGGTGATGAACGTCGGCTGAACAAGCATGCCTTCGACCTTCTGATCGAAGCACTCATAAAGCGCATGGCCCCACGTGGGCTCGATATTCTCCATGTCTATTCCTGCGGCTTTTGCGGCGGCGACAGCGTCCTCATCCGAGTTTATCGCCATGAAGTCTACGCCAAGGTATTCTTTAACAGCTTCTGCCATCGTCATCCGGCGCCAGCCGGGAGCAAGATCGATATCCTCACCCTGCCAAGTCACCTTGTATGTGCCGAGTATCTTGTCTGCCGCTGAAGAAAGGAGCTCCTCAAACAGATCCATCATGTCGTTGAAATCTGCATAGGATTCATACAGTTCTACCGAAGTGAACTCCGGATTGTGCCGGGTGTCCATACCTTCGTTCCTGAAGATTCGGCCTATCTCGTATACACGTTCGATACCGCCTACGATGAGCCTCTTGAGGTGAAGCTCCGTAGCGATACGCATGTACATGTCGATGTCCAGCGTATTGTGGTGGGTTATAAACGGTCTGGCAGTTGCACCGCCGGAGATTGTGTTGAGGACGGGAGTCTCGACCTCCATGTATCCACGGGAGTCAAGGAAAGAACGAACGTGTTTTATGAATGCGCTTCGCACGACGAATGCCTGTTTTACTTCGGGGTTCATGATGAGATCTACGTAACGCTGACGGTAACGCGTTTCCCTGTCTGTCAGACCGTGGAACTTTTCCGGGAGCGGGCGCAGTGACTTTGCAAGAAGCGTTACTGTGCGGCAGTGAACGGATATCTCGCCCATTTTGGTCTTGAATACGTATCCCTCTATGCCGATGATATCTCCTATATCCACTTTGCGGAAGTCCGCAAATGTCTGTTCGCCCACGTCGTTGAGACGGACGTAAATCTGGATCCTGCCGCGGTCGTCAGCTATATCCGCGAAAATTGCCTTGCCCATGCCGCGTTTTGCCATGACGCGTCCTGCCATGGCAACGTCTGTGTTCTCCATGGTCTCAAAATTATCTTTTACGTCAGTGGAATACGCGGTGCGTGTAAACTTTGTGATCTGGAATGGATCACGTCCCTCTTCACACAGCTTTGCGAGCTTGTCGCGTCTTATCTGGAGTATCTCTGAGAGATCCTGCTCTTCAGATACCTGATTGATGTTGTCAGCCAATTGCTGCACCTCCGGAGTTACTTTTCTATCTTCTTTATCTGGAATTTTACTGTGCCGACAGGGGCTGCGACCTCGATCGTCTGCCCTACTGTCCCGCCCATGAGAGCTTTACCCAGAGGCGAGTCGTCGGATATTTTGCCTGCATCGGGGTCAGCTTCCTGTGAACCGACGATCTGGAAAGTATCGAGTTCATTGTATTCGAGATCTTTGATAGTTACGCGCGTACCGATACCGACCTGGTCAGTCATATTGGTCTCCTGGACTATCTCTGCATTCTCTATAAGGTTTTTGATCTCTGCTATCTCCGAGTAGACTTTTCCCTGTTCGGTCTTAGCCTCGTCATATTCGCTGTTTTCAGAGAGGTCGCCGTACGAGCGAGCTTCTTTCAGCTGCTCTGCAACTTCCGCGGTTCTCTCAGTTTGCAGGAATTCAAGTCTCTTTTTAAGCTCTTCAAGGCGAGCCTCGCTCATCTTGAATCTGGTGTTCTCGGTTGCCATAGTTCAGGACCGTCCTTTCGGATTAGTAATACAAAAAGTGTTGATTACGCATGATTACAGCGTGCAATTATATACGATGAAGACACTGTCTGTCAAGAATAGGAACGGCTTTCAAAGCCGGCTGTCTGTAAAATCGTGGCTCAACGTGACGCTTATATCGTATTCTGGACAGACTTCCTTTACTCTCCGCAAGATATCACTTCGAAGGGCGTCTTCATCTTTAACGCCGAATTCCGAAACAACGTCGAAACTCATGGTCTTATCAGCGAGGTCGATATAGAAGCCGTGCATCCTGGACGCGCCATACGTTTCTGCAACAATATCCTTGACTTTCTCCCTTATCCTTACCGTCTCTTCGGAATGAGTATTGACGGCATATACTGACAGTCCGAGCATCTCAACTCCTGTGTCCTCACGGACTTTTCGTGTTATCGCACGCTGCAGATTATCTATCCACGCGACCTTGAATCTATCGGATACCTCCACATGTGCGGACCCCATAAGATGCCCCCAGCCGTAGCTGTGGATCACTATCCCGTAAACATCCTCGATCTCCGGGAAACTGCTGATGGACCTTCGTACCGCTGAAGCGAGTTCACTGTCCGCGCTCTTTCCCAGGATAAAGCTGGCCGTCTCCCTGAGAAGATCGAACCCCATTTTTATTATGAGCAGTGAAAGCACGGCCCCTATCCATGCCTCGATACTTATTCCCAGGGTTAGATATATAACG
>CAMZHU010000100.1 GCA_947306975.1 uncultured Clostridia bacterium | reverse complement strand
TGGACCCGGCGTTCATGGAAGAGATCATCGCCTCCGGCAAGGCCGACATCGTCGAACTCGGACGCCAGACTCTAGCGGATCCCGATCTTCCGAACAAGGCGCGTCTCGGCAAGGAAGACGACATAGACAGATGCATGCGCTGCTATGCGTGCCTCGCCAGCAGGACGAGGACCCGCAGGAGCGCCTGCGCGATCAACCCGGTCATCGGCCATGAGCTTGAAGAACAGTTCGACAGAGCGCCGAAGACCCTGAAGAAGGTGCTCGTCGCCGGCGGAGGCATCGGCGGAATGGAGGCCGCGCTCACAGCTGCGAGACGCGGACACAGCGTCATCCTTTGCGAAGCGTCCGACAGACTCGGCGGCGCTCTCAGATGCGAGGAACTCGTGCCATTCAAGAAGAGGCTCGGCGAATATCTTGACCGCCAGGCGCGCCGCGTCGCTGAGGCGGGAGTAGAGATAAGACTCAACACCCCCGTGACCAAGGAACTTGCGGAGAGCATCGCTCCCGACGCGATCATAGCGGCACTCGGTGCGAGACCCGTAAAACCCCGCATCCCCGGCATAGACGGCAAGAACGTATTCGGAGCGGAGTATATTTACACGCACCCGGATGAGGCTGGCAAGAACGTCACTATACTCGGTGGCGGACTCGTCGGGATCGAGCTCGGCATCTTCCTCGCCGAAAAAGGCAGGAACGTCACTATTATGGAAATGATGCCGGGTCTTAACGACGGCGGCAACATGGTCCACATGAACGCACTGAACTACATGATAAAGAAGTGCGATATAAAGCTTGCTCTCTCGACTCAGGCAAAGGAGATCAGAGAGGACGGCATACTGGCGGCCGGCCCGGACGGGGAGAAGTTCTTCCCGGCCGATACCGTCATCTATGCGGTGGGACAGCGCCCGCTCAGCGACGACGCGCTTGCGCTGAACGGCTGCGCGGACGAGTTCTATATCGTCGGCGACTGCGTCGCCGCGAAGAACATCCTGGCTGCGACTACGGCTGCCTACAACGCTGCACGCGATATAGGCAGGCTCTGATACTGTACAAATGACGTTATCCGCATCCGGCGAAGGCCGGGTGCGGATAACATTATCCGGGCGGCGCCCGGTAAAGCGAGTTGATTCGGTTGTCACAGAAAACCATGATACATGACCTCACCACGGGCAACGTGGCGAAGGAACTGATAATATTCTCACTGCCTTTCATACTGTCGCAGTTCCTGCAGACTCTGTACGGCCTCGTGGATATGATCATCATCGGCCAGTTCGTCGGACACGTCGGGCTCGCGGCCGTTTCAATAGGCGGCGACATGCTGAGCATGTACACCTTCCTCGTCGTCGGGTTCGCATCGGCCGGGCAGGTGATAATCGCCCAGTATGTCGGTATGGGCGATTACGACTCGGTCAGCAGGACCGTGGGCACTTTTTCCACGTTTATCATGGCGATGGGAGTCGTCTTCACCGCTATCGGCTTCATTTTCGGCGAGACGTTCCTCCGCTGGCTGAACGTGCCTCCGGAAGCCCATGACCAGGCCTACGCCTACACCATGGTCTGCTATACCGGTACAATATTCATCTTCGGATACAACATCGTGAGCGCTATACTGCGCGGCATGGGAGATTCCAAGACGCCTTTCGTTTTCATCGCGGTGGCCACTGCGGTGAACGTGGTGCTCGACCTTCTGTTCATCGCGGTGATGGGGCTCGACGCTTTCGGCGCCGCTCTGGCTACCGTGACGGGCCAGGCTGTGGCGTTCATAAGCGCGGTCATATACCTCATGAGGAAGAGAGAAGCGTTTGGCTTCGACTTCAAGCTTAAAAGTTTCAAGATAGACCCGTCGCTGCTCAGGGTCATCCTCAGGCTCGGCATCCCGATGTCGATCCAGAGCTGCGCGATAGGTTTTTCCGAGCTCGTGGTACACTCTTTCGTCAACAGTTACGGCGTGGTCGCGGCTGCCGTGAACGGCGTCGGGAACAAGCTCGGTGCGGTAGCCAGGATAATAACCGGCGCGCTGCACACCGCCGGAGCGACCATGGTAGGCCAGAACTTCGCGGCGAGGAAACTCGACAGAGTGACGAGAGTCGCCGGAGTGATAGCGTTCATATCCCTTACGTTCGCGGTGATACTTTCCGTGCTGATGATCCTTTTCCCGGAACAGATATTCTCCATATTCGACGACAGTCCGGCCGTCCTCGAGATGGCCCACATGTACGTCGTGATAGCCGTCGTGAACTTTATGGGATACGCCTCGCGCAGCCCGTTCATCGCGGTCATAAACGGCATCGGGCACGCAAAGCTGAGCTTCGTCATAGGAGTGATAGACTCCTTCGTGGCCAGACTGGGGATCGCAATCCTGCTCGGCTACGTATTCAATATGGGCATAATGGGGTTCTGGCTCGGCGGCGTGCTGGGCGGATATGCGTACACAGTCATAGGCGGTGCTTATTACTTCAGCGGGAAATGGAAAACGAGACCGCTGGCTGTCGCGTGAGTGACGGTACGCTCGTAAAGAGGGGAGGTCAACGGAATGAACATGCGGGAGATAGAGGTCATAAGCGAGGTCGTTAATTTCCAGAATTTCTCTGACGCAGCGTACAGCCTCTCTTATTCGCCGTCCGTCATATCCAAATACGTGTCCAGCGTTGAAAAAGAGCTGGGCGTGAAACTGTTCGTAAGGGGCAACAAATCAAGCGAACTGACGCTTACCCCGGAGGGCAGGGTAATGCTCCAGGATATCCAGCGTATGAGCCTTGCCTACCGCCACATGATGGAGATGAAAAAGCAGCTGACGGGTACCGGCGGCAATGTGATCAGGATCGGGTCGCTGCCACGTTTCGGCAACAGGATGGAGCAGGACATCCTCGCGGAATTCCTGTATTCGAATCCGGACGCGGAACTGGAGCAGGTCAAGATGCACGCCAGGGATCTTCTCACGCTGCTGCAGGCGGGGAAACTGGACGCGGCCTTTGTCGTCCTGTCGGCAGATATACCTGCCGAAGTTTTCTTTAAAGACATTCTGGACAATTCCGATGTGGATATAGAACTGGTTTCAGCGGAGACTGAACAGTATATCGCCGTATCGGAAAACTTCCTTCCCGGCATAGAGAACGAGGCGTGTTTCAGCGATTTCAGGGATTTTACGTTCGTTCTCCCGATGCGCGAGACCAGCAGAGACACGACGGCGTATGACAGCATGAGGATGATGGCGAAGCAGAACGGATTCAAGCTCAAGACGACCTATATCGACGAGATGGATACCACCGTCTTCAGGCTGGCAGTCAAAAAGCCGCTGGCTATCGCCATGACCAGCATCGGTTTCCGTGTCGACGGGATAAAGATACTGCGTCTGACGGACTGGAAGTACCCGTCGAACCTGTACCTGATGTCGCTCAGCGGCAACAGAAAAGAACTCCTGAAGAATCTTAAGGACATTGTCGCGGCTTATTCGGATGCCGGAAACGGCGCCTGATCTCCCGCGATGTCATAAATAACGAAAAACGAAAGGACTGTTTGAAACCATGGAATCTTATCGCGACAACATCGTATCGGAGCCGATCCCGAACTCCTTCCAGAAGAACGAGGCGGGTGAGATGCTGAGACGCAACATCTTCATGATGGACGGCACTATGGTGCCCGGAGCGCCCTACGTGGCCGCCACTTGGTACGGCCCCGACACGCCGGTACAGGATCCTCATACCCACGAATTCGACGAGTATCTGTCTTTTATCGGCACGGATCCCGAGCACCCGGAGGATCTCGGTTGCAAAGCGACGCTCCTGCTCGGCGACGAGTGGGTAACTATAGAAAAGAGCTGTGTAATATTCATCCCCGCGGGAGTAAAACACACTGTTTTTAAGAATACAGACATGAGACGGCCGTACATAAGCGTAACGGGCATGATGACCCACAACGCCTACGCCAAGACTGAGAACGGCGTGGAGAAAAAGATGGGCAAGGACGGATCTATAGGCTGAATAACTATAAAACAAGCTCAAAGGGGGAGACATTATGGGCGATATCGTAATGAACAACGGGGGCAAGTACGGAAGACACTTCATCCAGGATGTCCACGAGCCGAGCCACTATACTGCGGAGGACAGTAAGAGATACAAGACGTTTGCAGACCGTATACTCTACATCGACTCGAACATCCTTCCGGAAGCGTTCCAGATGAACACCGTGTGGTACCACGGCCCGTTTCCGGCAGGGGGAAGGAGCGAACATACCCACGATTTCCCTGAACTGCTCGGCTATTACAGTTCCGACCCGGACGACCCGGACGATCTCGGCGCCGAAGTCGAATTCGCGATAGAAGGGGAGAGACATATCCTCACCAAGAGCACGATGATCTTCATACCGCCCGGGGTGAAGCATCTCCCGATAGCGCTGAGGAACATAAGAAGACCCGTGTTCCATTTCGGCGTATGCCTAAATTCCGAGTATTCCGCAAACGAGGAGAAAAAAGGCACGGAGAACGTCACGACTGCCGCCGGACAGGCGGGGGAGACTGGAGGAAAC
>CAMZHU010000099.1 GCA_947306975.1 uncultured Clostridia bacterium | reverse complement strand
CGAGGAGCTTTTTCAGCTCGGGGTAGATCTGGCTGTGTTTGGCATCCCAGAAACGATAGAGGACACCGTCGAAGTACTTAGTTATGTCGTAGCCGGTCATGGGGATACGGTTGATAAGACCGAGGATGGCGTATTTCAGCTCGCGCATGTCAGACACCTCTGGTTAGTTCTTTATGCTGACATTATAACATGTAAAGATAAACATGTAAAATTTTCAATAAAAAAGTATTGACATGTCAAAATATATGTATTATATTACATGTAGAAAGTGACATGTTCAAACCAATATATTTTTGACAAGGGGGTTACTTCAATGAAAACCAACGTTTTAAACGAGTTCATCGACACTAATCTGTGTGCAGCTGCAGAGACCCCTGACTGGCGCGACGTCATCAGGGAAGAGACGGCTGGTTCGATCAACATCTTCCAGTCTGTGATGCTCACTGCAATCGTTACGGCTTTCCTCATGCTTATCGCCAGATGATCACGACTTAAATACTCCATATCGAAAAAGATAATACCAAGCACACATGAAGAACTGCGGTCCGGAGGAATCCGGACCGCAGTTCTTTGTTCAGACCGGCATCTGGCCGGATGTTTCAGCCTTTTACGATGCATTTAAGGCCGTGCTTTTCAAAAATAGCCTTAGCACGTTCAGTCGACCCGGCGTCAGGAGCATCCATATCGCCCATAACGTACTCGCGGTCCAGCTCATCATATTTGCCCATGCCGTACCGGTGATAGGGCAGCAGCCCGACCTCGTTCCCGGGAAGTACGGCGGATACGAATTCCGCTGTCTTCTCGATATTCTCGTCGTCATCGTTGAAACCGGGAATGAACGGGACCCTGACGGTAATGGGGATACCGAGTCCCGCGATGTATCTGAAATTATCGAGAATGGGCTCGTTAGGCACACCTGTAGCGCGTTTGTGGGTCTCCGAGTCCATGTGCTTTATATCGAAATATACAAGACTCACATAGGGGAGGATCATGTCGAGAACATCCCTCGTGGCGTATCCGGTGGTGTCGAGACAGGTGTGTATGCCCTCTTCGCGAAGCGCTTTCAGAAGCGCCGCCGTAAACTCGGGCTGCGCGAGCGCTTCACCGCCGGAAACGGTAATGCCCCCGTCTGAACTCTCGTAATATACCCTGTCCCTCAAAACGACTTTAAGTATCTCGGAGACTGTCTTTTCCTCGCCCATGAAATGGACAGCGTTTCTGGTGCATTCGGATACGCACTGCCCGCATACCAAGCATTTTTCACGGTCGATGCGGATGCCTTTCTCCTCCTTGAACGAGATCGCCTGCTGCGGGCATGCGGCGACGCACCTCCCGCACTGCACGCAGTTGATGTCGCGGTGGAACAGCTCAGGCACTCCACTCTGAGACTCGGGATTCGAGCACCACGGGCAGGAGAGAGGACAGCCCTTAAGAAATACGGTGCTTCGGATACCGGGGCCGTCGTCTATCGAGTAGCGCTGGATATTGAATACCAGTCCTTTCACATCGTCCATGCGGTTTTCTCCTTCCGTGCTGCGGCGTAATGCCGGGGCGTCAGTGTGCCTTTATCTGAATGCCCTGATCTATTATTACATTATTATGATAAACCACCCCTTTTTTTCTGTCAATGCGGGCGTTCACCGTGGAGGCTGACGAATCTTGACAGTTATATTTACAGGGATTATCATATTATCTAAAGCATAATGCTGCGTAATCTGCGGCTTGGATAATGACCACGGGAGGAAAAGAAATGGATGAAAAAAACATTTACGGCGAGATAATCGACCTTGAATGGGAGATGTTCGACCACACCCAGAATATAGGCGGGCGCGCTTCTTGCCAGGAGAATAAGAGAGGCTTTATAGCAAATCGTATGTGTCAGTTCCTTGCATGGAACGAGGAGACGCTCGAGAGCTATCTCGAGGATCTGAAGAAGGCCAAAGCCGAGGACAGAAACCTCATGGTCGAGAAGTACGCAAGGATGATGGCGCCGGTTTATACTTCCGAGTATAACGAACTGGCGGCATATCTGCCGAAGATCACCGAAGAGAAGGCGGAACTGGTCAGACAGATCGTCGATATGCAGATGGAATGGATGCTTGAGACCACAGAGATCTATCCTGTCTTTACCGGTTTCGGCCGTCCGAAGGAGACCGAACAGGACGAAGAGTACGATACTTCGTATCAGTCCTATCTCCGCGGAGAGCTCAGCACATATTCCGTCGAGACGCTCACGTCGTATCTCAAGTACATCACGCAACTCAAGGCAGAGGGAAAGAACATTTATGAGATGATCCTCCAGAACACAGCGCATGCCTACGGATTTGAGGACGCTCGGGCGGCTGAGGAGAACCTCAAAAAGTACATTGAGGAGCATCAGGGCTGAGCCCGAGTTCCGCGTATAAGAAAGTCAGTAAGAACGAAACGGGACCGCAGTAAGATCTGCGGCCCCGTTTTTTGTTTTTCATTTCATCTGCTGTTGTTAGGTGCACGCCATGCTGCACTTCAGATATGCATGCATTTTGTAGTAGAGAATGCTGTTTATAATTGACATATTTTGACGGTTGATGTATATTTTAAATGGAATAATTTGATAATACATCGTGCAATACAATGTATGTAAAGGAGACTGAATCTACTATGAAGTGCACCCAATGCGGCAAGATCATACCCAACGATTCCAGATTCTGCAAATACTGCGGCGTTCAGCTGAGCCGTACCTGCGCGTTCTGCGGAGCGGCCGTCGACGAAGATGCCCGTTTCTGCTCCGTCTGCGGCGCTGAGATCGCAGCGGTTTCCGATTATGAACTCGATATCTCCAAGAACGTGCCGGACATGGAGCCCGGCGTTCTGACTGCGTCCGGCACACGCAATGTCGCAGGTTTCTATTTTTCACACAGGGTCAGCAGGAAGAACAAGCACGCTTCCGCCCACTTCTTCGATATCAGCGATAAGACGCTCGCCTATGTCGAAGACAACCAGCTCTACCGTCTCGACAGAGAGGACGAGCTCAGAAGGCACAGATCCGAGGTCTCCCTCGACACGAGCATCGAAGCCGTCGCCATTCGCGGCAACGATATCCTGACTGCCGGCTTTGACTGGGGCGATGAGAATAAAGAATGGAAGATCATGCTCTGGACATATGACGACGCGCTGAACATCCGTTCAGAGACCGAGGTAACGACGGTCACCGTCGACGAGGAGCAGCAGTCCTGGAGGATGCGCCTTACAGACAAGTGCCTCTTCGTTTTCTCCTGGGATAACTACGACAAGGGCAGACGCGAGATCATAAAGTACAATCTTGAGACCAGAAAACTTGAGAAGAAAGCTATCTGCGGCAGAAAGACCTATATATGGTTTGCGGACGGCGAGAAGATCTACTTCCGCGGCGAGCGCGCGGCTCAGACTGTCGACCAGAACGGCAATCCTGTGTACGAGAGCTATTTCGGCGTGATGGACACCGCACCCGAAAAATGGACCGTAAACCGCATATGGACATTTGGAGACGGCCCGGATGACGTACCGAACGGCGCAGTATACTGCGATTTCGAGAAGGGCCTCATCTGGTCCCGTGTTACCAGAAACGAGCGTAATGAGCATGGCTACGATGAAGATGCTTACGTTGCCAGGGATTTCGCTCCCGGCTGCCCGATCCGCACCGATATACCGGCGTGGAAGCTTCCCTCTAAAGATTCACAGGTGCTGTTCTTCGATTATTTCGACGGCAGCTATGCGATCAAGGCCAGAAACGCCTTTGCGATCGATACGTTCAACAGAGACGGCGAGCTCCATCACTGGAAATACTCCATCCACGGAGACACCGAGAACGTGATCGTCTGGGATGACCAGCTGCTTGCGGATATGACGAGCCTGGGTTACAGAGTATACCCTATCACGCTTGAGGGTCCGGAGGACATTTACAAGGACGGCATCCCCATGCTCCGCTACACCGGAGCCTGAGGATTCAATAACGAATACCGAAAGCGGGGCCAGCTGAAAAAGCTGGCCCCGCTTTTAAATTGTGACGGTTTACAAGGAACTTAACGCTGTTAACAAGCGTCTCGACTTGGGAACCGTGAAGGATCGCGGCGGAACGATTGGAAGATAATAGTGTTGATTGTAATACTGCCCCTGTGATACAGTATTAACGTTGTTATTAACATCGTTCATCATCACGGGAACGCAATTTGACTTTTATCCGGGAGGAGAACCAGACGGTGAAAAACGTATTCAGAAAGATTATATGCGTCGTACTATCAATCGTAACGCTGGCCGGAATGTTTATAACAGACGCAATGGCTGCCGAGCCGACTGGTTTTGAGCAGATCGACAGTCCAATGATCTACAACTCGACGGATTCGAGCAAGCTGCCTACTTATCCTGCGGATATCGAAGACGTTTACGGACTGGTAGACACAACGGCCGCACCGAGTCCACGCTAGTGCCGCAGGGGAACGCGACCCGTGCTGAGACTGCGATGATCATATTGAGATTCATTAGGTATTACAGATAAAAGAGTATAAGAATGTGAAATAAACGGAGGCACC
>CAMZHU010000098.1 GCA_947306975.1 uncultured Clostridia bacterium | reverse complement strand
GGGCATAACCGGAGCCAAGACGTCGAAGGCCCTCGTCATAGAGCACCGCAACACCGAGGAGTTCCGTGGACTCACCTCCAGCATGTACCGAGAGTCGATAAGGCACTCCATGCAGAACGCCATGCTCATACCCCTGGTCACCTTCTGCGGATCGATGGCAGCGGCCGTCGTCCTCTGGCGCGGCGGCACGCTCGTCATGTCGGATATCCTCGACTACGGCGTCCTCTCGGCGTTCATCTCTTACGCGGTGGGGATCATCGAGCCCGTGTCCGAGATAGCAAGGATGCTCTCCGAGCTCATAACCGCACAGGTAGGACTCGAGCGCGTCACCTCGCTGCTCGACGAACCGTGCACCATAAGCGACCCTCCCGAGGTGGTCGAGAAATACGGGACCGTCTTCTCTCCTAAAAAGGAGAACTGGGAAAAGATCGAAGGCCGAATAACGTTCGACCGCGTATGGTTCAGATACCCTGACGGAGGCGACTACGTCCTCGAAGACTTCTCGCTGGACGTCCCTGCCGGGACCGCTGTCGCCATAGTCGGCGAGACCGGCGCCGGCAAGTCCACTCTCGTCAACCTCGCCTGCAGGTTCCAGGAGCCGACGAAGGGCAGGATCCTCATAGACGGGACGGATTACAGGGAGAGGTCACAGCTCTGGCTGCACTCCTCGCTGGGTTACGTCCTCCAGGATCCCCATCTCTTTTCCGGAAGCGTTGCGGACAACATCCGGTACGGAAGGCTGGACGCCACCGATGAGGAGATCCGTTACGCTGCCCGTCTCGCGGCTGCTGACGGCGTCATAGCCAAGCTGCCGCAGGGCTACGACACCCCGGTCGGCGAAGGCGGAGACCGTCTGTCCACAGGCGAGAAGCAGCTGGTCTCCTTCGCCAGAGCGATACTAGCGGATCCGGCGATCTTCGTGTTCGACGAGGCCACCTCCAGCATAGACACGGAGACGGAGCAGCTCATACAGCAGGCCATCACGAACATCCTGAAAGGCCGGACGTCCTTCATGATCGCCCACAGGCTCTCGACCATACGCAGAGCCGATCTCATACTCGTGGTAAGCGACGGAAAGATCATAGAACGCGGCACCCATGAGGAGCTCATTGCCATGGACGGCAAATACGCCTCCCTCTACCGCGCGATGCAGATAGAAGAAGCCGGCTGACGCGGTTCACGACATGTTTAAAGGGAGCATCCCGCGGGATGCTCCCTTATCTTTTTCAGCACTCAGTACTGGCGTATCCTCTGTTTTTTCTTCTCAGGCAGGACGGCTGAAAGCAGGAGATATATCGCCAGGAGGATACCGCCCGCTATGAGGAACGGCCTCGCCTCGGCGGCCACGCTGTCTGAGAACCTCTCCGCGATACCCCGTGCGATCTCCGCGACGTCAGCGAAGAGTCCCCCGGAAAGATCCTGTCCCGGTGCTACAAGCCGCTCTGCGCTCTTTCCGATGAACCAGGCGCCGCCGCCACCGGCAAGCAGTCCCAGTCCCGGCCATCCGGTGCACAGGACCCTCCTGCCTTTTCTCGGCAGCAGCACGGCAACGATGACAAGCAGCGCCGCGGAAACGATGCCGGCATACATCAGCATCCCTGAATCCCGGAACTTAAAAGCGTATCTGAGGGCAGCCGCCCGTCCCGAGACGTGGCGGGACGCCAGGACTTCAGAGTAATCCGGCACTGACTCCTCGAGATACGGCAGCACGTTCTCCTCGATGGCCGTCCTGACGGTTTCCGTGAGCATGGAACTAGAAATGCCGAACATCGCCAGGGTGGAACCCGAATAAAGTTCTTCCGTCAAAGGTCCTGCAAGGTCCATGAGCGCTTCTCTGTCCGGCTCCCAGTTTCCCTCTCCGGTGCGGAGATATACCGCCAGTCCCTCCGCGTATTCACGGACCGTTGTGTTTGCATAATCTTTGAATTCAGCGCTCTCAAGGAACGAATCAAGTCCGTCTCCCAGGCCCTCGACAAAAAGGATGCCCATTATAGGTTTTTCCTCGAGCTCCTCTAAATACGGTCTGGCGAATTCGCTCACGGCTGCGGCTAATCCGCCGGAGAGATCCTGGCTCTGCATATGGGCGCGCACGTTCTCCTTCGTCACCGTCTCAGAGAACGCTTCGGTGACGCAGTATCCGGCAGTGCACGCAGCGAGGACAGCGCACAGGACCAGGGATATGACGATTCTGAAAAACGCTTTCATGAAATACCTCACAGGGAAAAACGCCGGAGGCGCACACCGCGTCTCCGGCGCATATTTTTTGTGTCAGCAGAGCTCGGCTCCGGCGGGGATGCCGTCGTCCAGTATGACGAGCTTGAGGTCGTCTCCCGAAACAGCGGAGATGATCATCCCGCAGCTCTCCTGCCCCATCATCTTCCTCGGCGGGAGATTGGTGCAGGCAAGGACCGTCTTTCCGACCAGTTCCCCGGGCTTATAGTACTTGGCGATGCCCGAAAGGATCTGGCGCTCTCTGCCGCTGCCGTCGTCCAGGGTGAACTTCAGGAGCTTGTCGGACTTCGGAACGTTCTCGCAGGAGATGACCTTGCAGGCCTGGAGCTTCACCTTGGCGAACTCCTCGATGGTGACAGGCGGTATCGCGGGCTTGACTGCGGCCTTCGCGGCCTCCTGCAGCCTGTCCAGTTCCTCCAGTTCCTTCTTCGCGTCGATGCGCGGGAATATGGCGTCGCCTTTGCAGACGGTCACTCCGTCATGCAGGACTCCGAAAGTCTCCGCGCTGTCCCAGGTCTGTTCGTCCTCGGAGGCGCCGATCTGGGTGAAGATCTTTTCCACGGAATCGGGCATGAAGGGCGTGAGGAGCACCGCGCAGATGCGGACCGTCTCGAGCAGGTTGTACAGTACCGTCGCGAGCCTGCCCTTCCTGCTCTCATCCTTCGCAAGTATCCAGGGACCGGTCTCGTCTATGTACTTGTTCGCCCTCGCTATGACCTTGAACACCTCTTCGAGGGCGTTCTGGAACTGGAACTTCTCCATCTGGGCCTCGTACCTGCCGCGCAGGGTGCCGGCCATGGAGACGAGTTCCCCGTCGATGTCCTCGGAAACTCCTGTCTTCGGCAGCGTGCCGCCGAAGTATTTCTCGACCATGGCCGCGGAACGGGAGACCAGGTTGCCCAGATCGTTGGCAAGGTCGACGTTTATCGTGTTTATGAGCAGCTCGTTCGAGAAATTGCCGTCGGATCCGAAGGGGAACGTCCGCAGCAGGAAGAAGCGCAGAGCATCCACTCCGAAACGCTCGGCCAGGATGTAGGGATCGACGACGTTGCCCTTGGATTTGGACATCTTGCCGCCGTCCATGACGAGCCAGCCGTGACCGTAGACGTGCTTAGGCAGAGGCAGGTCAAGGCTCATCAGGAACGCGGGCCAGTATATCGCGTGGAAACGGACGATCTCCTTCCCCACGAAATGGACGTCTGCAGGCCAGAACTTGTCAAGATCGTCGTACCTGTCGTTCTCGAACCCCAGAGCAGTCATGTAGTTGAATAGGGCGTCGAGCCATACGTAGACAACGTGCTTTTCGTCGAAATCGACGGGAACGCCCCACTTGAAGCTGGTGCGGGACACGCAGAGATCCTGCAGGCCGCCCTCGCAGTCGATGAAGTTGTTGACCATCTCGTTGACGCGGGAGGCGGGCTGGAGAAAATCGGTCTCGGTCAGCAGCTTGCGCACACGCTGCGCGTACTTGGAAGCGCGGAAGAAGTATGCCTCCTCCTCTGCGTCCTGGACCTCGCCGCCGCAGTCCGGACACTTCCCGTCCACTAGCTGGCTCTCAGTCCAGAAGGACTCGCAGGGCTTGCAGTACTTGCCCACGTATTTTCCCTTATAGATATCGCCGTTCTCGTACATACGGCGGAATATGCGCTGTATGGACTTCACGTGGTAGTCGTCGGTGGTGCGTATGAACCTGTCGTTAGAGATGTTCATCAGCTTCCACAGGTCGAGTATACCGCGCTCGCCCTTTACTATATTGTCCACGAACTGCTGGGGCGATACGCCCGCAGCCTTCGCCTTGTCCTCGATCTTCTGGCCGTGTTCGTCCGTGCCGGTGAGGAACATGACCTCACAGCCGGTCAGGCGCTTGTAGCGAGCCATGGCGTCGGTGGCAACGGTGCAGTAGGCGTGGCCTATATGCAGCTTGTCAGACGGATAGTAGATCGGCGTTGTGATGTAGTACGTTCCTTTACTCATTTTCCTGTTCCTCCGCTTATTGGTGTAAGAGATAATATATCACGGTTTTACGCAATAATCAATCGTTACCGCGCCAACATTTTGAACTCTCCGTCCGGTGCCGCAAACGTCTACATTTAGAGATTTCTTCGTGTATAATTACAATATTTAGCGGAATAATTATTGACTATATCCGTTTCAAAATGTAAAATAATTTGTTGTTAGAGAGACCATCCGGAGGAGAGAGGTTCACATGTCAGCTACAGGCTTCGATAACGGCAAATACATACAGCTCCAGTCCGCTCAGATCAAAAAGCGGATCGGCGAATTCGGCGGTAAGCTCTACCTCGAGTTCGGCGGCAAGCTGTTCGACGACTACCACGCAGCCCGCGTCCTTCCCGGCTTTCTGCCGGACACCAAGATAAACCTGCTCCTCGAACTCAAGGACCAGGCCGAACTGGTCATCGCGATAAACGCGGACGACATAGAGAAG
>CAMZHU010000097.1 GCA_947306975.1 uncultured Clostridia bacterium | reverse complement strand
ACCGGCAAGGGCAACGACCAGGTGCGTTTCGAGCTCACGATAAAGGCCTTCGCGCCGAATATGAAGATCATCGCCCCCTGGCGTGAGTGGAGCATTAAGAGCCGCGACGAGGAGATCGACTACGCCGAGGCGCATAACATCCCCCTGAAGATAAACAGGGAGACCAATTACTCGAAAGACAAGAACCTGTGGCACCTGTCCCATGAGGGACTGGATCTCGAGGATCCGGGCAACGAGCCCCTTTACAACAAGCCCGGTTTCCTTGAACTCGGCGTTTCGCCCGAGATGGCTCCGGACAAACCCACCTATGTGGAGATAGAGTTCGAGAAGGGCGCGCCCGTCTCCTTCAACGGCGAGAAGATGAAGGCCTCCAAGATCATAGAGAAACTCAACGAGGTCGGCGGAGCCAACGGCATCGGCCTTCTCGACATCGTCGAGAACAGGCTCGTCGGCATGAAGAGCAGGGGCGTCTACGAGACCCCCGGCGGAACGATCCTGTATCACGCGCACGACGTGCTCGAGACGATCTGCCTCGACAAGGAGACTTCGCATTTCAAGGCGCAGCTCGCCCTCAAGTATGCCGATCTCGTATACAACGGACAGTGGTTCACGCCGCTGAGAGAAGCTCTCGACGCGTTCGTCGAGAAGACCCAGGAGACGGTGACCGGCAAAGTGCGGCTCAAACTGTACAAGGGCAACATCATCAACGCCGGCGTATGGAGCGATTACAGCCTCTACAACGAGGATCTCGCAAGCTTCGGAGAGAGCGATTACGACCAGACGGATTCCGCCGGTTTCATAAACCTCTTCGGCCTGCCGATAAAGGTCAAGGCCATGCTTGAAAAGAAGAGAAACAGTAAGTGATCTGAACTGCAGACGATCGCGGGGGCGGCTTGCCGCCCCTTGCGGACTATTCTGAACCGTAAGGAGAGAATGAAAAATGAAACTCTGGTCCGGACGCTTCAGCAGCGATACGGATGCGCTGGTCGACGAACTCAACGCCTCTATCGGCTTTGACAGGCGCATGTACAAAGAGGATATTAAGGGCTCCATGGCCCACGCCCGTATGCTGGGCGCGCAGGGGATAATCTCCGCGGAAGACGCGGAGAAGATCATCGCGGCTCTCGGCGGGATACTGGAGGATATAGAGGCCGGAAAGCTTGATTTTTCAACGGCTGACGAGGATATCCACATGGGCGTCGAAGCTGAGCTCACGCGGCGCATCGGCGACGCAGGAAAGCGGCTCCACACCGCCCGCAGCAGAAACGACCAGGTCGCTCTCGACTTCCGCTTCTATCTGAAGAACGAGATCCCGGAGATACGGGACATGATACTGTCGCTGATGTCTGTGCTCGCGGAGAAAGCCCGCGGCAACCTCGATACCGTCATGCCGGCCTACACGCATCTTCAGCGCGCGCAGCCCACGACTTTCGCACACTATATGATGGCATACGCCAACATGCTGCGGCGCGACGTGACCAGGCTCGAGGACTGCCTCGAGCGCATGGACGAGATGCCGCTGGGGAGCGGGGCGCTCACCGGAACGACCTATCCCATCGACCGCCGCATGGTGGCGGAAGAGCTGGGGTTCGCCGACATAACGGCGAACAGCCTCGACGGCGTGTCCGACAGGGACTATGCCCTTGAGCTCATGTCCTGTCTGGCCATCCTGATGATGCATCTGTCGCGCTTCTCCGAGGAAATCATCATGTGGTGCTCGTGGGAGTTCAAGTTCGTAGAACTGTCCGACAGCTACAGCACGGGCTCCTCCATAATGCCCCAGAAAAAGAATCCGGACATCGCGGAGCTGGTCAGAGGCAAGACGGGCAGGGTATACGGGAGCCTGATGGGGCTCCTCACGGTCATGAAGGCGCTGCCGCTTGCTTACAACAAGGACATGCAGGAGGACAAGGAACAGGTCTTCGACGCCGTTGATACGGTAAAGAAGTGTCTGCCCGTGTTCACTGCGATGGTCGAGACCATGAAAGTGATCCCCGACAACATGAAGAACGCTGCTGCGGCCGGCTTCATAAACGCGACCGACTGCGCCGATTACCTCGTGAAGAAAGGCATGCCTTTCCGCGACGCCTACACCGTGGTCGGAAAACTCGTGAGTTTCTGCATCATGACGGGCAGTACGCTCGAGAATCTCCCGATAAGCGAATACCGGGCCATGTCCGACGTCTTCGATACCGACGTCTACGACGCGATATCGCTTGAGACCTGCGTGGCGCAGAGAAGTGTTCCCGGAGGGCCCGCACCCTCGGCGGTAGCGGAACAGATCGCGGCGATAGAAAGATTCCTGGAGGAAAGAAAAGTTGAAGCCTAAAGTTTTCATAGACGGAAAAGAAGGCACGACAGGCCTTCAGATATACGAGCGTCTCGGTTCCAGAGAGGATATAGAGCTCCTGCTCATCAGCGAGGAGAAACGCAAGGATACGGAGGAGCGCAGGAAGTTCCTCAACGAGGCGGACATAGTGTTCCTCTGCCTTCCCGACGCGGCGGCGAAAGAAGCCGTAGGCCTTATAGAGAACGGAACGACACGCGTGATAGACGCGTCCACCGCACACCGTACGGCACCCGGCTGGACATACGGATTTCCCGAACTCGACAGGGAGCAGAGGGCGAAGATCGCTTCATCGAAGAGAGTGGCCAATCCCGGCTGCCACGCTACGGGCTTCATAGCCGCAGTAGCGCCCCTCGTCAGATCCGGCGTGATAAGCGCCGACGCTCCGCTGTCCTGCTTCTCGCTGACCGGATACTCCGGCGGCGGCAAGAAGATGATAGCACAGTACGGCGACGAGAACAGGGATCCCGCTCTCGATTCACCGCGTATCTACGGAACGGCGCTGATGCACAAGCATCTGCCTGAAATGACAGCCGTGACCGGGCTTTCCCATGCGCCCGTGTTCTGCCCCATAGTGGCGGACTACTATTCGGGCATGCAGACCGTGACGTCCCTGCCGTCGGGGATCCTCGCGGAGGGCATGACGGCGGAACGCATCCACGGCATACTCGCCGACTGGTACGCGGGAGAGAAACTCGTCCGCGTGGCCCCTTTCACCGGCGACGTCAACGACTATCTGGCTTCGAACGTATACTCCGGGACCAACGGCCTCGAGATATTCGTCGGCGGGAGCGGGGACAGCGCTTTCGTGGCCTCGCGGTTCGACAACCTCGGCAAAGGCGCATCAGGCGCAGCCGTTCAGAATATGAACATAATGCTCGGCCTCGACGAGACAGCCGGGCTGTAAAAGGGGAAAACAACACCGCCCGCGGCACAGACGCGGGCAGCTGGAGATGATACTTCATGAAATTTATCGACGGCGGCGTATGCGCCGCAAAGGGGTTCCTTGCCGCGGCCAGACACTGCGGCGTCAAATCCAAAAACGCTGAAAAAAAGGACGTCGCGCTAATCTGTTCGGAGACCGACTGCGCAGCTGCCGCGGTATACACGAAAAACGCTGTGAAAGCGGCACCGCTGTATATAACGAGAGAACACCTTAAGGACGGACGCGCGAGGGCGATCCTGGCGAACAGCGGCAACGCGAACGCCTGCGCGCCGATGGGCGAGGAAAACGCGCTCAAATGCTGTGAAGCGGCGGCAAAGGCGCTCGGAGTCAGCACCGAAAACGTGCTCGTCGCCTCGACCGGAGTCATAGGACAGACGCTCCCTGCTGACGTCATAATATCCGGTATACCGCAGATAGCATCTGAGCTCAGCACGGAAGGATCGGACGCCGCGGCAAGCGCGATCATGACGACGGACACCGTGAAAAAGGAGTGCGCCGTTGAGTTCGAGGTGGGCGGGAAGACCGTGCATCTCGGAGGCATCGCAAAGGGCAGCGGGATGATCCACCCGAACATGGGCACGATGCTGTGCTTCCTCACGACGGACTGCGCGATCAGTTCGGAAATGATATCCAAAGCGCTCCTCGAAACAGTCAGGATCAGCTTCAACAGGATATCTGTAGACGGCGACACGTCGACTAACGACATGTGCATCCTGATGGCCAACGGAAAAGCCGGAAACGCCGAGATCAGAGAAGAAAATGGCGATTACGAGACTTTCCTGGAAGCGCTGGCCGAGGTCGCCGTCACCCTGGCGAGGAAGATGGCGTCCGACGGAGAGGGCGCGTCCCATCTCATCACCTGCACCGTGCGCGGCGCCGACAGCGAGGAAAATGCGGAAACTCTTTCAAAATCCGTCATATCCTCCACGCTGACCAAGGCCGCCATATTCGGCGCCGACGCCAACTGGGGCAGGATACTGTGCGCCATGGGTTATTCCGGCGTGCAGTTCGACCCGGACGAGGTCTCAGTCGCGTTTGAATCCGCTGCCGGAAGGATAGACGTCTGCAGAGACGGCAGAGGTCTTGAATTCGACGAGGACAAGGCGAAGAAGATACTCACGGAACACGACGTGGTCATAGATATCATGATGAAATCCGGCCCGTGCGAGTGTACCTGCTGGGGCTGCGACCTGACGTACGAATACGTCAGGATAAACGGCGACTACAGGACATGACGCCGGGGGAGGGAGACAGCTATGGTAAACGACAATTTCGAACGCGCACAGACACTTGTCGAGGCGCTGCCCTATATACAGAAGTTCAATGGCAAGGTCGTAGTCATAAAATACGGCGGGAACGCCATGATAAACCAGGAACTCTTCAACGCGGTCATGGAGGATATTATCCTTCTGCATCTCGTC
>CAMZHU010000096.1 GCA_947306975.1 uncultured Clostridia bacterium | reverse complement strand
AGTCGATGGGCTCATAGAGCTTGAAGCAGTCGATGTTGTGCCAGTCGTTGGTGAAACCGTCGATAACGCCCTTCGCGACGGACTCATAAACTTCGGAAGTGGGAACGCTGATGGGGTTGGCGCCCAGCGCGGTGAGGTACTGGGACGGGATGGTGCCGGCGGTGCGGATCTGCTTGCCCTTGAAGTCGTCCTTGGTCTCGATCTTGGTCTTTACAGTGGAGATCGGGCCGTAGGAGCAGGAGTGGAGAGCGATGACTTTCCAGTCCTTGAACTCGTTCTGAGCTTCGGGCATCTCTTCGAACATCTCCTGGAAGACGTCGGTGGCCATACGGGCGCTGGTCACGCCGTTGCCGACGAGGTTGATGAACTCAGCTACCGGGAAACGGGAACCGAAGAAGCTGGTGCAGGACCAGCAGATATCTGCGGTGCCGTCCTTGACGCCGTCGATGGTCTCAGTCGCGCCGAGCAGGGATCCGCCCGGGTTGAACGTGAAAGTAAGACGGCCGCCGGAGGCTTCGCTCATCTGGTTGCACAGAGTCTCGAGATAGAGCTCGCACATACTGGTGGAAGCGTCGTGGTTGACGACGATAAGATTGTAGGTCTTGCCGTCATCCTTTTTGCCGTCGGTGCCGGAGCTGCCGCAAGCGCAGAGCGCTACGATCATGCAGAGCACCAGAAGCAGTGCAAAGAATCTTTTCATGTTTTTTCCTCCAATTATTAATTGCTGCTTTGAGAACTTACGCTCTCTGGTTTACTTAAATATATCCAAGCGCCTGCGGAAGGATAAGGGCTACCTTCGGGAATGCGCAGAGGATTATGATTGCGACGCACATGGCGAGGACCATCGGAGCGACGCCGCGGAATATCTTCTGCAGCGGCACGTCCTTGGCGACGCCGGCGACTATGTACACGTTCATGCCGACAGGCGGGGTGATAAGGCCCATCTCCATGACCATGATCATGAGAACGCCGTACCAGATCTCGTTGAAACCGAGAGCCTGCATGATCGGCAGGAAGATCGGAACGGTGAGCATGACCATCGCGAGAGAGTCCATAAGGCAGCCCATGACGGCGTAGATGATGATCATAACGAGAAGGATGACGTAACGGCTGACGTTGAGGCCGTTTACGAAGGTGGCGAGCGTTCCGGGAAGCTGGGTCAGCGTGAGGAACGCGCCGAAGACGTAAGCGCCGATCAGGATGAGGAAGATCATGCCGCTGGTCTTGATCGTGTCGCGGAGGCAGCTGGCGAAGATCTTCCAGGTGAATCTGCCGCGGGCGATGAGATAGATGAGAGAGAGCACTGCGCCGATGGCGGCCGCTTCGTTAGCGGTGAACCAGCCGGCGAAGATGCCGCCGATAACGATGAGGAAGAGGATGACCATCGCGGCAGCGCCCTTGAGGGAGATGAGTTTCTCCTTGAAGGTGAATTTCAGACGGCCGGGAGCGCGGTCGGGGTGGACGCGCACGACGATCATGATCGCGCCGATGTAGCAGAGCGCGAGGATGATGCCGGGGAT
Source organism: uncultured Clostridia bacterium (assembly GCA_947306975.1). Lineage (GTDB taxonomy): Bacteria > Bacillota > Clostridia > Oscillospirales > Oscillospiraceae > RGIG8048. The sequence goes on along the minus strand of CAMZHU010000096.1, from coordinate 3,255 downwards.
GATGCCGGCTGCGAACAGACCGCCGATCGAGGTTCCGGACACGATGCCGTAGATGATGAATCCGGTGCTCGGCGGGATCAGTATGCCCAGCGTGCCGCCGGCTGCGATGGAGCCGCAGGAGAGGCTGTCGTCATATCCGTGCTCGCGCATCTCAGGCAGAGCAACGACGCCCATGGTGGCAGCGGTCGCTGCGGTAGAGCCGCAGATGGCGGAGAAAGCGGCGCAGGAAGCGACCGTTGCGGCGGCCAGACCGCCGCGCATGCCGCCGAGGACCTTGTGAGCGCAGTCATACAGATCGCTCGACATGCCCGAATAGAAGCACAGGTTGCCCATCAGGATGAAGAGGGGGATGACCGTAAACGAATAGGTCGTGGCCTGCGTATACATGATGTTTTTGAACGGCACCAGCGCGGGCTGGAAACCTCTAACGAACCAGATACCGAAGAAGCCGACTGCCATCATGCAGACACCTATATTCATACCCATGACGAGCAGAATAAGGAGCACGGCAACTCCGATCAGAGCGATGGTCATATAAGACACATTGAATTCCTCCATCCTGTCGATTGTATTGCGTCCGGGTGCGGTCCGCCGTAGAAGAGCACCGCGGAAAAAGTGTCGGAGCGCAAAAAAATACTGTCTACTTTGGATATGGCCTGAAGAATACTAGTGATCCAGCGGGGAGATATTCAGAGCAGATCAGATAGAAGCTTTTCTGTTTTCCGACTTGTATGCCCGACAATACGTTTGCCTGAGGCGATACACATGGACAATATCAGATTATAGACGGTTTGTCAATCACAGATTGGTAACAACTTGCTTTTTTTGCGATTTTTCCGAATATTTCCATAAAAAATGTCCGGCCGCCGCGGAAAGGACAGCCGGACACGGTCAAAACAGGTACCAGTATTACAATATTAATTACGCGCACGCGCGCGTAGAAAGTGCGCTGATCAGCTGTTTCCGGCTGCAGTTTCCGCTTCATACGCCTTCCGTACGGCTCTCGCCAGCTGGTCTGCGCAGGAGGTGGGCCTGGGACCGCAGGTGTTGCCGCGGAGGATCTCCTCGATCTTCTCCACGGTCATGCCGTCAACCAGTTTGGATATCGCCTTGAGGTTGCCGTTGCATCCTCCCGTAAAGGACACGTTTGTTATCACGTTCCCGTTTATGTCGAATTCGATCTTTCTGCTGCAGACGTTTTCAGTCCGGTATTCGTATCTCATTTCAGTAGCTCCTTTATCCTGTCGTTTATCACGCCGAAGCTCTCGATCGGTTCGAATCTGGCGGCCACTTCGCCGTCCCTGCCGATCAGGAACTTTGTGAAATTCCATTTGATCTTGCTGTTCGAAGCGTAGTCCGGGTCGGTCTGTTTAATGAACTCGCCGAACATCCTGCCGTTCTCCGAATCCTCGAAGCCGCCGAAACCCGCCGTTTCCGTGAGGTATCTGAACAGCGGATCGGCGTTCTCGCCGTTTACCTCAATCTTCGAGAACTGCGGGAAAGTAACGCCGAAACGGCCGGTGCAGAAGGTGTGTATCTCCCCGTCTGTGCCGGGCGCCTGGCTCCCGAACTGGTTGCACGGGAAATCCAGGATTTCAAAGCCGTATTTCTGATAAGCGGCGTAGAGCTGCTGGAGCGGTCCGTACTGTGGAGTGAAGCCGCACTGCGTGGCGGTGTTGACGATCAGCAGCACTTTGCCCTCATAGTCGCGGAGAGAAACGTCGCTGCCGTCCTGCGCCCTTACCGTGAAATCATATACGTTCACATCTGTCAGCCTCCCGTCTGAGCGTTATCATATATACCATTACAATTATTATAACTCTGGCGGCGGCCCGTGTAAACGGTTTCCGGCGATTGCGGCCCGAGTCTGCCTTGTGGTATACTCTGCCCGGGATCCGCCGTCAGGCGGACAGAACGGAAACAGGTGGACAGCATGCTGACTGTGAACGAATACTGCCGGAGGACTTTCGGCGAGAAACTGTATAAACTGAGCCTGAACGGCGGCATGACGTGTCCGAACCGCGACGGGACATGCGGGGACCGCGGGTGCATATTCTGCTCGGCGGGAGGCTCGGGCGACTTCACGCCGGACGCGTCGCTGCCCGTTTCCCGCCAGATCGAAGAGGCAAAGGCCAGGGTGGCCGGCAAATTCGGCGGCGGCAGATACATCGCATACTTTCAGGCGTATACCAACACTTATGCCCCGGTAGAAAAGCTGAGGAAGCTGTTCACAGAGGTGATAGAGAGGCCGGATATAGCGGTACTGTCCGTAGCGACGAGACCGGACTGTCTGGAAGACGGCGTCGCGGATCTTCTGAAGGAGCTCAACGGAGTCAAACCGGTCTGGGTCGAGCTCGGGCTGCAGACCGTAAAACCGGAGACCGTGGAATACATACGGCGCGGGTACGCCACGGAGGTATACGACGAAGCGGTGGAAAGACTCAACGCATGCGGCATCCATACGGTGACGCACGTCATCCTGGGGCTTCCGGGCGAAACGCGCGGAGATATGCTGGGAACGGTGCGCCATGCCGTGGGATGCGGGACCCGCGGGATAAAGCTCCAGCTCCTGCACGTGCTGGAGGGCACGGATCTTGCGGAGGACTACAGGGCCGGAAAGTTCCGGACGCTGACGCCGGAGGAGTACGTTTCGATACTGAAAGACTGCGTGGCGCTGCTGCCGGAGGACACGGTGGTCCACCGCCTTACGGGCGACGGACCGAAAAAGATACTGATCGCTCCGCTGTGGAGCGGAGACAAGAAAAGAGTCATCAATCTGATAAACAGGGAGCTGGGGCTGAACGGAAAAACAGCGGACTGAGCCGGCCGTTTCCGGCGGCTTACGGACCCGTCCGGAGGCAGGATATAATGCGCTTATCTCATTGACATGACGGGTGCGATTAGTTACAATGAAACTCGGAAATAAGGTGCTTCCGGCGGACGGAACGCATCAATTTTAAATACTTAAGGAGAGATAATACTATGGGCCTTATCAAAGCTATCGCCGGCGCTGTCACCGGTGTGCTCGCCGACCAGTGGAAAGAATACTTCTATTGTGAAGCCATCCCTGCGGACGTTCTTGCCGTCAGGGGCAAAAAGCGCGTATCCGGCCGTTCCACCAACAAAGGGAACGACAACATCATCTCGAACGGCTCAATAATCGCCGTTGCCGACGGACAGTGCATGCTCATAGTCGAGCAGGGCAAGGTCGTGGACGTCTGTGCCGAACCCGGCGAATACACGTACGACATGTCC
>CAMZHU010000095.1 GCA_947306975.1 uncultured Clostridia bacterium | reverse complement strand
CGGCTTATATCCCCATGGTTAAAACAAGGGGCTTTACGCCGTGATTTGGTAAAAAGGTTATTCGAAAGAGCAGAAAACGGCTTCCTTACTGCGATGTGTGCAGCAGGGAAGCCGTTGCTTTCATTTATATCTTCAGACGGTATTAGTATGCCCCTATTACGCCCGAGGCGGTCACTGTGGGGAGTTCTACTCCGGTATAGGATCCGCGGAAATCCCAGCTGACGGATGCGTCTGCACCGGCTGCAAGTTCTTCAGCAGAAAGACGCAATGAGGAACCGCCTATATACGTTTCGGCCTTTTCGTCAGTGTTCTTCTCGATATCGTCCGAACTGAAGTAGTACTCACTCGTACCGGATGAAGTCGTGACAGTCAGTTTGTTGCTGTCGCGTCCGCCGGCTTCTAGCGAGTATGAGTCGATATAATATGCCAGCGTTACTGTGTATGAACCGTCAGATTCGCGCTCGGCAGCCCATCTGACGATAAGGTCGAGGCTGGTACCGGTAGCCGAAGAGAACGATCCCGAGTAGTCTCCTGAAAGGTCGGGAGCAGGATCTGCATCCTCTTTCTCCGGTTCGGACTCTTCTTCGGGCTCGGTCTCGGGTTCGTTCTCCGGGTCTTCTTCGGACTCTTTATCAGGTTCAGGTTCTTTCTCGGGTTCAGTTTCTTTCTTTTGATCTGAATCTTTATCGGGAGTAGTGTCTTTATCAGACTTTCCGGAATCAGATTCACGGTCAGGGTTATGTTCAGGCTCGCCCTTGCCGTCGGTATTTTCGCTCTGTTCATTCGGATCGGTCTTGCCGTCGCTGCCGTTCTTTGAACCGCAGGCAGCCAGAGAGAATAACATCGAAGCAGTCAGCAACAGAACGATGAGGAGCTTTATCGTTTTCATTATAAGGTTTTCTCCTTTAGGGGCTGAATATCTAATCTTGACTTTTACAGTTATAATGCATCCCGAAAAGAAAGTCAATCATACGGGAGAGTGTGTCGTGCCGAGAGCACAGTTAAGAGCCGGTATCATGCGAAAGAACGCTGTCACAGTTATGTGTCTTCGGAAAGGCCTCCGCAGAAAGCTTCAATTGCACGGCTTACGAAGGCCGCTGTGCCGGATCCTCCGGCTGTGTCGATGTTTTCTCTGAATTCTGCGTCCGCTGTGTACATTCTGCCGAGACAGCAGAGTATATCGTCTGTACAGCGGTAGTAATGTTCGGTAATGAAATCACGCAGTTTCTGCACCTGCGACTGTGCCTCGGGCGACAGCGGGGAGGAGCCGAGCATGGGACCGAAACCGGCGAATATAGAGGTCAGTTCGGCGGCATAAGCCTCGTTTTTAGCCTCTGACCTTCCGTTCGACCGCTCTTCATACTCACGGTATGCGTCTGTCCTGCCCCAGGCTGCTCTCGCTTCAGCGGCGTATCTGTCGCGGTTTTTTCCGTCTGAGTTTTGCTTCATAATATGATCTCCTTGTGCGATGGGATTATGCGCTTATGATGTCTTACCGATACTGTTGCGCTACCGATTCTATGTGATCGCGCATCTGTGAAACAACGATCTCCGGCGAGACTATCCTGGCGTCGGGGCCAAAACCGGCGACCCACGCGAAGAACTGGGGACTCACTATAACGTCCGTGGTGACCGTGAAATGACTGTCGCCGTCAGGGATGATCATTGAATCCTGTCCGAGCCTGTCGAGCACCGCTCCGACCAGAGAGTTGTCAAAGCGCAGAGTCACGCGTTCTTCGGTTCCGCTGAACATACCGAACACCTTTTTCGTATAGACGCCTATGTCCAACGCCTTATAGGTGGACATGCCGTCGCGATCGGTCTCTGTCACGCTTATCTTATCCATTTTATCGACTCGGAAATGGCGTATCTCGCCGAACTCAGAGTCGTATGCGATGAGATAGTAGTTCTCATCGTCCCATGTAAGAGCGAACGGGCTCACCTGATAAAAATCTCCGCCGCGGCGGTATTCTTTCTTTTTGTCAACAGTATAACGAAAGTATTTGAAACGTATCTGCTTGTTGTGCGAGATGCCGTTGTGGATCTCGTCGACATTGTAATAGATGGACTCGTTCATCTGTTTGATTCTGTTCGCCACGAACACCTGACGCTGCAGGAGCTGCGCCTCATGCATGCTTGCAAGAGTCTCTATCTTTTTTATGAGGGAACCGGTCTTGTTGCGGGTTATGAATTTCGAAGACTGAACGCTGTCCACCAGAAGCTTCAGTTCCGGTAACTCGAAGGTGCGCTCGCCTATAAAATATCCCGTGTTTTTCCCCGACTCGGACTGCACGATGTCCAGCCCGTAGAATCGAAGCGCGTCTATGTCGCTGTAGACGCTTTTGCGTTCGGCGGAATGCCCAGAGATTCGAGATACGAAATGATCTGCTTCATTGAAACAGGGTGTTGTTCATCGGAGTTCTTGAGCAGATAATCCATGATATAAAGGGGCTTAAGCTTTTGAGCGTGTGCCATGTCTTCACATCCTTTCAGGCGCGTTATCGCACTCTGTTCTGTTCTCCCAACAGGAACCGGTAGGCCTCCCTGTACTTCGCCAGACGCTTCCCGTCCTCAGGATCGGCTGAGTCGAGTCTTCCGGTATCCATGTTGTCGCGTAGATCTGCAAGTTTGACGGCCCTTGCGACCGGGTTCGATGCGATCGCACGGACATAATCCATATATGGAACGCTTTTGTCATGCGTCAGAAGTTCAAGAGCCTTGCAGACGAAAGCGCCGTATCCGGCGAGACGGATATCCTGAAGCGTGACGTCGGTATCCTCAACGACGTCATGCAGCCATGCCACGCATGCTTCAGCCTCCGTGTTGAAGTCAGCTGCGACGCGCGCTGGATGGAGAATATAAGGAATGCCGGCCTTGTCGGTCTGCCCGTGGTGGGCGTCGTATGCCAGCAACATCGCTTTCTTAGTCATCGGTGTGTACAGCATGACAGATCCTCCTCTACACGTCTTATCAGGAGCATAAAAGAGGATACATCTGTATGAGTCCCGAAATCAGGACAATAGTATCATGGAATCACGGGATTCACAACTGTTTTGTACTGAATTTGGGACAAATAACCGGGTACACTGTATATAGAAAGATCGAACAGGCCCGTGTTGCCATAAGGGGCGGTCAATATGTGTGATGAAGGAGATAAAACTGATGAAGAACATTCTGGGGTTCAGACGCACGGAAGATTTTGCTGGTTCTGATGCCAGGACAGTGATACTGCGCTCAGAGAAGGCGGTCCGTTCGCTTGTCTCTGTCAGATTCCCGCGCTTAGATTGCTGCTACACATACTACAACGATGCTTTCAATCTTCGGGAGGGCGATATAGTATTTGTTTCCGGCAAGATGGCCGGAGAAAGCGGTTTAGTTGAAACTGTAAACTACAGATTCAAGATTAATCCCGCTGATTACGAGCGCGTCATCGCTCATCCGGTCATCAGCATGATGGGGACATACGCGCCGGTATTGGACAAGATGGTAAGTATCGACAGGGTGACTATCGATCCTGAAACTTTCCGCGGATGGATTATCCCATCGGCAGACGGCGGCGTTGAAACGCCTGAATACGTCATGGGGGAAGGATACGCCTTCGATCTTGAGCATTTTGCAGAGTCTCCGGAGGTCGATAGTGCGGTCATGTCAAGGGCGATCGATTACTGCACTGAAGGCAGAGTGAGCTATCTTAGCGTTAAAGATAACGTTGGCACGGCATTTGTGAAAGGAACTAAATGGTATGAAGTGAACTTCAGATATGAAAACGGCTGGGTGCGTGATATGTACTGCGAATGCCCGTATGCCGGATTCTGCAAGCATAGTATAGCTGTTCTCATCACTCTTCGCGAGATACTTAAAAGGATCGGCGTATTTGAATTTACAGCCGTAGACAGCCGCCTGTTTTACGACATGCTGATCTCAGGGAGACAGCGGGTCACGCTGTTGCCGACCGAGGACACGGAGGACGTATGCTCTCAGTAATGATTCCTGCAATACAGCGTATAAGCAGCGCCCCGTGACCGCTCGGCATATCGATATGATAAGGAATACCTTGCGCAAAGCGGCGTACCGGTGTTATCATTCTGGCAGATGAAGTGCTGTAAACCGGAGGGAATTGAGTGATACTATACATTAATGCCTGTGTTCGCAGAGAATCGCGGACAGCGCAGCTGGCAAGACATCTTATATCAAGGCTTGAAGGACAGGCGCTGGAATTCAGGCCGGCAGAAGCAGGTTTCCCGACAGCTGACGAATCGTTTATCGCAAGACGCGATTCACTAATCGGCTCGGGCAGATTCGACGACCAGCTGTTCGCCCCTGCACGTGCTTTCGCCGCGGCTGATGAGATCGTCATAGCCGCACCGTACTGGGATCTGTCGTTTCCGGCTGCGCTGAAGCAGTATTTCGAGCAGATCAACGTGGTGGGAATAACTTTCCGTTATTCGCCTGAAGGTATTCCCGTCAGTCTATGCCGGGCTAAAAGGTTGTTCTACATCACGACTGCGGGAGGCATGATACTGTCTGATGACTATGGCTTCGGGTATGTCAGATCTCTGGCGGAAAACTTCTATCATATTCCTGAAGTTTATCAGGTTAAGGCGGAAGGACTTGACCTGCCTGATACCGATATCGAGGGCGTGCTCCGGAGCGCGGAAGAAGATATCGACTGCCTCATCGGGAAACTCTCATAGATCATAAAGATGCATATGTAAAGGAAGCGCCGCGGCATAGATTCCGCGGGGCTTTAGGATGTGTGTTGATCTGGTTTTAACGTAGAAAATGGTGTTTACGCTGCAGGTACAACGATGTAGGCGTCT
>CAMZHU010000094.1 GCA_947306975.1 uncultured Clostridia bacterium | reverse complement strand
TTCCAAATGAAGCATGGGAAGGATTTATAAGGGATACTGACAAATTCCAGTTTGCGGAGGTAAAACTGCTTAATACCGAACTTGTGAAGAAAACGGAAGAGTTCCTTAAACGGAAATTTGAAGACGCCGTCTACCTGAATGAACGCCCTGAGGCAAAAGCGTACAGGATCGAACATTCGTACCGCGTGGCCAACATCGGCCGCGATATCGCGGCGAAGGAAGGCTTTGACGAAACAGAGATGGTCATCGCCTGTCTTCTGCACGATATCGCGTACTGCGAGGAGTTTGGAGAAGACGGCTGGAAGGAACACGGGAGACGTTCGGCAAAGATCGCCAGGCCTTTTCTGAAAGAACTCGGTATCGCTGAAGACCGTATCAACGATATCTGTTACGGGATCGCTGCCCATGTCGACGAAAAGGCGGATTTCCCCGGAGAAAACACGCCGTTCGCTCTTTCTGTAGGTGACGCTGACAATATAGATCGTTTTGACGCCTACCGAATACACGAAGCGTTAAACCGCGATTCTTTTCTGGAAATGAGTTATGAGGAGAAAACCGGATACCTGGGGAAAAGACTTTCCAGATTAAGTGAATTAAGAGATATCCGGTTCGGTACAAAAACAGCTGATGAGCTGTGGAGATCAAGACTTGACTTCTATATCGTTTTCTTTCGGAAACTGGCTGATCAGATGGAAAAGAGCAGAAGCGTGACCGGAGACAAATAAAAATATATGATTGCGGAGGGCCGGTAATATGAAACTTTCGAAAATATTTGAGGAAAAACCCAAGAGGTGGGGATTCAGGGGGGATCCGTATTTTTGGGATCACCTGAAAGGACTCGCGGAAAACATGGATATCGTTTCTCCGGAAGAACTGGAAGAGTGGATAAAAAAGGAATACTTTTCGCTCTCCGGCAAGGCCCTGACCGACGAATACATGGATTTTGCCGTGATAGAGCAGTTCGCTCACGGAGGAATGAGCTCCGGCGGCGTCGACAACACCTGGTGGATGGAAGAAGGGATACCTCTGCTGAAAAGCAGGCTGTCTGAGCTTAGATAAACCGGGGCCTGCAGGTAAGAAAAATGGAGAAGTGCAGCTGGTGCAGTCTGTCTGAAGAAGAAAAACGGTTTCAGGTGTACGAGAGTACTTTCTGGTCTGTTTTCCTTTCGGATGAACAGGATTATATCGGGCGATGCGTTCTGGTCTTGAAGCGTCACTGCGGTTCATTGTCGGAGCTGACTGACGATGAATGGGAAGAACTTCACAAGCTGGTCCGTAAAGTGGAGACCGGTCTGAAGACGGCTTTAGGAGCGACTCTGTGTAATTGGAGCTGTCTGATGAATAGTTTTTATAAAGGATCTGGCCCGGATCCGCATCTTCATATCCATGTAAGACCAAGATATGATAAACCGGTGACGCTCAACGGAAGCATTTATACTGATAACGAGTTCGGCCATCATTATTCAGTGAATAAAAGCGGGATAATACCTGTTGAAGATAAAGAACGGGTGTTTATTCGGCTGAAGGAATGGCTGGATCGCTGAATACCGGTTTGTCGGAGTTATCGAAGAAACGCGCAGATCGGGTATTTTGGAGTAAAAACAATGATTATAAAAGAGATCGAAGTTAAGAGCGTGATGACAAAATCAAATCTACCGGTATCGGATTACTCCGTGAATCCATACGTCGGCTGTTCACACGCCTGCAAATACTGTTATGCCAGCTTTATGAAGCGTTTCACCAACCATCCGGAGCCGTGGGGCGAATTCGTCGATGTGAAATACTGGCCGGATATCAAAAAGCCTGAGAAGTATGCTGGAAAAGAAGCCTTCTTCGGTTCCGTCACGGACTGCTATCAGCCCTGCGAGAAAAAATTCGGCAGAACGAGAACGCTGCTTGAACAGCTCCAGGGCAGCGGGATCAGCATCAGTATCGCCACAAAATCCGATCTGGTGCTGCGGGATCTTGATCTGATCGGGATGTTCCCCAATGCCCGTGTTTCCTTCTCGATCAATACACTGGATGAAGCTTTTCGGAGAGAAATGGACAGGGGCGTCAGCATAGAACGCAGACTGGCAGCGATGAAGCAGTTTTATGAAGCCGGCGTACAGACCACCTGCTTCATCTCGCCGATCTTTCCCGGCATCACCGATCCGATAGAAATCATCGAGGCAGCAAAGAGACAATGCAACTTGGTGTGGCTTGAGAACCTGAATCTGCGCGGCGATTACGGCGCAAAGATCATTGAGTGGATCCATCAGAAGCATCCTGAGCTCGATGATCTTTATCATGAAATCTACAGCAAAAAGAGCCGTGAATACTGGATTTCATTGGATCAGAGATTACGGGAGTATACCAAAAAGGAAAACATGCCCTATCTGCGTGATGACGATCAGCATCGCTCTGAGTTTGGAGAACCGCCTGTGGTAGTGAATTATTTCTATCACGAAGAAGTAAAAAAATCTGCAAAGAAGAATCAGTGAGTTCGACATATTCCAGTTTGAGGTGAAAACATGAATCAGGTTTTTGAATCGAGCCGTATCAGTTTTGTCGAGGTGTCGGAACTGCTCGTGAACGACTACCTTACGATGCTGAACGATTATGAGAACGTCAGCAGGTTTATCGGCGGCGCGCATAAAACGTTCACTGCGGAACAGGAACTCAAATGGGTCCGGAAGAAGCTGGAGGCAAAAGCGCCTGTCTTTTCAATGCTTGAAAAGAAGAGCGGAGAATTCATCGGGAACATCGAACTGATGGACGTGGACGATCATGCCGGAGAACTCGGCATAGCAATAACTGCCGCTAAGCAGAACTCCGGATACGGGACGGAAGCCGTTTCCGCCATAACTGAATACGGCACTCGTCAGCTGGGGCTCAAAAGGATATTCTTAAAGACGGATCCCGGTAACAGCAGGGCGATCCATGTGTATCAAAAATGCGGTTTCAAAGAATACGACCGCACGGAGGATCATGTTTATATGGAATCGGATCGGTGACCTGCAGCATGTCTACCTGTATACTTGAGGACGCGCTGAGAAGGACCCCGGAAAGACCGGGATGGAGGCGATGACCGGGACCGACCGGAGATAACGGGCGGCTATGACGAACCCCCCCTTGATTTTTCCCGGTAACGGGTCTATAATTTGGTTAGCAATAACTAACTATAACCGCCGGAGATCCCCCCGGGGAGGCGGACACATAAGGAAAGCGGGAAAGAACAATGAACAGAATAACTATGGATATAGACGGCATGATGTGCGCGATGTGCGAAGCCCACATCTGTGAAACGATACGCAAAGCGGTGCCCTCCGCAAGGAAGGTGAAGGCGTCGAAAGGCAGGAAGACCGCGGAGTTTCTGACTGAGGAGACCGTGGATACGGAGGCTCTTAAAGCAGCGATAGACGCGACCGGCTATACCTGCGGGGACATCCGGTCGGCTCCGTATGAGAAGAAAGGCCTGTTCGGACGGAGATGAAGACCGTAGTCTGGGGGCTGCTGATCCCGTTCATAGGAACTGCCGGCGGAGCCGCGTGCGTTTTCTTCCTGAAAAAAGACCTCAGGCCCGGCATACAGCGGGCGCTGACAGGCTTTGCGGCGGGCGTGATGGTGGCGGCTTCCATCTGGAGCCTCATCGTGCCCGCGATCGAACAGTCGGCGGGGAAAGGGAGATGGGCGTTTCTTCCGGCGTTCATCGGCTTCTGGTGCGGTATCCTTTTCCTCCTGCTTCTCGATCATATAATACCGCACCTGCACAGGAGCATCGACAGGGCGGACCAGACGGAAGGCCCGAGATCCGGGCTGAGCAGGATGGTCATGACGGTGCTTGCCGTGACGCTCCACAATATCCCGGAGGGCATGGCTGTCGGCGTGGTATACGCCGGACTGCTCTCGGGCTCGGCAAATATAACGGCAGGAGGCGCGCTGGCTCTTGCGCTCGGCATAGCCATACAGAACTTCCCTGAAGGGGCTATCATCTCCATGCCGCTCTTCGCGGAAGGGAAGAGCAAGCCGAAGTCGTTCTGGCTGGGAGTACTGTCCGGAGCCGTGGAACCGGTGTTCGGCGGCCTGACCGTGCTGATCGCGAGCCTTGTCGTCCCCGCGATGCCGTATCTCCTGTCGTTCGCGGCGGGCGCGATGCTGTACGTGGTCGTAGAGGAACTGATACCGGAGATGTCGTCCGGAGAGCATTCGAATATAGGAGTGGTGTTCTTTACCGTCGGCTTCAGCATCATGATGGCGCTCGACGTCGCGCTCGGATAGAAAGCCTACAGCGGGAACGCGACGGCGTCGGAATAGAGACCTTTCAGTATGGAGAGAAAGCTTTTCAGGCTTTCTCTCCTGTCGTCTCTGTGGGCGCATAGGACGCAGGAGAACGATTCGGCGCAGTCGAACGGGATCCAGGCGAACTGCCCGCTGTGGTCGTTGAGGAATCCCGGGGCGAGACAGACGCCGCGTCCGGCCGCAACGTTCGTGAGCGTCGTGTCGTGGTCGGCGCTGTTGAAATAGCTTATCTTTCCGGAACCGATCAGACGGTGCTGAACGGTCTTCAGCGCCTGCGGCGAGCCGCCGCCCACCATCAGCGTCCTGCCGTACAGATCCTCTTCGCGGATCAGGTTCCTCTCCGCAAGCGGGTCGTTCCTGTCCGTTATGAGGTAGATACGGCTCTCGAACAGGTCGTGTACCCGGATATCCGCGACCTGTCTCGTCTGCTCCTTCAGGGCGAACACGACGTCGGCCTCGTTCTGAAGGAACGTCTCCATGCTGTGCCCGTACTGGAAAAGCGGCTTGATCTGCACGTCAGGCGACGACTTCTCAAACATCCGCATGGCTTCCGGAAGGAAATAAACGGCCTGACGCACAGGCATGCAGACGGAGATGCTGTCCTTATACTTCGCGCT
>CAMZHU010000093.1 GCA_947306975.1 uncultured Clostridia bacterium | reverse complement strand
CTCGGTGAATGCTTCGGAATGCCGATCGGCACCAACGTCGAAGGCAAGATGATAGCTGCGATGCGCCGCCTCGGTGTCGACAGAGTGTTCGATGTCGACAATGCGGCTGATGTCACTATCATGGAGGAAGGCACCGAGCTTCTGAACCGTCTGAAGAACGGCGGCAAGCTCCCGCTCATCACCTCCTGCTCGCCCGGCTGGGTAAAGTTCTGTGAGACGTATTATCCCGATTTCATCGAGAACGTTTCCACCTGCAAGAGCCCCCAGGGCATGTTCGGCGCTCTCACCAAATCCTATTATGCCGAAAAGGCAGGCATCGATCCGAAGGACATCTTCGTCGTCAGCATCATGCCCTGCACGGCAAAGAAGTTCGAGGTCTCCAGACCGGAGATGAATGCGACCGGGTACAGAGATATAGACGTATCCCTCACGACCCGCGAGCTCGCCTCGATGATAAAGCGTGCCGGCATCATGTTCAATGAACTGCCTGACGAGACCGCGGATCCGTTCCTCGGCATCGCATCCGGCGCCGCCGATATCTTCGGCGCGACCGGCGGCGTTATGGAAGCTGCTCTCCGTACGGTATATGAAGTCGTCACAGGCAAAGAATGCCCGTCTGTCGACTTCACGGAGGTACGCGGCGTCGAGGGCATCAAGGAAGCCGAATACGACCTCAACGGCACCAAGGTCAAAGTCGCCGTCACTTCCGGCCTTTCTAATGCCGCTAAGCTGCTCGACATGATCCGTTCAGGTGAAAAGGATTACACGTTCGTCGAAGTCATGTGCTGCCCCGGCGGCTGCGTGAACGGAGGCGGACAGCCCCATCAGCCCGGATATGTCCACAACTTCACCGACTTGCGCGCCGAGCGTGCAAAGGCTCTCTACAGCGAGGATGCGGCAAAAACGCTCCGCAAGAGCCATGAGAACCCCGAAGTCAAGGCGCTGTATGAGGAGTACCTCGGTGAGCCTAACAGCCATAAAGCTCACGAACTGCTCCACACGCACTACACAAAGAGGGAGCTCTACAACTGATTATACTGACGTTCGTCAGAAAGAATGCCCGACGGAGATATCCGCCGGGCATTCTTACGGCCCGGGCATCGAAGGATGCACGGGCCGTTTTATTTGGCGTGTTAGTTTTACGACTCAGCGGGCGATCTTCTTGGCGACCTCTTCTGCTTTGGCAAGGTAGCTGGCCGCCTTTTCGTTGTTGCCGAGCTTCGAATACGTTGATGCAAGGCTGCGGCAGCCGGAGACGTATTCCTTGTTCTCACCGAAGATGAGTCTCGTTCTCTCGATGGCGGCCTCGAACTTCTCTGCGGCGCCGGCGTAATCGCCCATCGTGTACAGGAAGACCCCCTTTGTGTTGAGCGCGCCGGCGTAATGGGCATTCATCCCGCCGTCGAGGTCTTTGAAGATCTCAAGCGCGGCGTCGAGCTTCTCGTTAGCCAGGTCGCGCTTTCCGCAGTACCAGTACGCTGCGGCGAGGTTTGCGAGGTTAGTTGCTTTTTCCGTGATGTTATCCGGAATATCAGGCAGGTACTGCAGCCCGCGTTCGAAACACTCCGCGGCTTTTTCATAGTCGCCCTTGCCGTGATAGGCGAGGCCGGTGTTGTTGTTGAGACTTGCGTATGAGTACGGATCCGCGCAGCCGAGTTTATCAAGAAGATCCTTTACATGGCCAAAGGCCTCGATCGCTTTCTCGTATTCGCCCATTATGCGATAGGAACCGGCTCTGTTCAGCATTGCCAGGGCGTAATCCTCCGTGCCGGCTTCGCCGTTATCTTCCATTACCTTGATGAGTTTTGAGAAGGAATCAATACACTGCTGCCATTTGCTGGTGTTGCGATAAAAGCAACCGAGCTCATTAAGAACAGCGGTCTCCGCACGCGCATCCCCTTTTACAGATTCCAGCGTGTCGAGCATGAAACGTTCCGTAGCATCGTTGTCATAGCGGCCGTAGGATTCATCCAGGTCGTTATAGAATTTTTCAGCGTCAAATGACATCGGCTTTTCCTCCGATCATTATGATTATTTAGTTTAGTGACAGTTTACCACAGCGCACAGGTTCTTTCAACGTCGGCGAACGGCAAATAGTCACGAAAATACGGGTTCTTCGCATTGTTTATATTGAATAGAATCATCGTAGACAGTATACTGAACAATAGGCAATATTGGTTTTTCCCCGCCTGATGAAAGGTTGAGATGTATGAAGTATTATCTTGAAAGTGCCGGCGACGTCATTTCCGAGGTGCGCTCCTCCGAGAGCGGCCTTACAGCGGACGAAGCGGCAAAGCGGCTGAGCGAGAATGGGCCCAATGCGCTGGCTAAAGCGAAGAAGGACTCTGTTATAAAACAGTTCTTCTCCCAGTTGACCGACCCTATGATAATCATACTGATAGTCGCGGCGGTCATTTCAGGGATAACCTCTTTCTACTCCGGAGAAGGGTATGCCGACGTCATCATCATACTGGTCGTCGTGGTGCTGAACGGCATCCTCGGCGTATACCAGAAGAGCAAGGCGGAGAAAGCGATCGATGCGCTGCAGGAGATGGCCGCGTCTGAGAGCCGGGTGCTGCGTGACGGTCAGGTAGTTCGCATACACAGCAGCGATGTCGTTGTCGGCGATGTCGTTCTGTTCGAAGCAGGCGACGCCGTGCCGGCGGACGGACGGCTCATCGACTGCGCGAGCCTGAAGATCGAGGAATCCGCTCTGACGGGAGAGAGCGTGCCCGTTGACAAAACTACTGATCCCATCTCGGCCAGGGCAGGCGACGTACCGCTGGGCGACAGAAAGAATATGGTTTACATGGGCAGCAGCGCAGCTTACGGCCGAGGTGCTGCCGTGATAACGGCGACCGGTATGGATACCGAGATGGGCAAGATCGCCGATGCGATATCAAAAGCCGAGGAGGGACAAACTCCGCTGCAGCTGAAACTCAAGCAGCTGAGCAAGGTCCTCACAGTGCTCGTTCTCTGCATATGCGCCGTCATATTCGCAGTAGGTCTTTTGCGGGCCGGCAGTTTTTCACGTGATGTGCTGCTGGATACATTCATGATAGCCGTCAGCCTCGCAGTTGCGGCGATCCCCGAAGGCCTTGTAGCCGTGGTGACTGTCGTCCTGTCTATCGGCGTTACGAATATGAGCCGCCGGAAAGCCATAATCAGAAAGCTGACCGCTGTAGAGACGCTCGGATGTGCGCAGATCATCTGCAGCGACAAGACCGGAACGCTCACGCAGAACAAGATGACGGTCGTAGAATACCGTGGAACGGATGAACAGCTGCTCGCCAAGGCTCTAGCGCTCTGTTCGGACGCGGAATACGACGCGGAGGCTGAGGTCTCCGTAGGTGAACCGACTGAATGCGCTCTCACCGACTATGCTGCCAGACTCGGCATGCCGAAGGGCGACCTTAAAGAGGCAGAACCCAGAATCGGAGAAGCGCCTTTTGACAGCCTTAGAAAGATGATGAGCACCGTCCACGAGACGGCTGACGGTGTAATACAGTACACCAAGGGATCTCCGGACGACCTGCTCAGATGCTGCACGCACTACCTGAAAGACGGCGCACCAGTACCGCTTGATGATGGTGTCCGCGAACAGATCCTTGGAGAGAACAAGGAGATGGCCGACAGGGCCCTGCGCGTCCTTATGTGCGCCGTGCGCAGATGGGACGGACGCCCGGACGACTTTTCACCGGATTCTCTTGAGCAGGGACTGTGTTATATCGGACTCGTCGGCATGATCGACCCTGTGCGGCCCGAGGTAAAAGCGGCAATCGAGGAATGCAAGTCCTCCGGCATACGTCCGATAATGATAACCGGAGACCATATTGCGACAGCGGCGGCGATAGCTAAGGATCTGGGCATCCTGAGGGAGGGCGACGAGGCCATCACCGGGGCGCAGCTCAGTGAGATGAGTGACGAGGAATACGCAAAAAGGTTCAGAAACATAAGCGTATACGCACGCGTGCAGCCGGAGCACAAAACGCGAATCGTAAATGCATGGCGCGGCGCCGGTTACGTTGCCGCCATGACCGGCGACGGCGTGAACGACGCACCTTCGATCAAAGCCGCGGACATCGGCGTTGGAATGGGCATAACCGGTACGGACGTGACCAAGAACGTCGCGGACATGGTCCTTGCGGACGACAACTTCGCCACGATCGTGAGCGCGGTCGAAGAGGGGCGGAGGATATATGACAACATCCGCAAGGCGATACAGTTCCTTCTTGGATCAAATATGAGCGAAGTCCTGGCGATTTTTGCCGCCACGATGCTCGGATTTACGATACTCGGTCCGGTCCATCTTCTTTGGATAAACCTTATAACCGATACGTTCCCCGCGCTTGCATTGGGAATGGAGAAAGCTGAGCGGAACATCATGAACCGTCGGCCGCGTGATCCGAAGGACGGTATCTTTGCCGGAGGTATGGGATTCGATATACTGTATCAGGGGTGTCTGGTGGCACTGCTGACCATGGCCGCCTTCTTGATCGGGCACTATATGGAGACAGGTGTATTTGAGATCACGAATTCGCTCGTAGGCACTACGATGGCGTTCATTACCATGAGCATGTCTGAAGTTTTCCATAGCTTCAACATGCGCTCTCAGCGGGGCAGCGCGTTCACGATAGGCAACGTCAATAAGATGCTTATCCTGGCCGGCGCGGTGAGCTTCGTATGTACAGCGGCCGTAGTCCTTGTACCGTTCCTGGCGAAAGCTTTCGGATTTGCGCAGCTCTCGCTTCCCCAGTACGCAGTTGCTATCGCGCTTGCCGTGTGCATCATCCCGATAGTAGAGATAGTTAAGTTCTTCCAGAGAAAGGCAGCGGTCAACGCCGACGCCTGACGCTCAAAAAATTAGAAGACCCGCGGCAGTTCAGGTAAAGGACCTGAGCCGCCG
>CAMZHU010000092.1 GCA_947306975.1 uncultured Clostridia bacterium | reverse complement strand
ACTTGACGTGAGTCTTCTTCCCGGAGGGATAGAAGACTATCGCGTCGCCCGCCCTGACGGAGCCTGACTCCATGGTCCCGGCTATTATCCTGCGGCTGTCGTTGTTCTCGGTGAACTTGTATACGCCCTGCACCGGGAGACGCATCGGCATGCGCTCCGGCTCCGGCACCGTCCGGAAAGCGTCCATCTGTTCGAGGACCGTGGGGCCCGAGTACCAGGGCATGCGCTCCGAACGGATGGCGACGTTGTCGCCCTCCATGCCGCTCACAGGGATGAAGGACTCCGGATGTATCTTTATCTTCTTGAGGAACTCGACGTACTCGCTGCGTATGTCCGTGAATACCCGTTCGCTGTAGCCCACCAGGTCCATCTTGTTCACCAGGACGGCGACCTGCCTTATGCCCAGCATCGAGAGGAAATAGCCGTGACGGCGGGTGTTCTCCTCCACGCCGCGGGAAGCGTCGATGACCAGGAGCGCCGCCTCCGCGCGGGAAGCTCCCGTGACCATGTTCTTGAGGAACTCGATATGGCCGGGCGCGTCGATGATTATGTAGTTCCTCTTGTCGCTCTTGAAAAAGCAGCGCGCCGTGTCGATGGTTATGCCCTGGGCCTGCTCGTTCTTCAGCGCGTCGAGAAGGAACGCGTACTCGAAAGGCTTCGAGTTCCGTCTGCAGTTCTCGCGGATCATCTCCAGTTTCCCCTCCGGCAGGGCGTTCGCGTCTGCCAGGAGCCTGCCGATGACCGTGCTCTTGCCGTGGTCCACGTGACCGACGGTGACGATGTTCAGTATCTCGTCCGTTCTTTCCATACCGCCGCCTCCGATCACATGTAGCCGTTGCGGCGCAGTGTCTCGAGCCCGCCGCCGTCTTCCTTGTCCTGGGCCCTTCCGCTGCGTTCCGCTATGTTCGAGAGCGCGCCTGTGCGCAGCTCTTCTATTATCTCCTTGGGGTTGCGGGACTCGGATTTAATGGGTCCCGTGCAGGGCGCGCAGCCGAGGCTGCGGTAGCGCGTGCCGTCGCCCTGGTTATAGTAGAGGGAGACCGTCGGGATGTTCTCGCGGTCTATGTACTCCCAGATGTTCAGCTCCGTCCAGTCGAGCAGAGGATGGATGCGGACGTGGGTGCCCGGAGCGAAGTCCGTCTTGAACTGGTTCCAGAATTCGGGCGGCTGGTCGTCTATGTCCCAGTCGTTGTTCTTGTCCCTGGGCGAGAAGTAGCGCTCCTTGGAGCGCGAGCCCTCTTCGTCGGAGCGCGCGCCGACTATGACGCCGGTGTACTGTGCGGTGTTGGTGTCCCTCTCGTACTCGCCGGTCTGCAGATTGAGCCTGTAGCGCGGCCAGCTGCCGTTCAGCGTGTTCGTCAGGGCCTCGGTCTTGAGGAGACGGCAGCACTCGACGCGGGATACCGCGCCGTCCGGGAAGGTCTGTTTGCTGTCGAGGGCCTCCCTGTTCTCGCCGTACACCATGTAGAGGCCGTATTCCTTCGCGAGCCTGTCGCGGTACTCTATCATCTCCGGGATCTTGAAGTGGGTGTCTATATGGACGAGGGGGAACGGGACGTGGCCGTAGAACGCCTTGCGGGCGAGCCACAGCAGCACCGTCGAATCCTTTCCGATCGACCAGAGCATGCAGAGATTGTCGAAGGCGGCGTAAGCTTCCCTGAGGATGTGTACGCTCTTTGCCTCAAGCTTGTCGAGATGATCCATAGTCTCAGTTCTCCTCTATCTCTTCCGTGCGCATCTCATAGCCGTAGTGCTCGAAGTAGAATCCGAGCTTTGCGTTTATCTTCTTCCTGAGACGCTCGTATAATTCAAAATGGTTCTTTTTGTAGTGGCCGAGGCTCTCGATGTAGCTCTCGAAGCGCGGGCGCGCCTCCTCGAAGCCGTCGATGCCCAGCTCGCCGTAGATGTCTTTCAGGCTGCCCACCGGATCCCTGACGAAATCGTCGTAGGCAATGTCGTATATGACGCCCTTCGGAAGTTTCTCCTCCAGGGCGAAGAGCCCGCGGTACATGCGTTCGAAGATCTCTATGATGGCGTCCTCCATCATCTCCTGGTAATCGCCTTCCGGGGGATCGTTCAGTGAGAAGACGTCTGTCTCGATCCTGAACATGTTGATGGTCGACATTATCGTGACATAGGGCTCGCGGTGGATGTTTATGAACTTCGCGCCCGGGTACTCTTTGAGCAGCAGTCCGGCCCTGCACGTGTTGTCCGGGCTCTTGAGTATCAGCGTCCTTCCGCCGCACGCGTAGGTCATCTTCTTAATGATGTACCTGTATGAACGGAACCAGTCGCGCTGTTCCTTCTCCGGAAGCGTGGTGACGAAGGCCGCCTCGAAGTATCTCCTGTACAGGCGCGGGAACGTGAGCATCTGGATTATGGCGTTCGTGGATATGTTCGCCTGCGCGAAGACCTCCTCCATCGGAAGGTCGAGGCCGTATTTAAGGTTGTCCATCGGGCGGGCGTTCTTGAGGAGCTTCCTCTGCGGAGGGCCGACGAGCCATCCGAGGAGAAGGCTGTTGCTGAAGGTGGTCGTGTGAACGGGATCGAACCATCCGAACTGCGGGTCGCGGGACAGCACGTTCTGCAGATACGTCGTACCGGACCGCCAGTGTCCGATGACGAACAGCGGGCCCTTCTCTATCTTCGTCTCTTTTATGCGTTTTCCGTATATGAGCGCCTCCGCAAGGGCGAAGGGGCTGAGGACGAGCGACACCAGCGATATCCAGAGCGCCTGCGGTATCCTGCCCGGCCTTATATGGAACCCGTTCTGGGAAAGGAGCCTTATCCAGTTGTCCAGCCTGCAGGGCAGCAGATAGTGTTCGCTGCTGATAAGTTTTTTCATGTTTTTCTCCGCTTTTTGCGGCTGAAAGCCGCACTGATACATTTTCAATATTAAAATAAAACGTCAATGTGAACCTTGTGTGAAATGCCCTCCGGAAAGATCCGGGCATGAAAAAAGCGCCCGGGAGGGCGCTTTTCAGATGATAACGGACAACGGCACGAGCACGGCGAGGAAGACTATGCTCACGAGAGTGAAGTCGAGAACGTACCTGCCTCTCTGCGCTCCGGGCGATCTGGCGTAGTACTTGTACGAGATAAGGCTCGCCATGGACGCTATGAGCGTCCCCAGCCCGCCTATGTCCACTCCGGTCAGAAGGGACCTGTAGTCGTCCGTGAACTCGCTGAGGAGGAGCGTCGCGGGCACGTTGCTTATGACCTGGCTCATCAGTATGCCGAAAAGCTTCTCGCGTCCGGCCACCGCTCCCGTCAGCAGTTCCTTTATCTCGGGGATGTTCCCCACGTTCCCCGTAAAGATGAAGAACCCGATGAATATGAAAAGCAGCGAATAATCGACGCTGAGGAGCGATTTGCGCTGCACGGCGAGCGCCACTATAAGGACGAGCCCGGCGGAGATGTAATAAGGCAGGATCCTCGCCACTGTCAGCAGCGACGCGCAGAAAAGGATGACGTACAGAACGAGGTTCCGCTTCGACAGTATAACGGGGCGGGTCGGACTGACCGCCGGATCGGCCTTCTTTTTTCCGCCCTTCAGGACCAGCACCCCGACGGCGAGCAGCACCGCCGACGCGGCGCAATACGGGAGCATGATCATGATGAACTCCCCGACGGAGCAGCCGGAGGCGGCGTACAGATACAGGTTCTGCGGACTGCCGATCGGAGTGAGCATGCTGCCCATGTTGGCGGCCACCGTCTGCATCACAACGACCGGGATGATCGCCTCCCGCCTTCCGCAGCTTAAAAGCGTTGCTATCGTGAACGGCACGAAAGCGATGAGGGCGACGTCATTCGTCATAAGCATGCTTCCGAAGAAGCAGAGCGCGACGAGCGTGACGGCGAGCTGTCTGACCGTGTCCGTCCGCTTGAGCAGGCGCTCCCCTATGACGTCGAACACGCCGTTTTCCCTGAATCCCTGCATGACTGCCATGAGGCTCCAGAGGATGCAGAGCGAACGCCAGTCTATATATGTCAGGTAGTCTTTATTCGGTTTTACCCAGAACGCGGACGCCGCCGCGAGCACCCAGGCCGCGGTCAGCACCGGTTCCTTTTTAAAGAATCCGAGGATGCGTTTCATTGTTTTCTTTCCTGTTCCGCAGGGATCGGATCCCGGCGTGATGACGTTCATTATAATCTCGGGAAGGCGGAAAATCAAGGGCGGGCGCACAGCGCCCGTGAAAGAGGGCGTGACGCCCGCCCGGCACTTGACAAAACCCGTTCCGTAAAGCAGAATCATTGTATGTAAGGAAGACTGTCAGACAGGCACGACTGGATATAGGAGGATAGATATGGCGGTATACAAATGCACGATCTGCGGAATGATCTTCGACGAGGAAAAGGAAGGCAGAAAGCTCTCCGAGCTCGACTGCTGTCCCATATGCAAGCAGCCCATCTCCAAATTCGAACTGGTATCCGGCGAACCGGAGTCACCTGCCCCGGCGCCTTCAGCACCTGCGGGAGACCTGGCCTATGACCCTCAGTTCGCCCGCACCGACAGGAACTGCCGCTATATGGCCGAGATCCATGAGATGGCCGTATCCGGCAAGAGCATCGACGGCGCGATGGGCACGCTCATGCCCATGCCCGGCTGGGACGATATCCTCCTGCTCGGAGCACAGCTCGATCCCCCGCCTCTGCTCGACGGCGATCCCGTCGACACGACCACAGTTATAGGTAAGAATGCGGCGAAGCCGATGGTACTCGAGAATCCGGTATTCATATCCCACATGTCCTTCGGCGCTCTGTCCCGCGAGATAAAGGTGGCCCTGGCGAAGGGCAGCGCCATGGCGAAGACCGCCATGTGCAGCGGCGAGGGAGGCATACTGCCGGAGGAGAAGGCGGCTGCCTACAAATACATTTTCGAGTACATCCCCAACAAGTACAGCGTTACGGACGAGAACCTCCGTTCCTCCGACGCCATCGAGATAAAGATAGGCCAGGGCACCAAGCCCGGTATGGGAGGGCATCTTCCCGGAGCCAAG
>CAMZHU010000091.1 GCA_947306975.1 uncultured Clostridia bacterium | reverse complement strand
TGGAGATCTGGAAACGCTTCCGCAAATGGGGCGGCATCCCGACCGGCATCACGCAGAACGTAAAGGACCTGCTGGCCAGTCAGGAGATCGAGAACATCTTCGAGAACTCCGACTATATCTATATGCTCAACCAGGCCGCGGGCGACCGGCAGATCCTGGCCAAACAGCTGAACATTTCGCCGTACCAGCTCTCCTACGTCACCCATTCCTCGGAAGGCGAGGGACTGCTGTTCTACGGCAATATAATACTGCCATTCGTGGACAGGTTCCCGAAGGATACGGAGCTGTACCGCATAATGACGACGAAGCCGAACGAACAGACCGGAGAGTCCGTGGTGACGGTTACTTGAGCTGTTGACAAGTACGGCGCCGAATGATATTTTGTAAACGTAGTTTAAAAGCAAGATACGAGAATAATATATCAAGAGGTGCCTCGCGTGACTTATATAGAGTATATACGTGATTATTTGGAAAGACAGGTTCAGAACAAGCCGATCTATACTTCCGAGATCGCCGACTCCGTAGCCGGATATTATGGGATAGAAAGGAAAAAGGCAGCTGGGGCCACAGCCGTAGCCGTCAAGCGCATCATGGAAAACGGTCTGATGCCGGATCTGCGTTGTTATCGTAAAGGCATATATTACCGTACCGTTGAAACGCCGTTTGGTGAGACGGGGATCAGCAGAGAGAAACTGATAGCCGACAGATATCTTCTCCCGAATAACGGATACGAGACCGGACTGAACCTGCTTCATGACCTGGGGCTTACTACACAGATGCCCGCAGAACGGCTTTTTGCAACTAATGCCGCAAAAGACTGTACCAGATATGACAACAGGCTCGGAGTGTCGGTCTGTCCGCCAAAGACTACGGTGAATGCTGAAAACAAGGCATATCTTCAGGTCCTGGATGCGCTTGAACTTATGGACAAATCACCCGTAGATGCACAGGACCCATATAAGATCCTCGCAGACCATATTAAACGGAACGGATTGTCATATGAAAAGCTTTTGCATTATGCAGACAGGTATTACAATCAGAAAACTATCATACGGCTTGCGCATACAGCCGGTATCAATGGTTTAGAAAGATAGTATTTATAGTATTTTCTGATGAAAAGTAAACCGGGAATGATACCATTACATTCCCGGACTTTTTTATGTTCATTTGTAGAATACTACTTTGTATCACAACAAGTAGTCAAGCTAGGCTTACGCCGAATACACTTTTTCCTTTAGCAACGTTTTGAAACTGTTGCTGGCAAAAACTCCGACCTAAACAGTTGGGAGTTTTTGTTTATCCAAAACTAGGAAGAAGTTGACCAGATAACATCTTCAAAAGAAACGGAGGTGAGTCAACCTGAAAAATCAAAACGGTAAAGCAGTAACCCGTCTTCAGTTCATCAGAGCCAGACCGCCTTCCAAACTTGCGCATTCCGCCGTGAACGCGTCGACAGTGGCCGCTTATGAAACGGCACGGAGATCGGTCCGGGATACCGGCTCGGATCCGGCAGAGGATACGGCGGTCACCGCGTCGGAGACTGCGCGGGGCACGCTTAAGATAGCGGAGAGCGCTCACCGTTCAGGCGGAACAGAACGCGAAGGCCAGAGAAGTCAAAGCAGTGAAGTCCGACGCCCGGCAGATCAGCAGAAAAAAGTGATCAAAAAGGAATACGTACGCGCGAGGACCGAAAGAGACGGAGAAAAAAGAGTCGGAAATACGATCTTCACCAGAAGAGCTGTAAAAAGAAAGAGAAAGAGTCGGACCCGAATTCGAACTGCGGGCAGAAGGAAAGTTCTGGCGGCTGTCGCCGCGGTATTCGCACTGATCATCGTATTCTCGTCCACGGTATCTTCGTGCTCGGTGATGTTCCAGGGACTCTCATCCACGGTGAACGCATCTACTTATCCTCTGGAGGACGAAGACATGCTGGCCGCCGAGGCGGCGTACTGCGAGATGGAAGAAGAACTGAGGATCAGACTGGAGACCTATGAGGAGACCCACGATTACGACGAGTATCATTTCGATATCGACGAGATAAAGCACGACCCGTACGTCCTAATTTCAGCCGTTACGGCCCTGCAGGGCGGCGAATGGACCATAGACGAGATAGGCGGGACTCTAGAAACGCTGTTCGAGAAACAGTATATCCTGATCGAGGACGTGGTATCTGAAACGAGGTACAGGACGGAGACGCGCACCGGGACGAAACTCGTGTACGACTCTTCGGCAGGGGAATACCGCGAGACCGAATATGACTATGCCGTTCAGGTGCCCTATGAATACCGCACGTGCACGGTGACTCTCGAGAACTTCAACCTGTCCCACGTGCCGGTGTATATCATGTCCCACGACCAGCTTTCCATGTACGCGATGTATATGGACTCTTTAGGCAACAGGCCGGATCTGTTCCCAGAATCGGACTACGTCAGGAGATACTACGAAACTGAATACGAGAAATACGATATACCTGACTCCGCCATGGCGGACGAAAGGTTCGCCCTCATGATAACCGAAGCCGAGAAGTATCTCGGCTTTCCCTATGTCTGGGGAGGTTCCGACCCGTCGACGTCCTTCGACTGCTCCGGCTTCGTGTCCTGGGTCTGCAACAACTGCGGATACGGATGGGACTTCGGGAGAGAAGGGGCGGAAGGCCTGTACTATATGTGCTCGCCGGTATCAGCCGGAAGCGTCAGGCCGGGGGATCTCGTCTTCTTCATCGGGACCTACGACACAGACTTCATCTCCCACGTTGGGATCTATGTCGGGAACGGCATGATGATACACTGCGGGGACCCCATACAGTACGCGGACTTAAGCGGCAGCTACTGGCAGGCGCACTTTTATTCCTACGGCAGGCTGCCGGAACCGTAAAGGAGGCTGATACAAGCATGGAAAAAGATATCGGGAAACTGAGGGAGGAGCGCGCGGCGCTCAGAGGCAAGATCGACAGCCTTAGGCTGGAACTGAGAAGGCTCGACTATAAGATCAAAGGAATGGAGAACACAGCTGTCCGCGGGGACGACCGGGAATACGGACTGTCGATCGAACAGCTGGCGGAGGTGCAGTGGATACTGAAAAAGGACCCCACGGCGTCCGTGCCGCCTGAATTCTGCAAGGAGGATAAGAATGAAGAAGAATAAGATACGGCTCCTGGCCGCGGCGCTTGCGCTTATCTGCTGCGCCGCGGCTTTTTCCATGCCCGCCCTGGCTGACGGGTACTATTCGGACGAGAACGGAGGCACGGCGCAGGGACCCGTCGACGTCATAAACATCTCGACGGAATCCGTGCAGTCACCGTCGGCAGATCCCGGCGAAGGCGGCATCGTATGGGACGTTGACGCCGAGAAGCTGGACAGCTGGATATCCGGGTTCACCACTTTCCTGGGCGGAGCTCTGACTCCGTCGGGGAACATGACTCTCGTGGACGACATCCTCCAGGACGAGAGCTACACCGTTCAGGACAAGACTGTCCTCAGGGACAAACAGTTCATAACCGTGGAGACGAAGAACGGCAACGTATTCTATATAATCATCGACCGGTCCGGGGACACCGAGAACGTGTATTTCCTCAATCTGGTGGACGAGTCCGACCTTCTGGCCCTTTTGGACGATGGAAATGGGAAGACCGAAACGACCTGTACCTGCAGCGATCACTGCGAGGCGGGGAAGGTGGATACGGACTGCCCGGTGTGCAGGAACGATCTGAGCGAGTGTACCGGCAAGGAGACGAAGAAAGCGCAGACGAAACAGTCCACGGTAGATGGGGAACAGAAAACGACGACAGTCACTGTTCCTGCAAAACAGGACAGTTCCCGGACGGTCATAGCCGTGATCATCCTCGTCCTGCTCGTATGCGGCGTGGCCTTCTGGTGGTTCTTCCTGAGAAAGAAACGTCCCGACACGCGGGGCGGCGCGGATCTTGACGACTACGATTTCGGCGAAGAAGAGGATGAATACGACACGGAGGAAGAGGAGGAAGAATGAACCTGAACGGAGGACTGACGGCGTCGATCCTCTGGTGCGCAGTGCTCTTCACAGCGAAGCTTCTGAGCAACATGCTGTCCACCGGCAAGACGATCCTGGTCCAGCGAAACAGGAGCCTTCTGGCGGGACTGATGGTGGCCGTTTCCGACCTCATCTATTTCTACCTCATAAAGAACGTTCTGACAGACGACAGCGACCTCGCCATCGCCGTGATCTCCGCAGCGGGCGGGGCCGGCTGTTTTCTGGCCGTGGCGCTTGGAAACAGGCTGTCGAAGGACCGGACGTACGTGAACGTGGTGATGTGCGACGACAGGACAGCCATGCAGGAGTTCCGGGATTTCCTGGCGTCCAGGCATATAACCAATGTGGCGTCGGACAGTTACACGAGGGACTGGGGCAGAAAGACCATAACCGTTACGGCATACGCCGAGACGAAGGAAGAGAACAGGCTTATCGACGAGTATATAGAGAACAGCGCTCTTAAATTCAAGCGCGTGATACAGAAGACATAGGAGGACGGATAAATGCCTGAGACAGACAGCATAGAACTGAAGAACAACAGGGACAGACTCAAGGAGATACTGGGCTCCATCGAGACGGGGATAGGGGAGCTTTTCGAGAGCGACAGGTACAGGCAGTACCTGAAGACGATGTCCAGATTCCACCGGTACAGCCTTAACAATCAGATGCTCATATATATGCAGATGCCGGAGGCCACCAGAGTGGCGAGCTACAGTACCTGGCGGGACAAACTGGGAAGAAACGTGATGCAGGATCAGCACGGCATAAAGATCATAGCGCCGGCGCCTTACAAGAAAACTGTGAGAGAGGCAAAGACAGATCCGGCGACTAAGCTCCCGGTCCTGGACGCTGAGGGAAGACCCGTTATGGAGGAAAAGGAGATAAAAGTGCCGGCGTTCAGGCCGGTCACGGTCTTCGACGTGTCCCAGACGGAGGGAAGACCCCTGCCGCAGCTGGCCTCTGATCTGCACGGGGGTGTGAAAGATTATGTAAACTTCATGGAGGCGCTTAAGCGCACTTCTCCGGTGCCTGTCACGATCGAACTGATGAACGA
>CAMZHU010000090.1 GCA_947306975.1 uncultured Clostridia bacterium | reverse complement strand
ATCATCTCGATCGGATGAGAATAACCTAAGAAGAGGGTCAGCGTCTTGCCGGACGGCCATGCCGCGCCCGAGATCTCCTTGGTTACCGTGATCTCTGCTGTCCCTTCTGCTTTATAGGTGTTCGTGATCACGCCGCCGCTTGCAACCGGTTCTGTCGTGCTCGGCACATAGGGTGCATAGGGCACCGTCTCCGCTATAGTATATTCTATCACATCGCCGGTACTGTCATACATCGGCAGATTCACAAACGTTGCCTTCCAGGCTTCACTCTCGTAGCCCGCAGGAGCTGTCCCCGTCGGGGCCGTGTCCTCTTCTCCATTCAGCGTTACCGTATAGTCTGTTTTTTCGCCGTTTTCATACAGCGTGAATCCCACGCTTGCACCTTCAGGCGGAGTGTTTGAACCGTCGGCATTCACCCACTCTTTTGTCGCATATACGCTCGTTGCCACAAGTTTATTCTTATACGTTACAGTAAAGTCCGTGTTCGCCTGTGGAATATCCCCGGTGATTGTCGCCCCGGAAACGGACGGGTTATATGTTATCGGAGTCCAGCTGCCTTGACCGCCCTGGGCATCGTTGATCCTTCCTGTTCCGACAACGCTGACGAATTCATGTACATCCGCATCCGTATCTGTTTCAGTAATTGTATACGTCGTTCCCTTGGCCAGGTTCAGGAAACGGACATTCCACCCCTTTTCGATGGAAAGGGTAAATGATGTTCCACTCGTAGCATAGAAATAATTAGTTTCATTATATCGAGTTGCTGTTGTTGTAATATTGCCCGCGGGAACCGTATGGTTTTCCGAATCCCTGACCTGGAAGAAGATATACGGTTCAACATCCGGAGCACTTGCTATTACTTCTTCAGGAACAGTAAACTTAATCGTGTACTCAAAGAGTGTTCCTGCCGGAGGAGTCTCATCAAGAGTCTTGGTCAGGTTCAGCCAGCTGCGGCGGTGGTTCACTGCCGTGATCAGACTTGTTGTATTCGTCGCTTTAAAATACTCGCCATCGATCGTATAAGTGTCAGTACCGGCTGCATCAACCTTGACCAGCATTTTTTCGGTACCGTCAATAACCATCGGCCGATATACGTCGGCAGTCAAGTCATAATAGTGCGCTCCGGTTCCGCCTTCGATCATGGAATAGTCATGACCTGTCTCCAGAAGATAATAAGTGGTACCGCCCGGCCCGGGGACGGAAGCGTAGTTTGAAGTATTCAACGCCTGCGCCGCAGCATGCTCCGCACTGACGAGGACACCGCAGGAGATATCAATGCCGCTGACGGTATAATTATTATCCTCATTCAACTCAACTTTGTAATACGGTTCGCCACCCTTGGAAACCCAAAGTGTAATCGTCGGCATATCCTCCGACATTTGTCTGGAGTCAAGAAGGTTGTCCCATACTTTTGTCGCTGAAACTTCATCCGTTGTCAGCGCCATATTGCCGGATGTTCCCGTTTCTCCAGTGTCATTGTAAACAGTATTTTGGAAAGAATAAGATGTATCAAAGTTGGTATTGGTCTTCAGATAGTAAACTCCGTCGCTCTCATAGACCTGAGCCCTCGTTGCGTCATCCAACTCCGAATATTTCTTAATACCGTTATTCAGGTCGGCAATCAGGTCATAGGCCGCCTGACTGGGCCACACCGTAAACTCCAGCGTATAGGTAACATTGTTCTCCAGCATTCCGACGGATGAAAGATCCCAGGTGACGCCGCTTGCAGAGCTATAGGATGCAGCGGGAGCATCACTCCACGCAACAAGTTGACTCTCCGGAATCGGGTTCTCTGCTGTCGGGGCAGGATCAGTAGGGGTGGGCGTTTTGTAATACTTAAAGGCGCCGGCAGCTCCGCTTGTAGCGCTGGTGGTGGACAAGGATGTTACACCGTCATTGGTGGAGGCGCTCGAGGCACCAAGATTGGCAACAATAGTATTTCCTATATTTTCGAAAGTTTCTTCCAGTGTTGTCTGATTATTCGCAAGAACATAGTGCGTTTCATGGCTGCCATAAGTTGCTGTTGCCAGTTGCGTCATCAGAGTATTGAGCAGCGGGCCGTCATTTTGATTTGCACAGAGGATTCCATAAATCGGAATCGATGCCGAAACTCCCGAAGCTGACGTTCTGGCTCTGGTGTATTCCTGCGAATCCTGAGTTGCATTACGGATTGTATTAGAACCAACATAGATCGTCGGGTTGCCGTCCGTCAGGAAAACCAGATAAGTCGGAAAAGCAGGTGCATCTTGAAGAATAGTTTTGGCCATGTCAAACGCGGCTTCCCAGTTTGTTCCGCCGCCGCCTTGTACCGCACCGGATGGCGCAGCCACAAGAGCATCTGTGAAATCGGTTATAGCGCTCCCATTCTTTGTCCAGCTCACATAAGTCGCGTCTGCAGATCTGGCAAACGACATGACCGAAATATTTATGGGGTTCTTATTCGAAGTCTCCCCCGGATTCAGTGCGGTCACCAGCGTATGAACCGCGCTTTTCGCCGCTTCGAACCTTGTGACAGTACCCATATTGTTGTCAACCATGCTTGAGGTACGGTCAAAGATCAGCAGTATATTTGCCTCCTGCTTTTTATCCTGCTGATGACCAGCAATATCCAGCCTGACAGTATAAGTTCCGTCACCGTTATCCTTAACATTTTTATAAGAATCCGGCTTAATAGCACTTGCATCACCGGTTTCCGGTGTGCCTCCGGCCGGTGTAAACAACTTGTATGACGCATAGATATGACTTCCGTTCGCAATCGTTATAGGTTCTTGAGTTTCGCCGTCTACTGGTGTGCACTGCCATGTGCCATTATTCGCTTTTTTCAGTAAAACATCAACGTCAACAGCTTCATCCGCCGGATTTGTCACCGAGGCTGTGCTGTAATATGCGCCGACACAACGATAATCTTTATCTGCTGTTCCCGGGAAAGTAGTACTCAAACTGATGGTTCCGGCGCTTGTATCCAGATTTACTGAGTCAGCCAGCTCAGTATAAGTACCATCTTCTTTCAGTTCAATGAAGTGGATAGTTGCACTGTATTCGTCATTCTCGCCCCATGTCAGCGTAAATGTCGAGAAACTGTCTACATCGAATCCTGCCGCGACGGCGGAATCGGCGACTTCAACTTTGTCGCCCGAGGCCACGGTCTTGATCTCAACTTCACCCGTGCTCTCATCAAAATGCTGTACTTCAATAGTGCCCGCGACTTTTGTTATATCGTCGACATTGGGCAAGCTCTTTATCTTCAGATCCACGTGCACGGATTCACCCGGCTCGATCTTCGCGCCGTCCGGACCCTCTATGGATATATCCAATACCGCAATATTGAAGCTTTCCGGATCTACTTCCTCGCCCTTTGCGATCTTGTCGGCAATAAGGGCATCGCGCGCGTTTATATATTCCGCTGAATCCTCGGCGTACTCTTTGACGACTACCTTAGAGTTTTCGGGGATCTTCGCTTCTTCCGTATATGTGACGATCACATCATAGACGTTGCCGAAGGCGTCTATGTGCTCCGTCTCCAGAACCTCCGCGACGACGTAGGTGGAGAACATGTCGGACTCGAAGCTCATCTCGTCGGAATTTTCCGCAACGGGATCGGCGTTCATTACCTTTGCTTTGCTGTCCGTATCCTCGGCGTCGGGGACATGGACGATCT
Source organism: uncultured Clostridia bacterium (assembly GCA_947306975.1). Classification (GTDB taxonomy): domain Bacteria; phylum Bacillota; class Clostridia; order Oscillospirales; family Oscillospiraceae; genus RGIG8048. The sequence continues at coordinate 1,428 of CAMZHU010000090.1, read as the reverse complement.
GGGGAGTCGTGGCTTCGCGGATAAGATCCGATGTGATCTTCACCTGTATCTTTCCGTTCGGCTCTATCTCCACTCCGCCTGCCCAGAAGCTTATATCGACGGCCTGGACCTTGCGGACAACAGATCCGTCCGCAACAGCGCTCTTGACCGCGTCGAGAACTTCATCGTCAGCCTCTATGTCCCTGACCTTCATCACGGTGCCTTCGGGGAAGGCGCCGACAGGCGCCGTCACGCTGACGGTGACGCCGCTTTCGGTCGTTGCTTCATAATATGTCTTTACGAACGCGGCGACAAATCCGGAGTCCTCGAGCATGGGGACATTTGCCCAAGTGAATGCTGCTCCTTCGTGGAATTTTTCGCCTTTATACATCCAGCCCTTGAAGGTATATCCCTCATCGGCCACCGCGATTACATCCTTCAGATCGGATGTTGCTTTTATTCTCTGTTCGAGGCCGTCCTTGAGCTCGGCTTCTGCGCCGGCCTCCGGAGCAAAGGCCACCTTGCCGCCTTCAGTGGCAGTAAATGCAATACGGTAACCCTCTTCCGCTTCTTCAGCTTCTTCCTCGGTTTCTTCCGCCTCTTCAGCGTCTTTCGCTTCCTCTTCTTCCGCTGCACCTTCACCGGGGACAGCGTCGAGCATTACGGAGTATTTCACTCCGTCGTACCACAGCTCAAGCTCTGCTCCGCCGAAAGCGCTCAGAGCCTTGACCACATATTCCCCGTCCTCGTTCTGCGTCACGGTAAAGAGACCGGGCGCTTTGGAGATCACCTCTGACGGGGTCCCCGAGAGGTGGTGGTAATCGCATATATCCTTAAGGAGGACTTCCTCACCTGCCGTGAGACGGTAGCCGAGAAGATACTCGAACTCCAGAGTCCAGTATCCGAGACCGTAGGCCTCGGCCGTTACGGCATTGCCTCCCTGGAGCTTGTCTTTCGAATACAGGACCTCGGTCCTCGTTCTGTCGAGGTAGGATGTCCTGTAAAGCGAGACCTTGCTGTATCCGGCAGCGTCGGGAAGCTCGTCGACAGCTATGGTAACTGTTACAGGTACTGTATTGTCGCTGGTGTTCGGGCTTATGTATGTCTCGCCGTCGGCCCCGTAGACATTCACTTCAAAGCAGTATTTCTGCCTGACGTTGTATCCTGCCTCGCGCACCTTCGAGACCGCGAGATTGATATCCGCGTAATCTCTGAGCTTGACGTCCAGCTTCGTTCCCTCGGGGAATACTCCCTCGGGCGCAGAGAGCGCCAGATGAAGACCCTCATTGACGAAGTCCTCTCCCTGCTCGGCCCGTTTGGCCGCCTCGGATTCAAACTCCCAGTCGATAAAGGCGCTCTGCCTGAATTCGGGATACTCGATCCGGACCTGTTCTTCTTCCGTTTCCGGCTCGTCGGCATACGCGGCCGTGCCCAGTGAGCCCGAGAAGG
>CAMZHU010000089.1 GCA_947306975.1 uncultured Clostridia bacterium | reverse complement strand
TGTCCTGTGTCAGCATGACACCCTTGCTCGTCCCCGTCGTACCGGAGGTGAACACGACGCATTCCGGGGAAGGTGCGCCGATAAATAACGCAGCCACTGCCCTTGCAGATTCGAGCTTCTCGGTCGAGATATCGCTCAGCGTATGGACACCGCGGTGAACATTTGCATTGTCTGAAAAATAGTGCTGCGAGTATGCTGACAACACCTGCGACGGCATCTGCGTCGTCGCAGCATTATCGAGATATATGAGCTTCCTTCCGTTGACGGTACGGTCAAGGATGGGGAAGGCCTGTCGCACTGAGCATATATCCATAATTACCTGCCGTTAATAATCAGTTATAAGGAACGATGCCTGGTTAGACCTCCATCAAGGTGTTCCTATAAATATGCAACGCGGGGAAGCCGGATGATCCCGGCTTCCCGCACAGAGGAGGTCTACACCCGGTCCGCCGAGCCGCTGCTGCCGGGGAGACCGATCCAGAGCGTATCCGCAAGCTCCTTAACGGTCTCGATATAAGCGGCTTTGAACGGATCGAGACTGGCACCGAGCTGCTTTTTTAGGAGCAGCTCGACAAGAATGATTTTTTCCTTAACGGACGACGAACCTGTACATTTAAGAGAGACGTCGCCGCCAAGACCGCTGCCGCCGGTCAGATCAAAGATGCGTTTTAGACTTATTTCCGCAAGCCGTTCGAGGTCGTCCTCATCATCAGCGATGCCGAAAATAAAGAAACGCAGACAGATGAAATCGTGCATGGCTTTGTAAAAGCCGTCTTTGTCACAGACTGCGGCACATGCCTTCATCCTCTCCATGCTCGCGTCAGCGAGCTCGTGAGAGTGTTTTATCTCGTCTATTAAAGACATCAGGCGGTTATGACTTCCAGACCGAGGAGACGGCCGAGCTCACAGACCTTTTCAAAGCAGTCGCCGTAGACGAGCGGGACATGGTTGCCGAAGAAGAGCTGCTTGCTGAAGAAATCCTTGCCGTCGGCAACCTTGAGGTAAACGCCGATACTGCAGGAATCGTCCTTATAGCCAACGCAACCGGCGACCTTTCCTCTGGCTACGAAGAGCTTGCTGCACGAGGGGTCTACTCTGCACATGGTGACTTCCTGCCCCTTGTCTCTGTTGAAATCATAGCGGAGTGTCGCGCCGAATCCGCTTGCTGTAAACGGGTGGAGGATGTAGGGCTCAGCGGGCGTATCATAACCGTGCATGTGGGCGTTTGTTACGGCATGCCAGGTGAGGACGGTGTTCTTCGGGTCGTCGATCTGGTTTTCAAGTCCGTAGAACTGGCCGACACCGATGCTTGCGTTCTCGAAGTAGGTGTTCATCGTAGTGTTGCCCATGTAGGAGGGCTTGTGGCCGAGCGCCTGAAGGATAGTCTTGCTGACAACGGCGGGGATATCGTACTCGCAGGCGGAGGCGACGCCGCAGGAGTTGTTCAGCGAATGAGTCATGCAGAAGGTGATACGCTCCTGATTAAGTCTGCGGGTGGCACAGGCGTCAGGGCAGATGGCGCAGAAACCGTTGCATTCGAATTCGTTGAGCATCTTATTCGTGACATAGTAGCAGATCGTGGACTTGATGACGTCATCGCGTGTCATAGTACACTCGTCAGCTCCTGCGATGAGCTCGTCGGCAAGCTTTTCTATCTCAGCCATTTCTTCTGCAGTGGGGTTGAGGCCGGTCTTGCCGGGAGTGCAGTAGTTCTTACCGCTGTCCAGCGGGTGCATGGCGTCGAGATACTCATGGATATTGATATAGGAGAAGTTGACTCCGAGCTTTTCGGTGACCTTCTCAAGACTTACGAAGTTGTCCACTCCGCTGGGGCTTCTGGTATCGCCGAAACGGTTGACACAGAGAACGCGGAGGTTTCTGAGTACCTTCTGTGCTCTGAGAACGTCGAGGTACGCCGCGGTATCCTCGTAAGTAAGGAACGCGTTGACCTTAATTCCACGGCCGTTGAGAGAACCTGCGCAGATCATCTGCAGCGGGTGGAAAGACGGAAGCAGAACGATGGGTTTGCCGGACTTCTGGGCAAACGGGATCAGCAGGTCAGTGCATCTGGAGGCGAGATATATGATATAGACGTCGGTCTTGGCATCGTCTATAAGGAGCTGGTCGATGAGGGAGTCTGCTACTCTGAATTCCTCATTTCTGTCGACGACGGTCGTTTCGAGGACATTCAGGGTCTCGATCGGCCTTAGGTTTTTGTCGATCAGTTCATTGATGCCCTTAACCCTCTCGGCGGCCATCATGAGGTCGTATTCCTTGGTCAGCTGCTCACCGGAACCGGTCCTGCAAGGGCCTTCGAACACATATTCGTGGTGGAGGGTGATGACAAGGGGCTTCACGTTCAGCTTGAGGTCTCTCAGATTCTTCATGATTATCCGTCTCCTTCAATTAATATAATTTACTCCAGGCAACATACATACCTGTAGGAATTTATTAGTTTAAACTAAGTGTAGCAAAAAAAGGGAAATAGCGGGTTCCGATTATTCAATAGGCTTATGCGTAAACTTGATTGGAAGAAGACGGAGTCCATAACTTTTTTGAAGGGGAAGCATGCAAAAGCGGAAGTTAACAGTGAGGGAAAGGTGGAGTATAGTTAAAGTGTAATAAGTGATCGGAGAGATTAAAGATGACGAAGACAGCAAGAAAAGAAAACATGATCGAACTGAACGCCGGCAGCGGAAAGACCGGCATCGGCGCCGCAGGCTGCAGGTCTGTGACCGGATGCCTGCTCGTCCAGATCTGCGTCGGGATCATTTATCTCTGGAGCGTGCTCAAGTCCTCCGTCATCGCGAGCCTTTCGATGTCATCGGCGACCGCCGGAATGATGGCTTCCTATATGCTGATGGCTTTCGTGACCGGTGCTCTGATCGGCGGTATACTGACCGACCGTAAGGGCCATCGTTTCACCTGCATGCTCGGAGTGGCGGTATTCGCCGCCGGCATCGCATCCAGCGCTCTCGTCACCGCTGCAGACCCGGGCCTGCTCGTAGTTACATACGCAGTTCTGGGCGGCGTAGGAAGCGGCATCGCTTATTCCTCGTGCATCAACTGCATTCAGAAATGGATGCCCGGACGCAAAGGCCTGGCATCAGGTCTCGCGATCGGAGCTTTCGGTTTTTCCACAGTTATTTTCGTCCCGGTCATGCGCCTCGTGATGCGTGTCTTCACTAATGCAGACGGGATCGTGGATTTTGCCGGCGTGTTCGGTCTCCTTGGAGCAGCGTTCTTTGTGCTCGGTATGGCCGGCTGCATGATGATCCGCCGTCCTGCGGAGACCGCCCCTGCTGCGGCCGCAGTGAAGAAGTCCGAAGATTACACATTTGCAAAGGTGATCCGCAGCAGCAAATTCTGGTGCATCTTCTTCATCGTGTTCTTTATTAACGGCGCATGGAACATCGTGACCCCCATGATCTATGACCTCGGTCTCGGCCGCGGCCTCACCCCGGAGACTGCTGCGCTCGCACTGTCTCTCACCGGTATCGCGAATACCGCCGGCCGCATCCTTATGGCGACCCTTTCAGACAGGATCGGCAGAACGAAGACGATAACGATACTCTCTCTTATGACAGTCGCCGCGTCACTGCTGCTCATCCGCGTGACCGGCGTCGGCTACATCGCGGTCATCTGCGCGCTGGCATTTGCCTACGGCGGGCCGTCTTCCATAAATGCAGCGTTTACGACTGACTGCTTCGGTACGAAGCACTGTGCGGCTATCTACGGCGTCATCATGCTGGCGCTCGGAGCATCCTCGCTGTTCTTCAATATGCTCGTCAGCACAGTTCTCGGCGGCAGCGTCACGATATCCCTCTCGGTAGGGGCAGCATCAGCCCTGATCCCCATCGTACTCAGCGGAGTCATGCTCAAAGATCACACCGGTTACTTCACGCTCCCGTTCCTCGCTCCGCAGCCTGACCGCTATAAGGCCGCGTGACATCTGAAAACTGAAACTTAGAAAGTCTGCGGCCGTGCTTGTGAGCGCGGCCGCAGCTGTGGTATACTTACCATATATTAACAGTATCCAGGACGGTGACAGCGAAATGAACACAACACAGCAGAAATGCTTTATAGAGGCAGCGGAGCTTCTGAATTTCACTGCTGCCGCAGAGCGGCTGTATATATCCCAGCCCGCGCTCAGCCGCAACATATCTGCTCTGGAAGAGGAACTCGGGGTCATGCTGTTTCTGCGCAGAAACAATGTACTGAGCCTCACACCGGGCGGTGAGATACTCTATCGCTGGATGAAGGAGAACGCAGAGTCACTGGAACGGGCGCGACTGGAGGCAAAAGAGCGAACGCCAGGGGCCGCGACAGACTGGTGCTGGGGTTCGTGCAGAGCGAAGTACTGTCAGAGCGGGACATGAAGACTATCGCGCTGTTCCGGCAGAAGCACCCTGAAGTGGAACTCACGACCGTACATCTGCCCGCGCGGGAGATCATACGTCATCTGACTGAACAGCGTCTGGATATAGCAGTTATGATAGGTACTGCCGCATACGGCAACCAGAGGCTGCAATATCTGGAGAGTGCAAATTACCGGCGCTGTGTCGCCGTTTCTATAACACATCCTCTGGCCGGTAAGGACAGCGTATGGCTGAAAGATTTTGCAGACGACAACTTCCTGAGCATTCGTGAGGACGCTTCTCCGACGTTTACACCCATGGTCAGGGAGGTCTGCGGTGAGGCGGGCTTCACGCCGCACATCACGGAACTCGAGGATATAGGAAGAGTGATCTCTGCAGTCGAGTCAGGGAAGGGCGTGGCGCTGCTTGTCGACAACCACACGGCGGCTTTCAATCCTCTTATAAAACTCGTTCACATACACGACTATTACCCAGTCAGCCTGATCTGCGTATGGGACAAACTTAACGCAAATCCCAGCATTGCCGAGTATCTGGAGATATACAAGTGCACGGAATAAAAGTTCAGCAAACAGCACGAAAGGCCCTGTATCGCAGCGATACAGGGCCTTATCATTTATATAATAGTCTTTTCCGTTACGTCCGGGCGCTGCCGCGCAGGCGGGACGAACGGATATACAGCGGGATAGCTGCGAGCTGTGCCGCAACTGAGACGGCGATCATTGCAGGGACCGACGCGTCATACAGAACACCCATCAGCCAGCTCCCGAGGAACCAGAAGACACCGAAGGAGCACTCGAATATTCCGTAGCCGGTAGCGCGGCTGGCCTTCGGTACCATGCTCGTGACTGCCGCTTTCAGGATCGACTCCTGAGCGCCCATGCCCACGCCCCAAAGAGCGATACCGACAAGCAGCGTTGG
>CAMZHU010000088.1 GCA_947306975.1 uncultured Clostridia bacterium | reverse complement strand
CACCTGGGGCATGAGTCTTGAGGAGTGCCGGGAGGATTTCTGCTTCATCGGTTCGCTGCCGGGCAAAAAGATCATCCTCAAGGGAAACCACGATTACTGGTGGTCCACGGCGTCGAAGGCGAGATCGTTTTTCGCCGCAAACGGTATCGAAAACGTCGACATCCTCAACAACAACTGCTTCTTCTACGGCGATACCGCCCTGTGCGGCACGAGAGGCTGGTTTTACGAGGAGGAGGTCCACGGCGCCCATGATAAAAAGATCATGGCAAGGGAGGTCATGCGTCTGGAGGCGTCGCTGAGGGCCGCCGGAAGCGCCGAGGAGAAGATCTGCTTTTTCCACTATCCGCCGCGCTTTGGCAGTTATGTCTGTGAGGAGATTATCGATCTGATGGATAAGTACGGCGTCAAACGATGTTGGTACGGACATATCCACGGACCCGGCCACCGCATCGCCGTGACCGGAAATGTCGGAGGTATCGAATATAACATGGTTTCAGCGGATTTCGTTGACTTCCGACCGGTGAAGATCATTTGAAATAAATATTGCAAATACAGCGTAATACTGATATACTATTTCCTGCCTTTTTGGGCCAATGGAGAAGGAGGACACAGAAGTGAAACTTACCAACACAGAGAAAAAAGAAAAGAGCACGATGCAGTTTACAGTCGATATCACTCCTGAGGAGTTCGATAAGGCCGTCAATGCTGCATATGTTAAAAACAAGAGCAAGATATCCGTTCCCGGATTCAGGAAGGGAAAAGTGCCCAGAAAGGTCGTAGAGGGTATGTACGGCGCGTCCGTCTTCTATGAGGACGCTGTAGACATCATACTTCCCGACGTGTTCACCTATGCTTTCGGCGAGGTCAAGGAACGTTTCGTAGGGCTTCCGTCTGTTGACGATATAAAGTTCAATGATGATAAATCAGCTACGATAGTTTTCACGATGGCAAAGTATCCCGAGATCAGCATCGGCGAGTACAAGGGGATCAAAGCCGTCCGCCCGAAGATCGAGGTCAGCGATTCGGATATCGAGGCAGCGATCAACAGTGAACGCTATAAGAACGCACGTATCGAGACTGTCACCGACAGACCCGTACAGAATGAGGACTACGTTACCCTTGACTACACCGGATATGTAGACGGTAAGACTTTTGACGGCGGTTCTTCTGAAGATTACGAACTCGTCATTGGCTCGAACACCTTTATCCCCGGATTCGAGGAAAAGATGGTTGGGATGACAACCGGCGAAGAGCGTGATCTCGAACTCAAGTTCCCGGATGAGTATCATACCAAAGACCTTGCAGGCAAACCCGTCGTTTTCCACGTCAAGGTCAAGGAGATCAAACAGCGCATCGTTCCCGAACTGGATGACGAATTTGCAAAGGACGTCTCCGAGTTTGATACAGTCGAAGAGTACAAGGCCGACACAGTCAAAAAGATCACCGAACAGAAATCGGCCTCTGCTGACAAAGACTTTGAGGATAACGTACTGACTGAACTCATCAACACCGTTGAGGGCGACATACCCGAGGCAATGATCGATGAGTATGTTGAGGGCTCTGTTCAGAATCTCCAGGGGAACCTTGCTTCCTACGGTATGTCCGTTGAGCAGTATCTCGGGATGATGGGCATCACCATGGAGGAGTTCCGCAAGAATGTACGCCCGATGGCCGAGAAGAACGTCAAAAACACGCTTGCCCTTGAAAAAGTAGCAGAGCTCGAAAACATCGAGCCCACTGACGAAGAGATAGAAAAGGGCATAGTCGAGATAGGCGAGTCATACGGTCTGTCAGCCGAAACAGCTAAGGATCAGCTGAACCGTGAGGGCGTTATACACGAGCTCAAACTGCGTGCTGCCACACTTCTCGTCGTTGCTAACGCAGAGGCCATAGATCCCCCCGCTGAAGAGGAAAAGACGGAAGCGCCTGCCGAAACAGAAGCGGCAGAGGATAAGCCCGAAGCCGAATAACTTGGGCACAACCCGTCAGAGTATTTACAATGACTCTTTGAAAGGAGTGTTTTACATGAGTCTCGTACCGTATGTTGTCGAACAGACTTCCCGCGGCGAACGTTCGTACGATATCTTTTCCCGCCTTCTGAACGACAGGATCGTTTTTCTTGGCGAAGAGGTTAACGATACGACAGCAAGCCTTGTCGTTGCACAGCTCCTCTATCTTGAGGCGCAGGACCCTGACAAGGATATACAGTTCTACATAAACAGCCCCGGCGGTTCTGTTTCTGCCGGACTTGCGATCTATGACACGATGCAGTATATCAAGCCTGACGTATCGACTATCTGCATCGGCATGGCGGCCAGTATGGGCGCGTTCCTGCTGTCCTCCGGTGCGAAGGGAAAACGGCTCGCGCTCCCGAATTCAGAGATCATGATCCACCAGCCTTCCGGAGGCTTCAGGGGACAGGCGACAGATATACAGATACACGCCGAGAATATTCTGCGCGTTAAGCAGAACCTCAACCGCATACTTGCTGAGAATACCGGAAAACCGATAGAGATCATCAGTGAAGCATGCGAACGTGATAACTTCATGTCTGCTGATGAAGCCAGGGAATTCGGAATAATCGACTCCGTTATTTCAAAACGCTAAGGAGATTACCATATGGCAAAGTCAGATGACGGCAGAACAATCCGGTGCAGTTTCTGCGGAAAGCGCCAGGATGAGGTCTCACGACTGATCGCCGGAAAGGGTTCCTACATATGCAACGAGTGCATCGAGCTCTGTTCGAGCATACTCGATGATGAGATGCGCAGAAGCGCCACTCTTCAAGATCACGGGGAACGCCTTTCAATGGCGGAAGGCCTGCCGAAACCGGCTGAGATCAAAGCCGTTCTTGATGATTACGTTGTCGGCCAGGAGCGCGCAAAAGTCGCGCTCTCTGTTGCCGTTTATAACCACTATAAGCGTATTTTCTTTTCAGGTGAGTGCGATACTGAGCTCCAGAAAAGCAATATACTGCTGATCGGACCCACCGGCAGCGGGAAGACTCTGTTTGCTCAGACTCTTGCCAGAATGCTTCATGTTCCTTTCGCAATAGCGGACGCTACTACTCTTACAGAAGCCGGTTATGTCGGCGACGATGTCGAGAATATTCTTCTCAGACTTCTGCAGGCAGCGGACTTCGATGTTGAACTTGCCCAAAAGGGCATAATCTATATCGATGAGCTGGACAAGATAGGGCGTAAGAGCGAAAACACTTCCATTACCCGTGACGTTTCGGGCGAAGGTGTTCAGCAAGCTCTCCTCAAGATAGTCGAAGGAACAGTTGCTAATGTACCGCCTCAGGGCGGCCGAAAGCATCCGCATCAGGAGTTTATCTCGATTGACACGACGAATATCCTTTTTATCTGCGGCGGCGCGTTCGACGGTATCGAAAAGATCATAGAGAAGCGTCTTGACAGAAAGAGCATCGGATTCGGAGCGGAGATACCGAGCAAAGACGAGAAGAGAGCGGGAGATCTGCTGGAACACATTCAGCAGCATGACCTGCTCAAGTATGGCATAATACCCGAACTTATAGGGCGCCTGCCTGTACTCGTAACGCTGAGACCTCTTGATCGTGATGACCTGGTATCAATACTTAAAGAACCTAAAAACGCGCTTACGAGGCAGTACAGCGCTCTGATGGGCTTTGATAATGTCGAACTCGTATTTGAGGATGACGCTCTGGGTGCGATAGCTGATAAAGCTATCGCAATGGAAATCGGTGCCCGGGGACTCAGAAGCGTGATGGAGAACATAATGACAGATATCATGTACTCCGTACCGTCTGATCCGCGGGTAGAAAAAGTCGTTATCACAAAGGAATGTGTAAGCGGTTCCGAACCACCTAAGATCATCCACCGCCCGAAGCCGACGATAAGCCCTGAAATAATCAACGCATCCTGACGTTAGCGTCAGTCCGTCTCTGAGCCGCACCACCAGTGCGGCTCTTAACGAAGAAAGGATTACCCATGGAATTTATCTCTGAAAACCAGAAGACCGATGTACTCCCGATGATGGCTCTCCGCGGCCTATCGGTCTTTCCCAATATGATACTGAGCTTCGATGTCGAGAGGGAGAAATCTATAGCTGCTCTCAACGCGGCATCCGATGGAAACAGAAAGATTTTTCTCCTTTCCCAGAAAGATATCGCCGTAGAGGATCCTGAAAGGAAAGACCTCTATGATGTCGGCACCGTCTGCCATATAAAGCAGTTCCTTCGTATGCCGTCAGGCGGTATCAAGATCCTTGTAGAGGGCTTGACACGCGCCAGGCTGATCGATGTCGTTTCCAGCAAGCGTATGTTCACGGTACATGTAGAGGTCATACCTGAATATGCTGTCAACGTTGTGTCACCGAAACATGAGGCGCTCATACGCAAGGCTTTCGATCTGTTTGAGGAATACTGCGGCATTTCTTCTACAGTGAGCCGCGAGACGGCGCTCGGAGTCCTGGCTCTCTCAGACCCGGGACGCATAGCCGACTATATAACGCAGAACGTTTTCATGAAGATAGAGAAGAAACAGAAAGTCCTTGAGACGCTCCAGCCGGCAAAACGTCTTGAACTCGTGTGCGATCTGCTGAACCGTGAGATCGAAGTGCTCGGCATAGAGCAGGATATCGATGAAAAACTAAAAGACAGGCTGGGAAGACAGCAGCGCGACAACGTGCTGCGTGAGCAAATGCGCGTTATCCGCTCTGAACTCGGCGAAGATCCGGATTATGATAATGAGATCGATGACTATCGGGAGAAGATCCGTGCTCTTGGTCTTGACGGTGAGATAGAAGCGAAGCTTTTAAAAGAAACAGACAGGCTCGAAAAACAGCAGTTCGGCTCCGCTGAGGCGTCTGTGATCAGAAACTATCTTGACATCTGCCTTGAGCTTCCGTGGAAGACAGGCACGAAAGAGCATCTTGATGTCAGAGCAGCTGCAAGGATCCTCGACGAAGATCATTACGGCCTTGATAAAGTCAAGGAGCGTATACTGGAATTCCTTGCCGTGCGTCAGCATGCCCCGGAAATAAAAGGTACGATACTTTGTCTCGTCGGGCCTCCGGGAGTCGGTAAAACGTCAGTAGCGATCAGTGTTGCCCGAGCGCTAAACAGAAAGCTCGTCCGACTGCCCCTCGGCGGCATACATGACGAGGCTGAGATACGCGGCCATAGGAAAACCTATGTCGGTGCTATGCCCGGCCGCATAATATCCGGACTCATTCAGGCAAAGTCTAACAATCCGCTGATGCTCCTCGACGAGATAGACAAGCTTGGGAGCGATTACCGCGGAGATCCGTCAGCTGCGCTTCTTGAAGCTTTGGATCCTGAACAGAACAGGACTTTCAGGGACAATTTTCTTGAACTTCCGTTTGATCTTTCAAATGTGATGTTTATCACGACTGCAAACAATTCGACCACCATACCTGCTCCGCTGCTCGACAGGATGGAAGTGATCGAACTTTCCAGTTATACGGATTTTGAAAAACTTGAAATTGCAAAGCGTCATCTTATTCCTAAGCAGCGCAACATGCATGCTCTGAGCGGAAACCAGCTCAGGATCCCGGACGACGTTTCCACCGTGGGCTACGACGGCATCCCTCTTTCCCGGATCATCAGTCCCGTGCTCACCA
>CAMZHU010000087.1 GCA_947306975.1 uncultured Clostridia bacterium | reverse complement strand
TAGAACAGATGTACCATCCGGACAGGCTGCTTCATCCGCTGAAGAGGAAAGGACCCCGCGGCAGCGGACAGTGGGAACAGATAACCTGGGACGAGGCGCTTGACAGCATCGCCGTAAAACTTACCGAGCTGCGGCGCAAATACGGTCCTGAATGCATTTCAGCCATCACGGGGACCGGAAGACATCTGGTGCCGTATCTCTGGCGGTTTACCAAGGCGCTCGGCACTCCCAATATCACTTCTGCCGGAGCGCTGATCTGCCTCGGCCCGCGTAAGAACGCCGGTTTCTCCACATCCGGCACGTACGGCTGCGTCGACTACTACGGGAAAGTCAGGCCGAAATGTCTGCTTGTGTGGGGCGCCAATCCTGCTGTCAGCGGAGCGGACGGCGAACTGCAATGGCATCCCAGAGACTGCGTCAGAAACGGCACAAAGATGATAGTGGTCGATCCGGTCAAAACGGAGATGGCCGCGCATGCCGATCTGTGGCTGCAGATACGACCGGGAACGGACGGCGCGCTTGCCATGGGCGTCATCAACTATATCATCCAGGCAGATCTTTACGACCATGATTTCGTGGATAAGTGGACATATGGGTTCGAGGAGCTTGCCGGGCGTGCGGCAGAGTATGACCTTAAACGTGTAAGCGAGATAACATGGATACCGGAAAGAGACATCATAGCCGCAGCCAGGATGCTGGCGGAAAACGCTCCGATGTCTCTGGAGTGGGGCTGCGCTTTCGAACACGGTTTCAATGCGACGCACACCAGCCGAGCTATATATATGCTGCCGGCACTGCTGGGAAGCTATGACGTGCCCGGCGGATTCGTCGAGAGCAAGCAGATAGTGCCCACGAAAAGGGAACCGCGCGATCCCGGCGATCTGCTTATCAACAGCTATCCATACCGGCAGCTGAAGCCCTATGCAAATCCGCATCAGGTGCTGGATGCCATCCGCATGGAGTATCCCTACAAGATCCGCGCCATGCTCTCATTCGCGAACAATACACTGCTGTCACTGCCGGACAGCGCTCGTGTCAGAGAGTGCCTCATGGATCTTGATTTCTTCGTGGTCACGGATTTCTTCATGACGCCAACGGCGGCGATGGCGGATATTGTTCTCCCGGCGGCAATGTGGCCGGAGGTGGATTGTGTTTTCTGCATGCCGGAGTTTGCCGAGCACACGGTGCTGTGCCAGCAGAAAGTGGTCAGTGTGGGCGAGGCATGGCCGGATGAGGACATATTTATCGCAATACTCAAACGCATGGGACTAGACTACGGCGCGAAATCACAGAAGGAACTCCTGGATCAGGAAATCAGGGAAATGGCTGAGCGGTACCCGGAGATGGAGGGCATGACTTTCGACAGCCTTAAAACGAAGGGGTACTATACTCCGCCTAGGCATTATTTCAACTACAGGCGCCGCGGCGGGTTTCCCACGCCCACGGGAAAATTCGAGTTCTGGTCCAAAGAGCTTGAGAAGGTCGGCGGCGATCCGCTGCCGTTCTGGCAGGAACCGCCTGTAACGCCCGTCAGCCGGCCCGATCTTTCCAGAGAATTCCCGTATATCCTCAGCATCGGCGGCCGCCGAATGCAGTATTTCATCTCCAACAACAGGCAGATCAAATCGCTCAGGAGGCAGTATCCGTTCCCGATAGTCACAATGCACCCGGATGTTGCCAAGGCAAGGGGGATAAACGACGGAGACTGGGTATGGATACGGACGTTCCGGGGACGGGTGACGCAGAAGGCGAGGCTCGATGACAGCATCGATCCGAGAGTCATAAACTGCGATTTCGGGTGGTGGTATCCGGAAGCCGGCGCGCCTGACTACGGATGGAGGGAATCAAACGCCAATATACTCACCAGCTGCGACGACGGTTGTGATCCCTACATGGGTTCCTATCAGCTCCGATGCCTGCTCTGCAATGTCTACAGGAACAACGACTGCCATATAGAAGAACGATACTACAGTTCGTCCTTATACACCGATCGTCCTTAAAAAGCAGTTGATAAAACAGGAAAAGACTCAAAGGGAGCGGTCTTAATGACGGAAGTAGTAGCTGCCCTTATCCGCGAAGGAGACAAGTTCATGATCTGCAGACGTCCGGCGCACAAAGCGCGCGGACTGCTGTGGGAATTCCCCGGAGGCAAAGTGGAACCGGGAGAAACGCACCAGGAGGCTCTCGTAAGGGAGTGCCGCGAAGAGCTGGACGTGGAGATCGGGGTATATGACGTTTACTTCGATGTCGTGCACGAGTATCCGGACATACTGATCCATCTGACCCTTTTCAATGCGGAGATTACGGCGGGAGAGCCGAGGCTCCTTGAACACAGTGAGATTCGATGGATAACCGCTGCAGAGATTCCGATGTACGATTTTTGCCCGGCGGACGCAGACATCCTCAGAAAACTCATGGCGGAAAGCTGATATCCATTATGCCGCATAAGAATCAAAGCCCTGCAGACGAGTGTCTGCAGGGCTTTCGTGTGTATTTTCGCTGCCGGGAGGCGTATCTTCATTCAGCTGCGGCATCATGGCGCCGTATGCCGAGACCCCGGTATACCTTCCGGCGGAGCAGGGCACCGAGCAGCGCGCTTCCGGCTTCGGCGGCAGGTATGGCGAGCCAGATGAGCCCGAGACGTCCGGAAAGGCTCAGAAGCCAGGCGATCGGTATTATGAAGAACACCTGGCGGCACAGGCTCAGTATTAGGGTGAAAAGACTGCGGCCGAGAGCCTGGAATGACGATGAAAAAATGAGGGTGATCGCGCCGAAAGGCAGGCTCACGACGGCGATCCGCAGAGCGGTGATACCTATTGTAAGCATGTTTTCAGACGCGTTGAAGAGGCTGAGCAGTGCCCCGGGTATGGATTCGAAGACTGCCAGAAGAACCAGCATGAGCACAATGGCGGCCTTCATTGCAAGGGAGATCACGCTCCTCACCCGGTCGAGCCGCCGGGCGCCGTAGTTATAGGAGATTATCGCGAGCGTCCCGTTGTTCATGCCGTAGATCGGCATGTACGAAAAGTTCTGGAGCTTAATCCAGATCCCGAAAACGGCTGTCGCCGTGGTGCTGAAACCGAGCAGGATCTGGTTCATGCCGAAACTCATGGCTGAGGAGAGACCGACCGTGATCATTGAAGGTACGCCGATCTTGAAAATCGGGATGAGAGCATCCCGCGAAGGCCTGATCTCAGATGCGCGGATACGGACGACCTTTCCTTTGCGGGACAGGAACATGAGCGCTGTCAGCGCAGCGACAATCTGTCCTGCGACGGTCGCTACCGCCGCACCGGTCACGCCCATTTTCGGGAACGGGCCTATGCCGAAGATGAGAAGCGGGTCGAACACAATGTTGAATACAGCCCCGGCGGCCTGAGAGAGCATTGACTGCAGAGAGTTTCCGGTGGCCACCAGAAGCTTTTCAAGCACATTTCCGAAGAAAGCTCCGGCTGATACTATGCATATGATGCGAAGGTACCTTATACCGTCTTCCACTATGGGCGCAACATCGGTCTGAATGGTGTAGAACGGCTTTACGGCAAATATCCCGACCAGAACGAACACCGCGGTGTAGCATATGCAGAGAAACACGGCTGCGTTTGCTGTCCGCTGTGCACGCGGCACGTCGCCCTGACCGGTATATCTTGATACGAGAGCTGTCGCGCCGACTCCCGTACCGACGCCTATCGCCGTTATCAGCTGCTGCATCGGGAATGCGATGGAAACTGCGGTGAGCGCGTCCTCGCTAATGCGGGCGACGAACATGGAATCGACGATGTTGTACAGCGCCTGTATAAAGAAGGATATCATCATCGGGATGCTCATGGAGATCAGAAGCCTGCCGATGGGCATCGTTCCGAGTTTGTCATTTCCCGCGTTCAAAACTTATCACCTTGCTTCGGATCACTGGTAGCGTCCTCCAGTGGACACAGTAAGCCGCCGCAGGGGGGGCATAACGCCTTGTGCCCGCGGCGGCGGTCATCATTTCTTGCCGAGGAGAGTGCTTAGCAGGCCCCGTTTGAGTATCTGGGTGCCTGTGCTGATAATCTGGCGTTCGATCTGAGCCTTGCGCCTCTCTGACGCCCTCTTCTTGGCGGCTTCCTTTCGCTCTTCCTCGCGCTCGCGCTTTTTCTGTGCGGCGGCTTCCTCTTTCTGCTTTTTAGCTTCGAATTCGGCCTTTTCCTTTTCGAGCTGTGCACGTTCGGCGGCGAGCTTGTCCTCCTGCTCCTGCGCGGCCCGCTGGCTTTCGAGCACCTCATAGGCCGACTCGTTGTCTACCGTGACATCGTATTTGGACATGCCGTCGTTGTTCATCATCGTCCTGCGGGATTCCTCGGAGCAGGGAGCCATGAGACTCTGGGGGCAGATGATCGACGTATGCATGACTATGCCCGGGATGCCCTCCGGATCAAGGAAGGAGACGAGAGCTTTGCCGACACCGAGCTGGGTAATCACATCCTCGGCCTTGAAAGCGGGATTGGGACGCATCGAGTTTGCAGCTGCGCGCACGGCTTTCTGTTCGTCAGGAGTGTAAGCACGCAGAGCATGCTGGACTCTGTTGCTGAGCTGGGCGAGCACGGTATCAGGAATGTCGCTCGGGCTCTGTGTCACGAAGTATATGCCTACGCCTTTGGAGCGGATGAGCTTTACGAGCTGCTCAATCTTCTGGACGAGGAGCTTCGGAGCGTCGGAGAACAGCATGTGTGCTTCGTCGAAGAAAAACACGAGCTTCGGCTTTTCGGGATCGCCGACCTCAGGCAGACGCTCGAAAAGTTCAGACATGAGCCACAGCAGAAATGCCGAGTAGAGTTTGGGGTTCTGAACGAGTTTCACGCAGTCGAGAATGTTGACGACGCCTTTTCCGCTGAAATCAGTGCGTATCCAGTCAAACACATCGAGGTCCGGCTCTCCGAAAAACATGTCGCCGCCCTGTGATTCGAGCGGGATGAGCGCACGGAGAACGGCTCCGACGGACTGCGTCGTTATATTGCCGTATGTCGTTGTGTAGTCGGCACGGTGATCGGCAACGTAGGAGAGCATCGCCCGCAGATCTTTCAGATCGGTGAGCAGGAGCCCGTTATCATCGGCGATGCGGAAAACGATGTTGAGAACGCCCTCCTGGGCAGGGGTGAGCTGGAGCATCCTTGCCAGCAGCTCGGGCCCCATGTCCGAGATCGTAGCTCTAACGGCATGACCGTTTTCCTGGTAAATGTCCCAGAAGCAGACAGGGTATGATTTGTACTGGAAACAGTCTCTGATCCCGAATTTGTCTATGCGCTTCTCCATGCCTTCAGACTGCGCGCCGGGCTCGGCGAGACCTGAGACGTCGCCCTTTATATCACAGACGAATACGGGAACGCCTGCATCAGAAAAGGATTCGGCCATACATTTCATGGTTATCGTTTTGCCGGTGCCGCTGGCGCCGGCTATCAATCCGTGGCGGTTGGCCATATTGAGAGGAAGCACGATCCGCTGATCATCGGATAGGCCCATGTAGATCTGACCGTCGGTAAACATAGTATTACCTCCTGAAGTATTGTAGATATCAACAATAATATACTATGGCGGCGCGTCCGTTAGCAACCGGAATTTTTGAACTGGAGAAGAAGGGACGCAAAAACAGCCCGCGGGGGAG
>CAMZHU010000086.1 GCA_947306975.1 uncultured Clostridia bacterium | reverse complement strand
CCACCGTAGGCGAGGATACGCTGCAGGCGTCGTTCTGCAGGACGATCACCGGCCTCACTCCGTCCTGGATATGGTCTTCCCCGCGTCCCGCGCATCCGAGATCCGCCATGTAGATGTCCCCGCGTCTGAAGGTCTGCGCCGCGGATCCCCCGCCGGAGGAGACCGCGCCGGCGGTCACGTCGGGAAAGGGCCATCTGTTGAATCTCTCCTGATATATCATCTCCCACCTCCTTGTTATGTAAACTGAAGGCCGGCGTTTATTTGTCTGTGCCGGCCCCCGGATATCTCTTTTCTCTCTATTTGTCCCCGACTCCCCGAGAGCGGACGTTCAGTCCGGAGGGAATCGTCAGGCGTCGGTCTGCGGGACCGTTCCATAGGGCTCTCCCCCTCCCCGCCTTCATCATGGCCGGGCCGCGAATTACGGAAGTATCATTATCCCCGGTGCCTGTCGTCGCCCCCTCCGGTAGCAGTCCGGATCCCGTTGCATGGGCGTTTCTCGCTCGTCTTTCGTGAGTCATGGCGCGCCTGCAGCGTGGCTGTCGGCATCGGTAACGTACCTGACGAATAGTCTATTCAGTTTTCATCCGTTCCGGCTTTACGGGCCGGGAGGAAAAAGTCCCCTCACCCTACAACGGACATTTTTTTGCCGTTTGGTGACCTATGCGTAAAAAAACTTTTCAGTTTTTTTCCTTATCGCCTTCATCGTGCGGATCACGGCGGTGTGGTCCACGCCTTTTCTCCGGGCGTATTCCCGGACGCCGCAGCTGCCCAGCATGCAGCTTTCGTAGACCGCCAGCTGGTTCGGCGTCAGCGTATTGCGGAACTCCTCCTCGAAGATCCCGAACTCCGTTTCCTTCATGTTTGCGCGGCGGTCCTCGGCCCAGTCCCCCGGCTCCCCGGAGGCCGGCGAGTCGAGAGAAAGGGCCGTTCCTCTGACGGTCATATCCGCGAGCTCCCGGTAACCTCTCTTCTCCTCCTTTCTCAGATACTTCATCACCTCGTGGTCTATCTCGGTGACTTGCCCCGTCGATCTGACTCTCGCCCAGTAGCGCTTAGCGCCCTCCGGGCCGGACGTCCAGAGGTCGTAATCGAAATCGTTCAGTCTTATGGTCTCCACTCCTCCCTCAGACCTGCGGAGATGCCTGAAAGCACAAAAAGAGCCGCATGACGGCGGTCGGTGACCCGTGCCGCGAATAACAGAACGTAACGTCGTTCTGCATCATGCGGCATCAGGATGACAGCGCCTGTCAGGCGGCTCCACAGCTCGAAGCATGAATTATTCAGTTATCTGAAAATGGGATACGTCGTTGTCCTTATCCTTCTCGTATCCAGTACGTTGTATGCGGTCGTACGGCCGCACCGTATGCATTTCGTCTCGACGTGACCGCGGGTATCCTCGAACACGGCGAGCATCTTGTGCCTGCAGTACGGGCAGTACAGAAAGCGCCGGTTCTGTGAGGATATGTCCTGTCTGGCCTTGATTATCCTGAGTCTCAGTTCGTCCGGCGGCTCAGTGACGGCGACCGTCTTTCTCCTCATAACAGGACCTCCGCGGGCTCGCGGTACTCATACCACGGTCTGTCCTCCAGCAGATCCAGATGCCGCAGGCGTATGACGAGCGCCGTCCGGGATACTCCGAACATCCTCTTCATCATGCTGATGCAGTACCGGTCCGCGTTTGTGATCTTACCCCCGAAAACGCTGAGTTTCCTGCCACGCGCAAAGAAATCCATCGCCAGGTCCATTTCATGACGCGGCATGAGCAAAGCCGCGCCGAGGGCGTTCGCCTGCCATTCGGTCCAGTTCCTCACGGCGCCGAGATCCCGCAGGTCCGTGCATCTGCATCTTGAATACCGTTTGCGGCAGGCCATGCCTCCGGCGTTCGTCTCCATCTGGTAAAGGATCTGGTGGGCGCACTCGTGGGCCAGCGTGAACCTCCGGCTTCCGTCCTGTATCTCTTCCCTGCCGGGACGGATATAGCTTTCGTCGAGGACGACCTGATTCCTTCTGAGCTGCAGCACATGCTGCACGCCCTCTGTTCTGTAGATAAATTCCGTATCCTCATAGGCTGTGATCCCGCAGAGGGATCCGTCGGAGGACAGTTTTGCGTAGGAGATCTCAAGATTCAGATAATCCTTAGCGAATCTGTCGATTGGCGCCTTCCGGGGCAGCACTCTTTTCAGATCGTCCTTTATCCCGCAGAACTGATTGAAATCGCCGGTGATTATGTCCGCGATGTCCTCTATATTGTTCTGTGACAAGATCATTTTCCATCACCCCATGCTTTTTTATATCTTCCTACTGGTACATCAGCCCCGGCATCCTGACCATGTCCCTGCCGTCGTCCGGCATCTTGAGGTCTCCCATCAGGATCGCGTAGGTGACGGCTCTTTTGCCGAACCGGGAGCGTATGCTCTCCACCGCGTCCTGTATCCTCTCGCGCTTGTTCCTCAGGGCCGCGTCGTCGAACACGCTGAGCTGTTCCGGTTCGTTCACAGGCACCAGATCGATGGCCCGCACGCAGACGGCCCTGACCATCCTTTTCCATTTATACCGTTCCCTGAACAGCCTGAATCCCGCCGCGGCGATCTCCGAAGGCAGCTGGGTCCTCACAGGGAGTCTGCACTGGAACTGGGAGCCCGACAGGTCGTTTCCCCTGATCCATATCTGCACCCCGCAGGCGGACAGTTCATGGACCCGGAGCCTGTGGCCCACGTCCTGGGACAGTTCGAGCATGACCTTGAACACTTCCTCCTCGTTCAGCAGGTCGGCGCTGCATGTGATGCCGTGCCCGATGGACTTGACCGGCGAGACGAAATCCGTGTTCATGACCCTGGAAGTGTCGGCTCCACTTGCGTATGTCCAAAGGTACATGCCGTTCACGCCCAGGAGCTGTCTGAGAAAGGCGGGATCCGTCCGGGCTATGTCCCCTATCGTATGGATGCCGTAGAGCCCGAGTTTCCTGGCCGTCGACGGTCCGCAGTAGATCATCTCGGAGCAGTGCAGGGGCCACACCTTTTCCCTGAAGTCCTCCTCCGTGATCACCGTGGTCGCGTCCGGTTTCTTCATGTCGCTGCCGAGCTTGGCGAAGATCTTGTTGAACGATACGCCGACGCTGACCGTAAGTCCGAGTTCCTCCCTGCAGGAGGCCCGGATCTCGTCGGCTATCTTCAGTCCGTCCCCGAACTGGTATTTGCTTTTCGTGACGTCGAGCCAGCACTCGTCCATGCCGAACGGTTCGATCATATCCGTGTACCGTCCGTAGATCTCACGGGCATACCTGGAATACTTCAGATACTCGTCGTACTGCGGCTGTACCATGATAAGGTCCGGGCACTTCATCCTGGCCTCCCAGTTCACCATTCCCGTCTTCACGCCGGCTTTCTTCGCCAGCTGGGATTTTGCCAGAATGATCCCGTGGCGGTTCTCCGTGGAGCCGCAGACGGCCACGGGCTTTCCCCGCAGAGAGGGATCCAGCATCATCTCCACGCTTGCGTAGAAGCTGTTCATATCGCTGTGGAGTATCGTCCTGTGCTCCATGTTTCCGCCCCCTGTCCTTTCTGCGTGCTTAATAATAATTCTCCTATTTGGATATGTCAATATCTTAACAGGAGAAATTTATAAATTAGTCTTAATGTCTAAAAATGAAAAAGGACTTTCGGCAAAGCGCAGAATTTTTGTTGAAGGCACCGCCCCCTGTAATATATACTTATCCTGATAACACGGTCTCATCGGGAGGTTTGCATGAACATGGATCTGATCTCGATAAACGGCAAGATCAGTTATATAGAGGCCACCCCGGATCCTCTCTCCGCGGATATTGGCGTCATCCGGGATGAGAGCGGCGTCTGGCTCTTCGACGTCGGAAACGACCCGGTCAGAACAGCTAATCTCACGGATGAGTACAGTGTCGTCCTGTCGCATTTTCATCAGGACCATGCCGGCAGCATAGACAGGATCCGCGCAAAAGAACTGTATCTGTCAAAAGAAACTTACAGGCATGTCGGCCGCGGAACGGTCGTCGAAAGCGATATCCGCATCGGCGGTCTGCATATCTTTCCCATCCCTTCGAGCCACACCAAAGGAAGTCTCGGGCTCGAGGTGGATGAGAGCTATGCGTTCGTGGGCGACGCCCTTTACAGTAAAGTCAAGGACGGTTGTTACATCTTCAACGCCCAGCTTCTGAAGGCCGAGATCGATGTTCTGAGCGGGCTAAAAGCCCCGTACTTCCTCGTCAGCCACTTCGATGGGCTGATACGCAGCAAAGATGAAGTGATCGAAGAGCTGAAAGAGATATACGGCATGAGAGAAAAGAACGATCCTGAGATAAGAGTCAGTATGGAACAGTGACATGTCTGTCTCAGGCATATCCCATATCCCCTTCCGGCTGTTATTTGAATGATCCTTCCGGCCTCTCTTTCTTATTCAGGCACATCCTTTCATGGGTGTGTCTTTTTTTGTATCCGTTATACTGGCATCACTGATCACTCTCATAGAACTGCCTGTCTGATACAGGAAAAGCACTTTGTTTAGCCCTGATGCCGAAATGGTAACGTCTTCGGCAAAGTGAAAGGATATCGCATTATCGTCCCGGCTGCGGTATCATGGATACGTATCCGTCCCCCTCTTCGGGACATAATCGCCGCGGGATCACAGTTTTTTTCGGATACATGCACGAAAACCCGCCCCTTCGGGCGTATTAAAGGTGAAGGGAGGCTGTTATGGCTGCACACGGTACAGATAATACGGAACATATAATCAGGCAGTATTCGGACATGGTATACCGCATCGCCCTCCATAACAGCCGCAGCGCGGCGGACGCGGAGGACATCATGCAGGACGTGTTCGTCGAGTTACTGACAAAATGTCCCTGCCTGGACGATCCCGCGCATCTCAAGGCGTGGCTGATCCGCGTAACGGTGAACAAATGCAGGAGCCTTCACAGGCTCGCATGGCGCAGAAAAAACGTACCTCTCGAAGACTGCGCCGGCCTGGTCCAGCCGGAACACGCCGGTGTGATGGAGGAGGTCCGGCAGCTGCCGGAAAACATGCGCGTCATCATCTACCTTTATTACTACGAGGATTACACCATAGCGGAGATCGCGGAGATACTCGGTAAGAATCAGAACACTGTAAGCTCCACGCTCCGGCGGGCGCGCGGTAAGCTCAGGGAGTTGCTGGAAGAGGAGGATCATAATGCATAACAACAGATACACGCAGGCGGTCGACGGGATAAAAGCCCCGGAGCTCGCTGTCGAAAGAGCGGTGAAAGCGGCGGAAGTCCGCGGCGCCGCGAGGGATAACAGGCCGGCGAAGAGGAATACGGTCGGAAGAAAAGTCATCAGGTATGCGGTAGCGGCCGTGCTCGTGTTCGCGCTGGCGCTGGGCGCTTTCATAGGTCCGGGCCTGTTCGGCGGAAAAGGCGGCGCGTTCACGGTGACGGCGTACGCTGCAGAACTGACGAAGGACTCCCCAGTATATGTCGACGCGGGCGGCGGTGCGATGAACACTGTCGGCAGAGCGGGCGGCGGCACGGAGTACTTCGTAGCGCTCCCCTTCTCGGTCACCGGTGAGAACGTAGAAAGCGTGACGTTTTCAACTGAAAAAGACTCGATCGCCGTGATCTGCCCGAAGGATGCAGACCCCGTGCTCGCGGGCAGCGTGACCGGCGAAGGCTTCGATACACTTTTCGACTCATACTGGCTCGACACGGCGGAGAAGGCAGCCGTTGAAGCGCAGGACTCCGGTGAAAGCGGCGCGGAAATCCCAGCTGACAAGGAGGACGGGGCTGAGACCGAGCAGGGCGGCGGCGGCCAGTCCCTGACTGAAGATGAGCTCGCCGAGAAGCAGAAAAACGGATACGGGACCGAACGTGAGGCCG
>CAMZHU010000085.1 GCA_947306975.1 uncultured Clostridia bacterium | reverse complement strand
TCCGGACTCATCCCGGTTTTCGTCATGATCCTGTCCGCCGTCGTCATGGCTGTAGCAGGCATCCTGAACAAAGCCCTTAAATGGCGCTGGATATCCGATTACGCACTGCCTATCAGCCTTATAGCCGGAATGGCGGGCGCCATCCCGATCACCGCATGGCTGTCCTGAGAGGAGGTAAAGGAAATGAAAGAGAATTCCGCTTATCTTGACAGCGTATACAGATACGGAGCGATCTGGAACATCGGCATGATGATCCTTCTGCTCTTCTTCCCCGTATGCGTCGGCCTGATTTTCAACGCGGGTCTGGACTGGCACGGTTTCCTCCTCGGTCTGGTGGCCACGGCTCCGATGTACTGGGCCGTCGGCGTCATAGAGGTGTTCACCTATATCCCGATGCTCGGCGCGGGCGGATCCTATCTGTCTTTCGTTACGGGCAACATCTCCAACCTCAAGCTCCCCGTCGCGCTCAACGCGCTCGAGCAGGCGGACGTGAGCATCAATTCAGAGGAGGGCGAAGTGACTTCCACGATCGCCATCGCGGTGTCGAGCATAGTCACGACTCTGATCATCATCCTCGGCGTCATCCTTATCGTTCCGCTGAGGCCCGTTCTCTCCGCGCCCGTTCTCGAACCGGCGTTCGCGCAGATCCTCCCGGCGCTGTTCGGCGGGCTCGCTGTAGTATTCATCTCAAAGAACTGGAAGATCGCCATAGCCCCGCTCATCCTGATGCTGGTGCTCTTCATCTTTATCCCCGCCCTCAACGCTGGCACCGTCGGCATCATGGTACCGGTGGGCGTGCTCTTCACTATCGGCGTTTCGCGCATCCTTTACAAAAAGCATATGCTTGACTGACGAGGTGAACATCTATGTGGATCCTGTATGTAATCCTTGCCCTTATAGTCCTCTTCCTCATCGTGATCGTCTGCCGCGCCCTGGCCTTCAAACCGAAGCCGAAAACGCCCGCAGAGCCTGAGGAGGTATCCTTCGACAGGGACGGGGCCGTTAAGGCGCTGGCAGCGCTCGTTAGCTGCAGGACCGTGTCCTACAGCGAACCGGAGAAGGAAGACGGCGCTGAGTTCGACAGGCTGACCGGCATGCTGCCGGAGCTCTATCCGAACGTCGCGGCCGAATGCTCCCTGCAGCGTTTTCCCGACCGGGGCCTGCTGTTCAGATGGCCGGGAAAAGGATCCGGCGACCCGGCGGTGCTCATGGCTCATTATGACGTCGTCCCGGTCGAGGAGGCCAACTGGGACCGTCCTCCTTTCAGCGCGCTGATCGAGGACGGCGTCATGTGGGGCCGCGGTACGCTGGATACAAAAGTCACATTCAACGGCATCCTCTATGCCGCCGACCAGCTCATCAGCCAGGGCTTCAGGCCGGAGCACGACATCTACCTCGCCTTTTCGGGCTGCGAGGAGACCAACGGCCCCGGAGCCGAGCATATAGTGGAATATTTCGTTCAGAACGGCATCGTCCCGTCTTTCGTGCTCGACGAGGGCGGAGCGGTCGTTGAAGGCGTATTCCCCGGCGTCAGCGAGCCGTGCGCGATGATAGGCATCGCCGAAAAGGGGCAGGTCAACCTGGAGTACTCCGTCGCTTCCGGCGGCGGCCATGCCTCGGCGCCCGGCCCGCGCACCCCGATAGGGATCCTGTCCTCCGCCTGCAAAGCGGTGGAGGCCCATCCCTTCCCGATGCATATAACAAAACCCGTCGAAGCCATGTTCGACACCCTGGGGCGCCGTTCCTCGTTTGCGTACCGCCTGATCTTTGCTAATCTATGGTGCTTCCGCGGCATACTGGATAAGATATGCAAAAAGAGCGGGGGCGAACTCAACGCTCTGGTCCGCACCACGGTCGCCTTCACGCAGATGTCCGGGAGCGGCGCGCCGAACGTGCTGCCGTCCCGCGCGTCCATGGTGTCCAACATCCGTCTCAACCCCGCTGATTCCGTGGCGTCCGCACAGGAATACATCCGCGGCGCCGTAAAAGATGACGCGGTCTCTATACGGGCGTTCAAAACGATGGAACCGAGCCCGATATCGGATACGGAATGCGACGGATGGCGCAAAGTGTGCTCAGCCGTAGCCGCGACGTGGAAGGGCTGCATCGTGTCGCCCTATCTTATGGTCCAGTGTTCCGACAGCCGCCACTACAGAGACCTGTCCGACCGTGTCTACCGCTTCTCCGCCATGGACCTGACCGCCGAGGAACGGCACAGCATCCACGGCGACAACGAACGCATACGTCTGGAGACCGTCGGCCGAGCTACCGAGTTCTTCATACGTCTTATAAAACAGTGCTGAACCGCGCGTCAGCGATTCTGCTGTTATCCTTCGGAGGAGAACAATGAACAAAACCATCCTGAAAGCCATACTGCTGACCGTTATCCTGTCGCTGCTCCTCGGTATCGCCGCCGGATGCGGCGGAAAGACCGAACCCGGAACGCCGGACGTCCCCGCGCCGGCGCCGGATATGCCTGTTCCCGATACGCCGGACGTCCCCGCCCCGGCGCCGGATATGCCCGTCCCGGATTCGGCTGACCCGAATACGCCTGCGGCAGACGGACCTTATACCATAGACAACATCCGGGACTACGTCGTCGGCGTCGATACTCCTGTCGAGCTTGGCGACGGTTCCACAAGACCTCTAATCAACTTCGACAACGCCGCCACGACTCCGGCGCTTAAACCCGTCATGGACGAGGTGGACAGCAAGCTCGAGATGTACGGCTCCATCGGAAGAGGTTTTTCACAGAAGTCCAACTATTCGACGGACCTCTACAACGACACAAGGGACAAGGTCCTTGAATTCGTCGGAGCAGATCCCGAGCGCTACACCTGTTTCTACGTCAACAACACTACCGACGGCCTGAACAAGCTCGCTTCAGCCCTGGTCGAGAGCGAGGACGATCTTGTCCTTGCAACGCGCATCGAACACCACGCCAACGACCTTCCCTGGCGTGAACGCTGCAAAGTGGTCTATGCCGAAGTCGACTCCGACGGCAGGGTCGACTATGACAGTCTCGAGAAGATGCTCGACGAGAACGCCGTAAAATACGTTGCAGTGACAGCCGCGTCGAACGTGACCGGCTATGTTACGGACGTCCACCTCGTCGCCAGGATGGCGCATCAGCACGGCGCCATGATCATCGTCGACGGGGCCCAGATCGTAGCTCACAGGGCATTCTCGATGATCGGCAGCACGCCGGAGGAAAACATAGATTTCTTCGTGTTCTCCGCTCATAAGATGTACTCGCCTTTCGGCGGCGGCGCCGTCGTCGGCCTTACCGACGTTCTGAACGAACACATGCCGGAGTTCTACGGCGGAGGCACCGTGCGCGTAGTTTCCGACAGCTGGCAGTATTATAAAGACGCCCCCGAGGTATATGAAGCCGGTTCGCCCAACTATCCCGGCGTAGTCGGTCTGGGCAAAGCGATAGATATCCTCAGGGAGATCGGGTTCGACGCCATCGAGGAGCACGAAAAGATCCTTAATCAAAAACTGGTGGACGGACTCAAAAAGTATGAGAACGTCATCATCTACGGAGATCCCGATGATCTAAGCGACAGAGTCGGCGTAATATCGTTCAACTTCTCAGACGTCAACTCGATGCATCTGGCAAGAAAGATGTCCGAGGTCGGCGGCGTCGCCACCAGGCGCGGCGCGTTCTGCGCGCATCCTTATGTGTGGCGCCTTATGGGCATCCCCGAGGCGCAGCAGCGGGGCTTCGTCGAGTGCGACGATTCCGGCACTCCCGGCATGGTGCGTGTGAGCTTCGGCATATACAACACAGAGGAAGAGGTCGACCAGTTCCTTGAGATTCTTTCGGAATCGATCGAGCAGTGCAAGGCCGAGCCGACCGCGTTCAATCCGGAATACTGAGTCCGGGCGTCTGATCCATAGTTAGCAGGATATCCAGGCAATATTAAGCGGATGCGGCAGCGTAACGTGCCGCATCCGCTTCTTCTTTTTGCCGCTTACGCATGCCTATCCGCCTTGAATAACGGAGGATCAGATGCTATAATGAATCCCGTAAACTAATCAGCGGCGTCCGTACTACCGGCCGCCGCGGCTTTCTGGTGACAGTGATGATCAAGAAAACTTTCAGGCAGATGCTGGTCACGCAGATCCTGTCCGCAATGACCGTTCTGATCTGTATGATGATCGACAATATCATGATCGGCCGATTCCTCGGGGTCGACTCCGTTTCCGCTTACGGCCTGGCTTCTCCGGTGCTCCTCATTTTCGCCGCGTTCGGCAGCATGCTCACGGCAGGCATCCAGGTGATGTGCGGAAAAACGATGGGCGCCGGCGACATGGACGGGACGAACGCCTGCTATTCCGCCGCCGTGACTTTGGCCGTGTCGGTATCTGTCGCGGGCCTTATCCTCGTCATCGCTTTCACCGGGCCTCTCAGCACCCTCCTCGGAGCCGGCGTGCCATCCCCTGATAACGACGTCTTTTTCCTGACCAAGGATTATCTCCGCGGCTTCATAATAGGAGCCCCGGCCTTCATCTCCGCGCAGATCATGGTCCCGTTCATGCAGATATCCGGCAACCGGGTGCGTCTGGTCGTCGCGGTCGCGTTCATGACGGTGTTCAATATCCTTTTCGATATCCTCAACGTCTTCGTGTTCCACGGCGGTATGTTCGGGATGGGGCTTGCCTCCAGTCTGAGTTACTATGTGGCTTTCTCCATCGGCGTCGTCTATTTCCTGAAAAGGGACTGCATCTTCAAGCTCCGCACCAAAGCCGTAACGCCCAGGCTGTGCGGTGAACTTCTCAAATACGGCATCCCGACCGTCATCAACCAGGTAAGCGTGGTCCTGCTCGTATTCGTGCTCAACAAGATACTCCTCGGGTTGGGCGGAAACCTTGCCGTCGCGGCCTATTCGGTCATCTCGACGATCGGAAGCCTCTGTTACTGTTTCGGTTCGGGCATTGGTTCTGTCTCTCTGCTGCTGGCCTCGATATTCCGCAGCGACGAAGACAGGACCGCTCTCCGTTCCCTTATGCGCACTATGATCAGCCACGCCGCAGTCATCGACTCGGCGGTCATAATCGTCATACAACTCGCAGCGACGTTCCTGGTAGGTCTTTTCCTTCCGGGCAATCCCGAGACGAAGGAACTTGCGGCCAGGGGCCTCCGGCTGTTTTCGCTCTCGCTTCTCTCCTGCGCTATGAACACCACTTTGAAGAATTACTTCAACGGCGTGGGCCACACGCGTTTTACGGAGATCATCTCCTTTATACAGAACTTCCTGTTCACTACGATTTTCGCCTTTATCCTCAGCCGCTCCATGGGTACGGACGGCGTCTGGATCGCTTATGTCTGCGGTGAGACTCTGACTCTGCTCATCATAGCCGTCGTCGTCTGGATCAGGAACGGCAGGATCAGCTTCTCCGCGGACGCGTTCTCACTGCTGCCGCGCGACTTCGGTGTGCAGGAGAAGGACTGCATGGAGATGACCATCCGTTCCGCGCAGGAGGCTGCCGTGGCTTCGCGCAGCGCCTTTGAGTTCTGCAAAACCCACGGAGAAAACGACAGGAACAGCATGCTCATATCCCTCTGCGTGGAGGAAATGGTCAACAATATCGTTCAGCACGGCTTCAAGCGAGACAAAAAAGACCACAGCGTCGATATACGCATCCTTTTCAAGGAAGACTCGCGTATCATTCGTATCCGCGACAACTGTGTGAATTTCGACCCGACAAAATACGTGGAACTGCACCGGACGGACGATCCGGTCGCGCATATCGGTCTGCGAATGGTCATGAATATGGTCAAGAGCGCAAACTACGTGAACTCGCTCGGCCTCAACAACCTTACACTGACACTGTAATACCGGCGGCGGGAGAAATATCTCCCGCCGTTTGCAGAACTTAACTCCTTATCTGGCTGGATTGGA
>CAMZHU010000084.1 GCA_947306975.1 uncultured Clostridia bacterium | reverse complement strand
TCGGGGAAATTGACGGCTATGAAGAGCCTCATATCCTGGCCACTCCCGTCTTTCTAGCAGCCTCCGCGACGGCCGCGGATACGGCGGGTACGACGCGCTCGTCGAAGGGGGCGGGGATGATGAAGTCCCTGGATAGATCGTCTCCGACGAGGGACGCGAGCGCGAACGCCGCGGCGATCTTCATCTCGTCGTTTATATCCGATGCCCGGACGTCCAGAGCACCGCGGAAGATGCCCGGGAACGCGAGTACGTTGTTTATCTGATTCGGGAAGTCGCTCCTGCCGGTGCCGACTACGGCCGCGCCGGCTTCAGCCGCCAGATCCGGCATTATCTCGGGTACGGGGTTTGCCATGGGGAAAAGGATAGGATCCTTCGCCATGCTTCTCACCATATCGGGGGTGACGGTGCCGGGCGCGGAGACGCCGATGAACACGTCGGCCCCGGCCAGTACGTCCGCGAGAGAGCCCGAACGCTTCTCACGGTTAGTTACGGCGGCTATGTCCTCCTTGGCCGTATTCAGGCCCGGACGCCCTTCGTAGATAGCGCCGCGTGTGTCACACATTATAACGTTATGTAAACCATTTGCTATGAGGAGCTTTATTATCGCGATGCCTGCGGCGCCCGCTCCGGAGGTGACCACGCGGACGTCCTCGAGCCGTTTGCCAGTCAGTTTAAGCGCGTTTATAAGCGCCGCCAGGACGACGACTGCTGTACCGTGCTGGTCGTCGTGGAATATCGGGATATCGCAGCGTTCCTTGAGCTTCCGCTCAATCTCGAAGCAGCGCGGCGCGGATATGTCCTCGAGGTTTATGCCGCCGAAGCTACCCGCGAGGAGAGCTACCGTGTTGACGATCTCGTCGACGTCCTTGGAACGGACGCAGAGGGGCACGGCGTCGACTCCGCCGAAGGATTTGAACAGGACGCACTTGCCCTCCATGACCGGCATGCCGGCCTCGGGCCCGATGTCTCCCAGACCCAGGACCGCGGTGCCGTCTGTCACGACGGCGACGAGGTTGTGCCTTCCGGTGAGCTGCCATATCTTTTCGGGATCTTCCTTAATCTCGAGGCAGGGCTGGGCGACGCCCGGCGTATAGGCGAGCGACAGGTCCTCCTTGGTCCTTACCTCCATCTTCGGACGGTAATCGAGCTTGCCGCCCCATTCGTAATGTCTCTTGAGCGATTCCTTGGCGTATTCCATGGCGATCCTCCTTAACCCGCGAACGCCCTGCGGAGGGCGCGTATGTGATCCGGCGTAGTTCCGCAGCATCCGCCGACTATCTTCACGCCGAGCTCCTTGTAGGGCTCCATCTGCTCGGCGAAGAGCTCCGGGCCGACCGCGTGCGCCCCGTGAGAGTCGGGAAGGCCGGCGTTGAGCTTTATTATTATCGGGAGCTCGCATACGTCAGCGAAACGTTTCGCCGCCTCCAGCATGTCCGCCGGGCAGTATGAACAGTTCATCCCCGCGGCGGTGCAGCCGAGCTCCTTCGCGAGTTTCGCGAAGTCCTCGACGGAATAGCCGAAGAAGGTGCGTCCGGTGCGGTCGAAGGTCATGGTGGCGAAGACCGGCAGATCGGTGTTCTCGAGGATCGCCGTGACTGCGGCGCGCACTTCCTCGGGATCGCTCATGGTCTCGACGGCCGCGAGATCGGCCCCTGCAGCCGCGCCCGCGAGGGCGTGGGCCTTGAAACGGTCGTAAGCCTCCTCGAAGGAGAGGTCCCCGTACGGTTCGATGAATTCGCCGATCGGTCCGACGTCGAGCGCCGTCAGCGTGCGCCCGTACCCGGCGCGCTTCGCTATGTCGACGGACGCCGCCGCGACCTGTTCAGGAGTATATCCGGTGCCTTCCAGCCCGCCGTCGCAGGTGCTGAAGCTGTTCGTGCAGATGATGTCGCTGCCGGCTTCCGCGTACTGGCGCTGTATCGAGAGGACGACGTCCGGAGATTTCATGTTCATGAGATCCGAGCGCTCGCCGCTGGCGAGCCCGTTCTTCTGGAGCATCGTGCCCAGTCCGCCGTCGTAAAAGACGTATTTCCTGCTGTCAAAAAGTCCGCTGATCATATCGGCAGGCTCCTTTCGTACGCTGAGTGAATAATTATTCCGAAAAAATAATAGCCTAAATACGCCGGAAAGTAAAGCGCGGCGGGCGTTTTCCGGCAAAACCTGATTGAAAACCCGCGGGGATATGGTATAATCAACACGCGAAGGTAAACGTTATCCTGCCGGGGACCGACTCCCCGGGCATATCTGACGGAGGGATACAGATGAGCAATCTCATAATCACCATAAGCCGCGAATTCGGAAGCGGAGGCAGACTTGCCGGCGAAAAGCTCGCGAAGGAGCTCGGCATACAGTTTTACGACAAGGAGATAATCCGCATCACGGCCGAGAAGAGCGGCCTCTCGCCGGAATTCATCGAGGATAACGAGGAGCGCGTGAACAACAACTTCCTGTTCAGCGTAGCCACGGCCGCGTATCCGGATTTCAACTATGTCCCGCAGTACGACGTGCCCATCAACGAGAAGACCTTCATCGCCCAGGCGAACGTCATCAAGGAGCTCGCGGGGCAGGGGAGCTGCGTCATCGTCGGACGCTGCGCGGACTATATACTCCGCGCCCAGGAGAAGCTCCTGCGCGTGTTCATCCGCAGCGAGATCGCGGACAGGACGCGCCGCATAGCGGAAGAGTACCAGATGGAGGAAGAGGCGGCCGAGAAGAGGATCGCGAGAAACGACAAGAACCGCGCGAACTACTACCGTCACTACACCGGCAACGACTGGGGAAGCATGAAGAACTACGACCTTACCATCAACACCGGCTTCTGCGGCGTCGACGGCGCTGTCGAGATCATCAAGGCGGCGCTCCGGGCAAAGGGATATATAGAGTAAAGATCGCAGATATGAAGACGCCCCGCACACGTTAAGAACATGTGCGGGGCGTATATTTTTGGCTTAGTTATTTCCAAAGCCGTTCGGGATATCTCCGAAGGGCGTGCATCTTCTTAAGCGAATCGGTCACGAGACCGCGGTCCTCCCGGTACGTCACGCCGAACCATTCGGAGTCGGTGCTCAGCACGGATACCTCCAGACGGCCGGCCTTTATGCACGAGTCGACCATTCCCGGCAGCACGCATTCCTTCTTCATCTCATCAGGAGCGAGCCCCCGGAGGAAATCGCTGAAGTACTCCTCGAGCTCCCCGAATATCCGGGGCGAGAAGCCCCAGAGGTTCATGGAGACCAGAGCCTCGGGATCGAGATCGACCTCGCCGCCTTCGGCGTCGTCGAATATGGAGCCGTCGGGACGGACCGTGATCTTGTAGGTCTCGGTGACGGCGTCGAGCCTGCCGTCCTTGACGGAGCAGATGCCGCGGGATACGGAGCCGTTCCTGCTCACGGTGTTTTTGAGCGTATAGGCGACCATTGCGGCCCTGCCCTCGGGAGGCAGGGATACGAGTGCGCCGTGCATCTTCCGCATGGCGTCGGCCCCGTAGAAGTCGTCGGCGTTTATTACGGCGAACGGCTCGTGTACGGCGTCTTTCGCGCATAGGACGGCATGGGCGGTGCCGTAGGGTTTGGTCCTCCCTTCGGGAACGGTAAAGAATTCCGGGAGCGAGGAAAAGTCCTGGAAAACGTATTCGACTTCCACGGCTTCGCCCGTGCGGGTCTTCTGCGCTGCGATCTTTCCCTTGCAGAAAGAGTCCATCAGTTCGACCATGTCCGGTTTTATTATAAAGACGATGCGGTCGAAGCCCGCCCTTATCGCGTCATATACGGCGTATTCCATGAGGATCTCGCCGTGCGGGCCCAGCCCGTCGGTCTGCTTGCTGCCGCCGTAGCGTGAGCCCATGCCGGCGGCCATGAGGAGAAGAGTGGTTTTCATAGTATCTTTATTCCATCCTTATTCTGAGTGGTCTTCGCTGCTTGATTCCGGCGCTGCGGAGTCCGTGCGCGCGGGTTCGTTCTGGATCGTGGAACCCAGCACGTCCGCGACCTCGCTTATGGCTATGAAGGCGGACGGGTCGTTCTCGCGCACTATGCTCTTGAGGCGCCCGATCTGGAACCGGTTCACGACAAAGTATACCATAGTCTTCGAGGAATCGGAATAGTAGCCCTTCGCCTCGATGACGGTTATGCCGCTACCGAAACTGTCGGAAAGCGCCTTGCATACGCCTTCCGGGCGGTTCGTTATTATCATCGCGGATTTGCCGCGGTCGATGCCCTCCACGATGAAATCGACGGTCTTCAGCGCCGCGGCGTAGGTAACGATGGAGTAGAGGGGCAGTATCCAGCTGCGGATGACGAATCCTGCCGCTATGTACAGAACGAGGTTGAACGCCATTACGAAAGTTCCCACGCTCACGCCGATTCGTTTCGCGAAAATGACGGCCATCACCTCGACACCGTCCAGCGCGCCGCCGAACCTGATGGTCAGCCCGCTGCCGATGCCGGACAGGAGACCGCCGAATAGGGCGCACAGGAGAAGGTCTTTGCCCGCGAGGGGAGAGGCGAAACTCACGTCTATCGGGAGCACGTCGGTGATGAGATATGCGCAGAGGGAGTATATCGCCACGGCATAGACCGAGCACACGGTAAAGGAGACGCCCTGCCTTCTGAGCCCGAACAGGAACAGAGGGATATTCAGCACCAGCAGGAACAGTGACAGCGACAGCGCGTGGGGAGTGACCTGCGAGAGCAGCATGGAAGTCCCGGAGATGCCGCTGTCGTAGAGTTTCACGGGCATCAGGAAGACCGTTATCCCGAAAGCGTTTATGATCCCCGCGACGGTGAGCGCCGGGAAGTTTTTCCATGGTATCGTCTTGAGCGCCGCCGTGGCTTTTCTGAAAAACATATGCTGCTCCTTCCGGACCGTCCGGTGAGATATCTGTCATACAGATTATACCATATCCAGCCGCCCATAAAAAGCGTCCGCCCCGTTAAGAATGCGGCGCGGCGGCGAAAAATGTTGATTTTAATTCTGAAGATGGTTTCATAATGGCATAACGCGGACACAGGAGATACAGACATGTCTACGGTTCTGCTCGTCGGCGGTGCCGGCTTCACAGGGTCCCACACGGCCGTCGAACTCATCGGCTGTGGGTAATGTTGTGGTCGTCGCGGACAACCTGTCCAACAGCGACGCTTCCGTCATAGACCGGATAGCAGAGATAACGGGCGTAAGGCCCGGGTTTTTCTGCGCGGACAGCGCGGAAAAGACCGCCATGGTAGAGATTTTCCGGGCACAGGCATTCGACGCCGTGATCCATTTCGGCGGCAAAAAATCCGTGCCCGAATCCGTGAGCGAACCCATATCGTACTACCAAAACAACATCGACACGCCGCAGCGCTCCGCTACGCGATGGAGCACACCGGGGTCGAGACGGTGAACCTCGGCACAGGCACGGGTTATTCCGTGCTTGATGTTATTAGGACCTTCGAGAGAGTTAACGGCGTGAAGATACCGTATACCGTTCTTGAAAGGCACCCGGGCGACATCGCTGTCAGCTATTCCGACCCGCCCAAGGCGGAGAGGCTCTTCTGCCGGAGAGCCGAGAAGAGTCCCTCGAAGACATGTGCCGCGACGCGTGGAGATGGCGGCAGAACCTGAACAGGGGCGTCTGACGCCGCACAGGCAGAAAGAGACCGCAGGTGCGGATGAACACCGTCAGCCCTGCGGTCTTTATATATGCTTTTCGTATGTCAGGAGCAGGAACGAGAGCGTGACGTCCAGTTCTGTAAGGGCGTTCAGCCTCTCAATGCCCTCCCTGGGCGTCCGGTGGACGTACGGGGTCATGTCGAAAAGGGCCCGTATCTGCTCCGCCGTGTCCAGGTGATGACCGTAAGTCAGCTTCCTGCAGTCGGTGCATATGAAGCCGTTGAGGGAATGTTTCGTCTCGACGTTCCTGTAGGCCGTGTCGTAGACGGCCTCCTTCAGTTCTATAAGATGCTCCTCGCCGGGGACCGCCTGAACGACAGCGCCGCCG
>CAMZHU010000083.1 GCA_947306975.1 uncultured Clostridia bacterium | reverse complement strand
CGCTAGAACCTCGTATCTCAGAAGTTACTAAAGGTTCACCAGCAGAACTAGCTGGTATCCAAGCAGGGGACTTAATAACAAAGATTGATGATAAGAAAGTTAATACAATTGATAAAACACAATTAATACTTATTCTTAAATCTAAAAAAGAAACTGTTGATATAACAGTAAAACATGAAGATGGAAAAGTAGAAACATATACTGTAAAACCACGAATTGAAAAAATCGATGACTTAGAAAGAAGAGTTATCGGTGTTACAATGGCTAGTGAAAACCGCAAAGGCTTTGGCATCGGTGTCGGTAACGATCCTGTCGGCGGCGAGGAACGGGTTCTCGGCGCCGAAATTCATTCCGCAGCGACCTATGAGGTTCATAACGCACACCTGCCCGAAAGGAGCCTCGAATACGCCGTGGCCGCGCCCCGGTACCTGCGGCGCGTAGTTGGCCGGACGAAGGATATAGCGGCTGTCGTCCAGATAATCAGCTATCTCCCGCCGTCCCCATGTGTGGTTTCCGAGAGTTATCACATCCGCTCCCGAGTCGAGGATCTCGTCGGCCTGTTTGGGAGTGATGCCGATCATAGCCGAATTCTCGCCGTTAACGACGGCAAAGGAAATATCGTACAGCTTTTTTATGGCTCTGAGCTTTTTGGACAGAAACCCGAGACCGGAAGCGCCGACGATATCGCCGACGGCGAGGATGTTAGCTGTCATTTCCGCCTCCTGATAATATGCGGCAGAGCCGCGGATGGGTATAAAAAGAGGACACTTTGCAGGAAACTGAAAAGTGTCCTCCCGTTTATCTGAGCTTACTTTATAATGCGCACGCGCACTACGCCGTCGATGGCCTTCAGCGCGTCTTCAAGTCCGTCTGCGACGTCAGGGACATCGATCATGGTGTAGGCATAGGTGAAGTTCTTTTTGCCGGCGTTGACCATGTTCTCGATATTGATCCCGTAGGAGGAGACTGCCGAAGTGATGCGGGAGATCATCTCGGGGATGTTCTTGTGGATGACGCAGATCCTGCAGTCGCCGTTGTAGGGCATCGAGGCGGCGGGCATGTTCACGGAATTCGTGATGTTGCCGCGCTCGATGTAATCGACGACTTCCTTGACGGCCATGATGGCGCAGTTGTCTTCGCTCTCGGGGGTGGAGGCTCCGAGGTGCGGGATGGCGATGACGCCTTCGGCGCCTGCGGTCTTGGCGTTCGGGAAATCGGTCACGTATCTGGCGACCTTGCCGGATTTGATCGCCTCGAGCATTGCATCGTCGTCGACAAGCTCCGCGCGGGCGAGGTTGATGATGCGGACGCCGTCCTTCATCTTGGCGAGCGCCTCGGCGTTTATAGTATGATGCGTCGAGGTCATGTACGGCACATGGATCGTGATATAGTCGCACTTCTGATAGAGCACGTCGAGATCCTTGGCGTGGATGACTCCGGCGGAAAGGTGCCATGCCGCGTCGACGGAGAGGTACGGGTCATATCCGTAGACCGTCATGCCGAGGGCGGTGGCGTCGTTCGCGATCTTGGCGCCGACAGCGCCGAGACCGATGACGCCAAGGCTCTTTTTTCTGATCTCGGGACCAACGAAGGCGCTCTTGCCCTTCTCGACGAGCGCCGCGACCTCATCGCCCTTGTCGGCGATGCTCTTGACCCACTCTATGCCGCCTATAACGTCGCGGGAGGCGAGCAGCAGCGCGCAGAGGACGAGCTCCTTGACGCCGCCGGCGTTTGCGCCGGGGGAGTTGAAAACTACGATGCCCTGTTCCGCGCAGGCGTCGCAGGGGATGTTGTTGGTGCCGGAACCGGCTCTGGCTATGCAGAGGAGCTCCGGGTTGAACTTGTAGTCGTGCATTTTCGCCGAACGGACGAGTATAGCGTCGGCATCGTCGAAATCGCCTACGGTATACTTCGAGTCGTCGAAGTTGTCGAGACCTATCTTGGCGATATTGTTAAGCGTTTTGATCTTATACATTGAAGGACAGCTCCTTTAATTGTTCTTTTCGAAAGCACGCATGAAGTCGGCGAGCTTCTCGACGCCCTCCATGGGCATCGCGTTATAGATGGAGGCGCGCATGCCGCCTGCGAGGCGGTGACCCTTGATGTTCACGAAACCGGCTTCGGTGGCTTCCTTGACGAATTTCGCGTCAAGTTCGTCGCTGCCGGTGCGGAAGGTCACGTTCATGTCGGAACGGGCTTCCTTGTCTGCGATGGGTATGAACAGTTTGCTGCTGTCGAGCACATCGTAGAGGATGCCGGCTTTCCTGGTCTTGATCTTTGCCATCCCCTCGGTGCCGCCCTGTTCGTCGAGCCACTTGAGCACGAGACCCAGCATGTAGATCGTGTAGCAGGGGGGAGTGTTGTCCATTGAATCCTTGTCGATGGCGATCTTATAGCTCATTATCTTCGGAGTGATGGGGAGCTCGTTGCCCGCGAGCGACTTGTCGATGACGACGACAGCCATGCCGGCGGGGGCCATGTTCTTCTGGACGCCGGCGTAGATGATGCCGTATTTGGATACGTCTACAGGCTTGGACATGATGTTGGAGGACATGTCGCAGACTATAGGCACTCCGTTCGTCTCGGGGACATACTTCCATTCAGTGCCGTAGATGGTGTTGTTGGCGCAGTAGTGGAAATAAGAGGCGTCGGGCGAGAGCTTGAGCTCGGACTGTGCGGGGATATATGTGTGGTTGCGGTCGCCGGAGTCGGCGGCGATGTTTATCTCACCGTATTTGGCGGCCTCTTTGGACGCAATCTTTGAGAAGTTGCCGGTCACCGCGTAGACAGCCTTTCCGGTCTTTCCGATGAGGTTGAGCGGGACTGCGCCGAACTGGAAGGTCGCGCCGCCCTGCATGAACAGTATCTCATGCGTGTCGGGGACCTTGAATATCCGTTTGAAATCGGATTTCACTTCCTCAAAAATAGACAGGTAGAGTTTACTTCGGTGACTCATCTCCATAACGGACTGACCGCTTCCGCGGTAGTTGGTGAGCTCGGACGCCGCCTTCTCAAGAACTGAGAGCGGGAGCATCGACGGGCCGGCGGAGAAATTGTAGACACGTTCGTTTGACATAGCGAAGCACCTCTATTCGATAGTTTCAAAAAATGTGAATAAAACATTATAATATCCATTATATAGAAATGTCAATCAGTTTCGGCAACGACCTCTCCCGTGAGCGTTCCCGATCTGACGCCGGTGATCATCACGGACAGCACCGTATTATGGAATCCCGTACCCGGGACTTCCACTTCGGCGTAGTTTCCGGCATGCCCGCGGCTCCGGCCGCCGGATTCGGTCTCGAAAAGGACCTTCTGGACGGAACCCCTGCAGCTGTCGAGAAAAGAGCGTTTCATCTCCAGCGCCGCGGCTCCGGCGATGCGGGCACGGTCGTGCTTGGTCTGTTTGTCGATCTGGTCCTGCATGGAAGCGGCAGGGGTGCCGGGCCTGGGAGAGAACGGGAACACGTGCATGGCGGAGAAAGAACACTTCCGTATGAAATCCAGAGTTTCACCGAATTCTCCGTCCGTCTCGCCCGGAAATCCGACGATCAGGTCGGTAGTTATCCCGCAGCCCGGGAATCGGTCCCGCAGAATGGATACAGACTGCATAAAACGCGCAGTGCCGTACCTGCGCCCCATACGCCGGAGCGTGGCGTCGCAGCCGCTCTGGAGCGAGAGATGGAAGTGGCGGCACACGTTCTCCAGCGGAACGAGGGCGTCGGCGAATTCTTCCGTGACAGTTCTCGGTTCGAGCGATCCGAGACGGATCCGGCACTCCGTCGCGGCCTCAGATACCGCGCGTACCGCGTCGATGAGCGAGGTGTTCTCCAGATCCCTGCCGTAGGAGGAGATCTCTATGCCGGTCAGGACTATCTCTCTGTATCCGGCATCCCTTAAACGGACAGCCTCAGCGGCTGCGTCCTTCAGGGGAAGAGAACGCACAGGGCCGCGTGCATACGGTATCACGCAGTAGGTGCAGAAGTTGGAGCAGCCGTCCTGTATATTAAGCATCGCCCGGGTCCTGCCGGACAGGCCTCCTGTTGGCAGAGACTCGAATCCGCGCCGTTTCATAGGGTCGTCTATATCTCGGCGGAAGACCCTGTCAGCGTAAACAGCTTCAAGCTGCGTTACGAAAGCCGCGCGTCCGCCGCTTCCGGCCACGAGATCTGCGCCGAGATTTTCCACTTCTTCAGGGCTTATCTGACTGTAACAGCCGCACACCGCAATGACGGCCGAGGGAGCGGATTTCCTGGCGCGCCGTATGGCCTGCCGCGATTTTCTGCCGCTTTCGGCGGTGACCGCGCAGGTGTTGATTATGCATGCGTCGCAGTCCTCCCCGGGCGCGCACTCAGTGTGCCCGCGGGAGGTGAGAAGAAGCTCGAGAGCCTGTGTCTCAAACTGATTCACTTTGCAGCCGAGAGTCTCGATACTGAACCTCATGCCAGGATGCCCCTTGTCTTTTCAGAGTTTAACAAATATAATAATCCAATCGGAAAACTAATGCAAGAAGGCTGAAGATATGACTGTCTATTTTGACAACGCGGCGACGACCCGCGTGCGTCCCGAAGCGGCTGAGACGGCTCTCCGGGTGATGACGGAGGTGTACGGGAACCCCTCGTCCACCCACACCATGGGCAGAGAGGCGAAAAAGACGCTCGACAGAGCGAGGGAGAGCGTCGCGGGCGCGGTAGGAGCATCGCCCGACGAGATCTTCTTTACATCCGGAGGCACCGAGGCGGACAATCTCGCCCTGCTCGGCGGAGCTGAAGCCATGCGCCATAAAGGAAGACATATAGTGATCTCGTCCGTTGAACACGACGCTGTAGGCAGGTGCGCGGAGAAACTGGCGTCGGAAGGCTGGGAAGTGACGCAGGTGCCGCCCGACAGGGACGGACGCATAACCGCGGAAGCCGTGAAGGAAGCGCTGCGTCCGGAGACCTCCGTCGTTTCCGTAATGCTCGTCAACAACGAGACCGGCGCCGTGAACCCGGTAGCTGATATAGCAGCAGAAGTGAAGAGATCCGGCTGCGGAGCCCTCGTACACACCGATGCGGTGCAGGCGCTCTGCAAGGTGCCGTTCACGGTAAAAACGCTCGGTGCCGATCTTGTTTCGCTGAGCTCACACAAGATCCACGGGCCGAAGGGCGCCGGAGCGCTCTGGATAAAAAGCGGTGTGAAGATAAAACCGGTCCTGCTCGGCGGCGGGCAGGAGGGAGGCATGCGGTCCGGAACGGAGGCGCTTCCCGCCATAGCGGCGTTCGGGGAAGCTGCGCGTCTCGGCGCTGCCGAAGCTGCGGAATCCGCAGAAAACATGCGCGCCGTGCGCGGGCTCACCGTGAACCTTCTCCGCGAAAAGCTGCCGGAATGCGTATTTATCGGCGCAGGCGACGCGCCGCACATCCTCAGCGTTTCGCTCCCGGGCTACAGGAGCGAAGTGCTCATGAACTTCCTAGAAGCTGAGGGGATCTTCGTTTCAAAGGGTTCTGCGTGCAAGAAGGGAGCCCGCAGTCACGTCCTGACGGCGATGGGCCTTCCGAGCAGGGTGATAGACGGCGCGATACGCGTCAGTTTCTCGAAGTACAGCACCGCCGCTGAAGCGGAATACTTCGTTCAGAAGCTGTCCGAGGCCGCCGCGCGGCTCGTGAAGGCGAAGTGAAATAATAAAGATTTTAGCTCTTGACATCTCATCCTGTTATGCTATAATGAACGGGCGCCGGAAAAATCCGGTGCAGATGCGGGCGTAGCTCATCTGGTAGAGCGCCACCTTGCCAAGGTGGAGGTAGCGAGTTCGAGCCTCGTCGCCCGCTCCATGACCGCCGCGGATGTGCAAATCCGCGGCGGTCTTTCTGTATACGTATGCTTCCGCCTTGTTCAAAACGGCAAAAGCATTGACAAATACGGACGGAGCGGAATATATAGTTTATGTTATTATACAAATCATCATCATTATTAAAATAACGGCTGACAGGAGTGAGACAAT
Source organism: uncultured Clostridia bacterium (assembly GCA_947306975.1). Taxonomy (GTDB): domain Bacteria; phylum Bacillota; class Clostridia; order Oscillospirales; family Oscillospiraceae; genus RGIG8048. Next base: position 89 of record CAMZHU010000083.1, on the reverse strand, counting down.
GAAAAAACAGTCTAAGCTCATACTGATGGTGCTAGTCGCTGCGCTTCTTGCCGCTTCCCTCATGCTTCTCGGCGGATGCGGGAATAACG
>CAMZHU010000082.1 GCA_947306975.1 uncultured Clostridia bacterium | reverse complement strand
TTGGTGCCTACAAGACCTATCCTGTTCGAAAGACGTATGCAGTGAGTATCGACCACAACTGCTGAGGGCGCATTATATATGTCTCCAAGAAGCAGGTTAGCGGTCTTCCGGCCAACGCCTGGTAGCCTGAGGAGTTCTTCCATGGTTCCCGGCACTTTGCCGTCATATTCTTCTATAAGCATTTTTGCTGCGCCGACGATATCGCGGGCCTTTGCGCGGAAGAAACCGCACGAGCGTATATACGGCTCAATGTCTTCGGGTTCCGCTGCCGCAAATGATTCCAGCGTCGGATATGCATTGAACAGTGCAGGTGTCACCATATTAACACGTTCATCGGTACACTGCGCGGCAAGTCTTACTGATATAAGAAGCTCATAATCCTTTATGTAATCAAGGGAACATACGGCGTCAGGATATTCCTGTTCGAGAAGCCTCACTATCTCGAGGATATTTGTTTCAGATCCTTTCATAACAACACCTCTCAGTCGATATCGACATTATATCAACAGGCGATGTCGGTTGCAAATGGAAACAAGTGAGGATATAATGATTTACAGATTTAGTCATGATCGGAGGTGATTGCGATGTACAGACCGCTGGCAGATGAACTGCGTCCTTCAAGCCTTGATGACGTGGTGGGGCAGGAGCATATACTTGGAAAAGACGGGCTCCTGAGAAGGGTCGTTGAGAGCGGACAGATACCTAATATGATCTTTTACGGGCCATCAGGTTCCGGAAAGACTACGGTAGCCAACATAATCGCAAACACTTCCGGACGCGTTCTACACCGCTTGAACGCCACGACTGCAGGCATATCGGATATAAAGGACGTCATAGCAGATGTCGACACGCTTCTTGCTCCTGACGGTGTCCTGCTGTACCTGGATGAGATACAGTATTTCAATAAGAAGCAGCAGCAGTCGCTACTTGAGTTTATTGAAAACGGCAAAGTAACGCTTATTGCTTCCACGACTGAGAACCCGTATTTCTATGTTTATAACGCTATACTCAGCCGCAGCACCGTATTTGAATTCAAACCCGTACCTTCAGACGAAGTGAAAAGGGCTGTTACGCGGGCAGCGAAGCTCATGTCCGAAAAACTGCGTGCAGAGGTGGTATTCGAAGACGGGGCAGCGGAGCATATATCACAGGGATGCGGCGGCGACGTCAGAAAGGCGCTGAATGCTGTCGAGCTTCTTTTAAATGCATCGCCTATAAAAAACGGAACCGCCTGTATAACGCTGAGTGACGCACAGTCAGCCGTTCAGAAGAGCGCTATGAGGTACGACAGGGCTGGGGATGAGCATTATGATATCCTTTCTGCTCTCCACAAATCCGTAAGGGGTTCGGATACTGACGCTGCTCTTCACTATCTCGCGCGCCTGCTTGAAGCCGGCGATATCCTTTCGCCTTGCAGAAGACTACTCTGCATAGCTACTGAGGACATCGGGCTCGCCTATCCGCAGGCGATACCTATCGTAAAGGCGTGCGTCGACAGTGCAGTACAGCTTGGTCTCCCAGAAGCGCGCCTTCCGCTTGCTGACGCTGTAATACTTCTTTCGACAGCGCCGAAATCAAATTCCGGAGTAATCGCGATCGACAGAGCGATGGCAGATGTCAGGGCTGGAAAGACCGGCCCGATCCCGAGGGAACTCCAGAACGTTCATGCCGACGGCACCGGTTTTGAACGGGAGCAGGGGTATAAGTATCCTCACAGTTTTGAGAACCACTGGGTCCGGCAGCAGTATCTTCCCGATGTGCTCAAAAACGCTAAATACTATGAATACGGTGATAACAAGACCGAGCAGACTGCAAAGAAGTACTGGGAATCCATCAAGAAGTGATTCTGGAGGTCGTTAATGGATATACATGTCGGAGACGTTCTGACGATGAAAAAGAATCATCCCTGCGGCAGCAACCGCTGGGAAGTGCTGCGCATCGGTGCGGATTTCAAAATGCGCTGCCTTGGATGCGGCAGAGAAATAATGAATCCAAGAAGTAAGATAGAAAAAGGAATTAAAAAGATCGAACGCGAACAGACTGACAGCGCAGAACATGATTAGCGCGCTGTCAGTGTAATGGATTAATTTAGAAAGCAGGTAATCTTATATGAACAACTTCAAGAAACTAATGGCGGCCGTAGCTGCGGCAGATATAGACGCTCTTATGCTTGAGAGCCAGGTAAACAGGCAGTACGCCTCCGGATTTGATGCATCCGACGGCGTCGCCATAATTACTGCCGATAAAGCATGGTTTTTCACCGATTCCAGATATATCGAAGCTGCGCAGAATACGATTTCTGACGCTGAAGTTCTGATGGTCAGCCGTGATTGGCCTTACAGCAGGCGGATCAACGACGTTATCGATTCGGAAAAAATCAAGAAACTGGGCTTTGAGGAGAATCGCACAACGTATTCTGCTTTTACGAAATGGAATGAGAAGCTGAACGCCGAACTCGTTCCGGCTGAAAGTATAATAACAGATCTACGCGCTGTAAAGACGCCTGAAGAGCTTGAATTCCTTATACAATCCCAGCGTACGGCAGAAAAATCATTTAATGAGATACTGCCGGTGATCTCTACTGATATAACGGAAAAAGAGCTTGCAACAGAGCTTCTATACCGATTCCAGAAAAATGGAGCGGAGGATAAGTCCTTCGACAGCATAATTGTATCGGGTCCTCACTCAAGCATGCCGCACGGTGTGCCGTGTGATGAAAAGATAGTGAACGGATTCCTCACGATCGATTTCGGCGTCAGGAAAAACGGATGGTGTTCAGATACTACAAGAACACTGTGTGTTGGAAAGCCAACGGATGAGATGCGCAAAGTGTATGACATCGTTCTGGAAGCGCAGCTTGCAGGTATAGCTGCCGCTCACGCGGGAGTGACCGGTAGTGAGATCGACGGAGCGGCAAGGGCTGTTATCGAAAAAGCAGGCTACGGTGAGGAGTTCGGACATGGTTTCGGGCACGGCGTAGGTCTTGAGATACATGAGGCACCTTATGCTTCACCCTCATGTGATGATCCGATACCCGCGGGTGCGGTTATATCTGCTGAACCGGGCATCTATCTTCCCGGTAGATTTGGCGTCAGGATAGAAGATGTCATTTATATAACTGAGAATGGGTGCGTTGATATCACTGAATTGCCCAAAGAACTCATAATACTGTAATTTAAACTTGCAAAAGTCTCTGATATAGGGTAAAATCAAGTGTCAAAGAAATCAGCATAATAGGAGGATTATCATATGATCACAGCAGGCGATTTCAGAAACGGCGTAACATTTGAACTTGACGGCAAAGTAATGCAGGTCGTGGAGTTCCAGCACGTAAAACCCGGTAAAGGCGCAGCGTTCGTCCGCACCAAGATGAAAAACGTCATCACCGGCGCTGTCACAGAGACCTCTTTCAACCCCACTGACAAGTTCGAAAACGCAACTGTTGAACGCCGTACCATGGAATACAGCTATAACGACGGTAACCTCTACTATTTCATGGATATGGAAACCTACGAACTCGAACCGATCGATGCAAGTATGCTCGGCGACAACTTCAAGTTCGTTAAGGAAAACATGGAGTGCACACTGTATTCCTACAAAGGGAAGGTTTTCAACGTAGAGCCCCCCACGTTCGTTGATCTTGTAGTTACTCAGACCGATCCGGGTTTCGCAGGCAACACCGCAACAAACGTCACGAAGCCTGCTACGCTCGAGACCGGCGCAGAAGTAAAAGTCCCGCTTTTCATAAACGAAGGGGATAAGGTCCGTATCGACACCCGCGTAGGCGAGTATCTTGAGCGTTCAAAAAGCTGATTTTTAAACCCGCATCTTGAGCAATAATGATTATAATAGCGTAAAGGAGGATATTATCATGACTGTCTCTGAAAAAGTTGCGTATATCAAAGGCCTTGCCGAGGGACTCGGCATAGACGGTGAGTCTAAGCAGGGGAAGCTCTTCAAAGCGATCATCGACGTACTGGAGGATATAGCTTTCGAGCTGGAAGATATCAATGAAAGTGTTGAAGAAGTCGGCGAGGGTCTTGACGCCGTTTCCGACGATCTTTCCGATGTAGAGGAATTCGTATTCGGTCCCGATGAGTGTGACGATGACGAGTGCTGCTGCGACGATGAGGACGAGGATGACGACGAAGAGCCTGAATACGGCGTTACCTGCCCCGCATGCGGAGCAGAGATCGAAGTCAGTGATGAAGATATAGATGCCGGCGAGATGGATTGTCCCGCATGCGGTGAACACCTTGAGTTCGAGTTCGACGATGAAGACGAAGAAGACGAGGACGAAGAGGACGAAGAGGACGAAGACTGAGTCACGTATCTGACTGGATTGTATATAATTAGCAATAGGACCGGCAAGGTTTAAACCTGCCGGTCCTTGATTTATTTATATACAGAAACGTCCCGCTTTTCAGCGGGACGTCCTGCGTTAAACTGTAAATAGGATTACTTGAAGACTTCTTAAGCAGCCTTCTTCTGTGTGCCTTTGATGATGAACAGCACGATAAGCATTATAATGATACCCGCAGGCATTGAGATCCAGAAACTCTTGGTGAAGCCGGCTATAATAAAGCATACAAATGATACGGCGGCAACTGTGATCGAGTAGGGGAGCTGTGTTGAAACATGGTTCACGTGATCACACTGGGCGCCGGCAGAAGACATGATCGTCGTGTCGGAGATCGGTGAGCAGTGGTCGCCGCAGACAGCGCCGGCAAGGCAGGCAGAGATGCCGATGATCATCAGCGGGCTCGTAGCGGGGAATATTGCGGTAACAATCGGGATAAGGATTCCGAAGGTGCCCCAGGAAGTACCGGTCGCGAACGCAAGCACGCAGGCAACGAGGAAGATGACAGCGGGCAGCATATTGACAAGACTCTGAGAAGCTTTGTCCATGAGGCCGTAGACATAGTCGCTGGCGCCGAGAAGACCGGTGATGGATTTGAGCGCAATGGCGCAGGAGAGGATGAGCAGTGCGGGTACCATCGCGATAAAGCCTTTGGGCAGGCAGGCCATAGCTTCTTTAAAGGTAATGAGCTTGCGGCAGATAAGATAGATAACGGTAATAATGAGAGCCACTAGCGTGCCCCAGGGGAGGCCGACGGAAGCGTCGGTGGCGCCGAATGCGTCGACAAAGGTCTCGCCTGAGAAGAAACCGCCGACATAGATCATACCTACGATGCAGAACACTACAAGAAGGATGATGGGGATCAGAAGGTCGAAGACTCTGCCGTTCGGATGGCCTTCGAGGGCTTCTGTGTCCTCATGCTTTTCGCCCGAGAAAAGATCGCCGTTAATGGCGTTGAACTCATGTTTGCGCATCGGGCCGTAATCGAACTTCATCAGGATCAGAGCTATGATGAATACGAATGTCAGCAGTGAATAGAAGTTATAGGGGATCGCACGGACGAAAAGCTCGATGCCTGTATACTCAGCCTCGTCCACCATGCCGGATACTGCGGCCGCCCATGAGGAGATAGGAGCGATCATGCAGACGGGAGCGGCAGTTGCGTCTATGATATAAGCAAGCTTTGAGCGGGATATCTGATGGCGGTCGGTAACGGGACGCATGACGCTGCCGACTGTGAGGCAGTTGAAATAGTCGTCGACGAAGATGAGGATACCGAGAATGAATGTCGCGAACAGGGCGCCGGCCTTGGTCTTGATGTTCTTCTCAGCCCATCTGCCGAACGCCTGTGAGCCGCCGGCCTTGTTGATGAGCGCGACCATGGTGCCGAGCAGGATCAGGAACATGAAGATACCGATGTTCCACGCGTCAGCCAGACCTCCAAGGAAGCCCTCGTTGATTATCGTGTCGAGCGTTCTGACGACGTTGAAGTTCGAATAGAACAGGGCGCCGACCAGTATGCCGACAAAGAGAGCAGAATAGACTTCTTTAGTAATAAGCGCGAGTACTATAGCGACGATAGGAGGAACGAGAGCCCAGAATGTTGAGTACATATTGCTTACGTACTCTTCGCCGTCATCAGCCGCAAAAGCTGTCACAGTAAGCATTGCGCATATTAGCACGGCTACTGCTATAAAGATGACGAGTTTTTTCTTGCGTGACATAAAAACACCCCTCATAAAAATTGCCTGCGGCACACACATGTGAAAGTACCATAGGCAACTCTGCAAGGGATGTATTACCGATGATAGCTCTCCACGCGTGTGACAGACGGCAGCATGTTGTGTAGCCGGCCAGGTACAAGATCCACAGGCAGAATCTTGCCC
>CAMZHU010000081.1 GCA_947306975.1 uncultured Clostridia bacterium | reverse complement strand
TAGGCCAGGGCACCAAGCCCGGCATGGGCGGCCACCTGCCCGGCGAAAAGGTCACCCCGGAGATCGCCGCGCTACGAGGAAAGAAGGTCGGCGAGGACATCCAGAGCCCCAGCCGTTTTCCCGAGATCAGCTCCAAAGACGACCTCAAGGCGATGGTAGACATGCTCCGCGAGCGCTCCGGCGGACGCCCGATCGGCATAAAGATAGCTGCCGGACGCGTCGAGCGCGATCTCGCCTGCTGCGTATACGCGGGCGCTGACTTTGTTACGATCGACGGACGCGGCGGAGCCACAGGCTCCAGTCCCTACCTTCTCAGGGAGTCGACTTCCGTACCCACGGTGTTCGCTCTTTACCGTGCGCGCAAATATCTCGACTCAGTAGGCTCGGACATGCAGCTCGTCATAACCGGCGGACTGAGAGTGTCCTCCGACTTCGCGAAGGCCCTCGCTATGGGCGCCGACGCAGTCGCTGTCGCGAGCGCCGCTCTTATCGCGGCGGCATGCCAGCAGTACCGCATCTGCGGCACTGGAGAGTGCCCCGTGGGCATAGCGACCCAGAAGCCCGAGCTGCGGGAGCGTCTCAAGGCCGACGCCGCCGCGCAAAGAGTCGCGAATTTCCTGAACGTGACCCTCAAAGAACTAAAGACTTTCGCGAGGATCACCGGACACAGTTCGGTGCACGGTCTGAGCACCGCCGACCTCGTGACTCTGGACCGCGACATCGCCGAATACACTGACATTCCCCACGCCGGCGCCGCTCACGTTCCGGAACCGGTCCCTGAATCTGCCGGGAACATTAAGAGATACAGATGCCTTATCTGCGGAGAGGTGTTCGAAGTGAAAGACGGCGATGAAGCAGTATGCCCGCTCTGCAAGGCGAAGGGAGAACAGCTGGTCGAGATCTGACCGGGAGCTCTCGAAACATACGGTCACAGATGAACAGGAGCCAGAGATCCGTGCGATCTCCGGCTCCTTCTGTTTTTTATGGATATCTCAGAATCCCATCCCGCGGATCTTCGCGGCGAATGCGGCCGCTGCGGCCGCGTGGGCTTTCTCAGACAGATGTATGCCGTCGACAAGATCCGTGCAGGATATCCCGCCCAGATCCATGAACGAGCATCCGAGCTCCTTCGCGAGCGCTTCGTATCTCACTGCGTATTCGCGCGTCTTGCAGAGCGAGTCCGGCTCCGTGTTGACGGGGTCGTCGAGCGACCGCTCGGTCATGGGCACAGGCGCGACGATGAGTATCGCGGGCTCTCTCCCGGCCGTACGCTCTCTTACGATCTCCACGAGCTTTTTCATGCCGCGCGCAGTGTCCTCCGGAGAGATGTCGAAGCCGCGCTTCGCGTCGTTCGTGCCGAGGGCGATTATGACCAGGTCCAGCGGCATATGTTCATCGATGCATGCGGGCAGATACCGGGCGCCGTTGCGGTCCGGTCTCCCGGGTTCGTCGTAATCCGTCGTCCTGCCGTTCAGTCCCTCCTCGATTATCTCGTACTCCTTCCCCAGCTCCTTCTGAAGAAGGCGGGGCCATCTGTGTTCCCCGTCCAGTCTGCCGATGCCTTCAGGCGCGAAAATAGAAGTACAGCCGTAAGTGTTCGAATCACCGTAGCAGAGTATGCGTTTCACTGCAGTCACCCTCCTGGATAACGGGAACGGGCGCGCCCGCCCCCTTTAATGATCTCATCTGTATTATACCGCTATTTAGCCGCGGTTCCAGCTCCCCGTTATGCCGGTCAGACAACGGTGCGGAAAAATTCTTCCGCCGGCGGCCATCTGTCCGCAAGTTCCTTCTTCGTGAACCCGGCCAGTTCTTCCGCGCCGGTCTCCGCCTTTCCGCTCTTTCTGTTGATCTCCGGATATCCCCATCCGCCCAGCAGCCTGTTCGGTCCAACGATGCTGCCGTCGGGTACCGTATTGGAGAGGATCCACGCCACCGAAAGCGCGGATTTTTCCGCAGAGTTTATCGGCACGATCTTCGCCAGGATGTACATACCACGGTGTATCAGATTGTCTGCGATAGGCGTCGCCGCGAGTCCCGGATGGTTCATATAGATATGCATGTTCGTGCCTTTATACAGCTTCGCGAGATGCTCCGTATACTTTGCGAGGCACAGTTTCGAACGGAAGTAAGCCCCGCGCTCGTCGTAGAAACGGCCGTAATCGACGCGCGCGAACCTGTATACGAGAGATATCGTGTTCACTAGCGCCGCGTCATGTCCGCACTCCCTGAGTTTCGGCAGCACCTTCTCGCACAGGTAAAAGACCCCCATGTAATTGGTGCCCATGACCATCTCGAACCCCTGCTTCGTTTTCTGTCCCGGCCGGTGGAAGAGGCCGGCGTTGTTTACGAACACGTCGACGTCGGGCAGCTGTTCCGCAAAAGCGTCGATTGAATCCAGATCCGCAAGATCCAGCATCATTATCCTTACGTCCGCGCCGGGGTAGTCCGCAAGAAGCTGTTCCCTGGCGTTCTCCGCCCTTTCGCGGTTCCTGCACGCCATTATGACGGAGGCGCCCATACAGATTAAAGTCTCGGCTGTCTTGAACCCGACGCCGCTGTTCGCACCGGTTATGAGCACGGTCTTTCCTTCGAGCGAACGGCCTCAGTTCTCTTTCATGTACCTGACGGTCTTTTCCGAAAGTCCCATCCGAACATCCCCTTCAGCGGATCGTTTGTCTCACGAGTCTGCAGTGTTTTCCCCGCGTTCGATACCGTAATACCGGCACCTGTGCACGGCCCCCCGGTAGGTTATATCCGTTTCCTCCGGCAGAGGGCGCATCCCGCATTTTTCCATGACGCGGCGGCTCGCCGGGTTCTCTTCGAAATACCCGGCTGTGACCCGCTCATATCCCATCCTGAACAGTTCTTCGACAGCCGCTTTCAGGGCTTCCGGCGCGTAGCCGCGCCCCCATCGTTCAGGCGAGATGAAGTATCCCACTTCGACGCTGTCTCCTTCAGTTCCGCACTCGTTCAGAAATCCTATGAGCTCCCTTTCCAGAAATATCCCGTAGACGAAGCGTCCGCCGTCTTCGCTCATGGCCTGCAGCCTTCCGAAGAACGCGTTCTCCTGCTCCCGTCCCTCAAGATCCGGGAGCATGTACGTCATCTTTACGCGGGGATCTGAGGCCATTCGGATGAACGCATCCCTGTCGGCGTCGCGAAGGCATTTCAGAACGAGTCTCGGTGTGGTCAGTATCCTGCCGCGTTCCTTCTCTTTCTCCGTGATCCAGGCGTCCACAAAACGCATCTGCTCTCCCGTGTGGAACCAGTGTTCGCCGTTCTCCATGACCGTCAGACCGCATCCGTGCTCCTCTGCGAATCCCGACACTGAATCAAACGGCACGAGAGAGTCCAGGTTCCCGTACAGGATCTCCGTCGGAACGTCCCATTCGGCCGGATGTTCCCTGACGTAGGACAGGTACTCCCATGACAGATCCTCTCCTGAACCGGTGTGTATGCGTTCCTTTTCCCTGAGTTCCGCCTCGGTGATCCCTTCCGCCGCCATCATGGCGCGGATGAGCCCGTCCATGTCCGTGACGGGCGATATGAGATACGCTTTGCGCAGCATCCCGCTGACTCCGGCGCACATGCTGAAAAACGCGCCGATACTGACGGCTATGAGCGTGACGCTTCCGTATCTGTCCTTTGCCTTTCTGACCGCCGCCATTATCTCAGGACCGGCCGTCCAGGGCTCCGCGCCCCGATAGTCCAGTCCAATGACGTCGGTTCCGGGGAAGAGCTGCCTGTAATGCTCCGCTTCCCCGGCGCTGCCGCCCCTGCCGTGTACGTATAAAACCGCTTCCATATCGTTTTCTCTGTCCTCTTACTTTAACGCCCCTGCCTATGAAGGACACCTATCTGCAGTGATGTTTATATTTCATATGCTGATGATACTATTATAAACCAGAATTACGGTATCTCAAAGCGGAATATTGCGTGTGATATGTAATAAGAAGACGGCCCTTCCGGAGGATCAGGATCCTGCCGGCCGGGCCGTCCTTTTCGTATGTTTCGGTAAGCGGTCTATCTCTTTTTGTACAACACCAGTTCGGGATCACTTCCGCCACAGCCGTAAGTGCAGACGAGAAGGAAATCCATATTCGCCAGGATACCGAAGCACCTGTCGCCGCCGAACTCGGATTCCATCTGATTGCCGAGGTAAGTCGCATTGTCGTCCAGGAATTTCACCATTCTCCCGTTCGGGAGCCGGTACTCCAGATTGACGTAGCTGCCGACCAGCGCGTTCAGCTTTTCCACCTTCGGCATCCCTTCTATATGGAGCCCGTTGAATTCGTCAATGAGCTGTCTCTTCAGCTCCTCGAATTTTTCCCCGCCGCCGAGCTCTTCATACCGTCTCCAGTAGTCCAGTTTCGGCAGCACGCTCTTCATGTATTCGCGGGCCTGCTCCTCCGTGAAATCCTTTCCCGTCATATGCTTCACGCATACGTCGATCAGATCGTCCATGTCGCTGTAGGTGTATTCGCCGTCGGCGTAGCACCACTTGCAGTAATCCTCATTGAAGGATCCGTCTTTCTCCCTGCTGATCATCGAGTCCTCGAGCGGCATGCCGCAGCACTGGCAGATGAGCTGCCTCGGGGAACCGAGGAGCGTGTTTATGGACACGCCGAAGAACTCGGACAGGAGCTTAAGCGTCTCCGTGCCCGGTATGGTGTCGCCGTGCTCCCAGCGCGACACGGCCTGTCTGGTCACGAATACCTTTTCCGCAAGTTCGTCCTGGGAAAGGCCTTTATTCGTTCTGAGACTGAGTATCACGTCTTTTGTTTCCATGTATATCGCCTCCGTCACGAGAGATAATATCACATATGCGGCGCGATTGCACGCAACCCGCTGTTGCCCTTCGGTCTTTATTCAGTTTTAATGAGCAGTATCCCCTTTATGACCAGTACCGCAAAACAGAAGATCCCCGCGTATGGCTGCCTCGTCAGAACGAACGCCGCCGAACACAGCACCGACAGGGCCATACCGGTGACGAGCCTGTGCCTGTGCCAGACAGGCCAGTCTGACCGGCTCATGACGGCTCCGCAGACGCCGTTCAGGACCGTCAGGCAGATGAGGACGATAAAGACCGTTTTTATCCACGCGCTCACGCCGGTCATCCCGAACAGGGGCACGGACGATCCGGATCCCGCCCCGTCCCCGAACACCGGAACGAACAGCAGCACCGCGTGGAGCGCGTCCAAAAGCCCGCATATAAGGGTCCTGTATCTGTTCTTGTAATCTTTCTTCTCGTCATCGGCCGCCAGCATGATCTCTTCGGTGCTGATCAGCTCGTCGACCGTAACCGAGAAATAACGCGACAGGGCCTTCAGAGAGTCGATGCTCGGATAACCCCGTCCCGATTCCCATTTGGAGACGGCGGTCCTGGTCACGAAGACCGCCTCCGCCAGTTCCTCCTGGGTGACTCCTTTGTTTTTTCTCAGTTCCTGAAGCTTTTTGCTGAACTCCATATCATCCCTCCGTACGGCGCCCCCTGCGTCTGTCCGCCAGGAACACGCCGTATCTGTACATCATGAACATCCCTGCGCTGAGCAGCGCCGATCCTATTATATCCGAGAGCCAGTGCACACCGGACAACGTCCTGCCGAGGACCATGAACACGGAGAAGGCGGCCGAAAAAACTGCGGCGAGCCTTCTGACGGTCCGTCCTGCCCTCCGTCCCGCCTGATATGCCAGCGTCGGCATGACGCTCAGCACCAGCAGAACGGTAGACGAAGGATACGAGGGCTCTAGCCTTCCGTCTATCAGGACCGGTCTGTAATTGAGCGGGATCATCTCGAATAACAGATACATGAAGATGACCAGCACGTAGTAGACGCCAAGCAGGATAATGTCCGCGTCGACACGAAAAAGGCTCTTCCTGCTCACGAGCTGTACTGCGCCCAGGATCCCGAAGCAGATGCAGATGCATACCGGGACGAGGCCGAGCCAGTCCGTGACAGTGTAAAGCGCCATATGCACGCCGGTCAGCCGGTGGAACCATGTGTTCACCGCCGCAAGGCCGATCTCCGTTCCCTCCGGGCCGGCGGGCCTCACGTCGACGCAGCGGATCAGCGCTGTCCATATGACGAAGGCGGCGATAAGGCAGACGCCTGCCGCAAGATACTTTTTTCCGTTTTCTCTCATCGCGACTCCCCTCTCCAGGCGTTGCAGATCACGGTCTGAACATAGCAGGAAAATGCGAAAACGGAAAGAGCCGCTCCGTCACGTCGGCGTTACGCACCGTATCTTTGTCGGAAAAC
>CAMZHU010000080.1 GCA_947306975.1 uncultured Clostridia bacterium | reverse complement strand
CAGGCGAGGCAGAGCATCTCGTCGTTCATGTAGACATAGGAGCCGGAACCGTAGACTGCTTCGGAAGCGGTCAGGTCGGCTGAGCCAAGATCATATGAACATACGACGCAGCAGACACTGGGGTTATCTACTGGGAGGATGCCTATATCGCCGACAGCGATAAAGCTTCTTTCGTCGCCTTTGTAGACGCAGGGCACGCAGTTATAGATGTCTTCCTCCTGCCCGTTGTACTGATAGTAACTGGAAATAAGGTAGAGGGTCCCGCCGCTCATCCTGGAGTCGAGGCAGGTGCCGTCCTGGGAGCACTCGGCGATGAGAGCAGGCGAGTAGGGGTCGGAAACGTCGTAGAAACGTACGTTGGTACGGTTGTCGTTCTCGCTCTCGTATCTGTCGATGCCGCCGTACTCATGATAGCTCCAGTAGGAGGAGATCAGCGCCGCGGTCGTGCCCGAGATATACATGCCGGAGAAGCTCTCGCTGCTGTAACTGTACTCGAAGTCTCCGGTCTCCTCGGAATAATAGCTGTAGTCGTCATCGTTCGTTTCAAGGACCGTGGTGTGCGACAGTGAGGTGTAGGTTCCGTCTCCGTTTGCAGAGCCGATAACGAGTTCCGTTCCGGTGAGAGTATAGATATATCTTCCGTCGGTCTTGACGATGTCGGCCTCGTCGACGCCGTCCACCTGCACGTTCGTACCGGAGTAGGACCCGTTGTCCGCAGGTGCAGATGCCTGGGGTTCACCCGCAGCTTCTTCAGCAACCGCGTCGTCAGACTTTGAACCGTTCCCGTAGTAGGGGCTGTCGGGCGGGGTGCGCAGGGAGGCAAGGAGCTGTGAGAGCTCCTCATAGGAAGAGGCGCGGAGCAGGGTATCCGCCTTTACCGGCGAGGAGGGGACCTGCCCACCTTCCGGTTTGTCTGATCCTTCTTTATCGCCGCTCTGAGTTTCAGGCTCGGCGGTCATCGCTTCGCTGCCGGACTGCTGCCCGGGCGTCTGGGTTTCTGCAGGCGTCTGAGTGTTCCCGCCCGCCGCGCCGCAGGCGGAGAGCAGAAGACCAAGCGCAAGGCAGAAGCTCAGGACTGTATATATAACGTTATGCTTTTTCATGTTTATCACCTCGCGGTTCAGTTGGTGACTATATGACGCTTCTCTGAGAAGGTTTGTTCCGTTATTCGCGGAAAAACCGTAAAAAAGGTCTGCGCGGCGTGGACCGCGCAGACCATGTGATGTGCGTATCAGATCAATACATGCCCATGTCGCCGCCGGCAGGCATCGGAGGAGCCACAGGAGGCTCGGGGATGTCAGCGACCAGGGACTCGGTGGTGAGCACCATGGAGGCGACTGAAGCGGCGTTCTCAAGAGCGGAGCGGCAGACCTTGGTCGGGTCGACTATGCCGGCCTTGAACATGTCGCCGTACTCTTCCGTTGCGGCGTCGAAGCCGAAAGCGGGGGAGTCGTTGGATGCTACCTTGTCGAGGATGACAGCGCCTTCGAGACCGGCGTTGGTGGCAATCTGTCTGATCGGAGCCTCGAGAGCTTTTGCGATGAGGGCGATACCGGTCTTCTCGTCGCCGGCTGCGCCGTCGAGCAGAGCCTTGGCCGCCTTGGAAGCAACGATGTAAGCGGTGCCGCCGCCGGCGATGATGCCTTCCTCGACAGCTGCGCGGGTCGCGTTCAGAGCGTCCTCGATGCGGAGCTTCTTTTCTTTCATCTCAGTCTCGGTGGCTGCGCCGACCTTGATGACGGCTACGCCGCCGGACAGTTTCGCAAGACGCTCCTGGAGCTTCTCACGGTCGTAATCGGAAGTGGTGTTCTCAATCTCGCCGTTGATCTGGCTGATGCGGGCCTGGATGTCGGCGGGGCTGCCGGCGCCGTCAACGATGATGGTGTTGTCCTTGGTGACTTTGACCTGACGGGCGTTGCCGAGCATGGTGATGTCGGTCTCCTTGAGCTCCATGCCGAGATCGCTGGAGATGACCTGGCCGCCGGTGAGGGCCGCGATATCGCGGAGCATTTCCTTACGTCTGTCGCCGAAGCCGGGGGCCTTGACGCAGACGCAGGTGAAGGTGCCGCGGAGCTTGTTGAGGATGATGGTGGCGAGAGCCTCGCCCTCGACGTCCTCAGCGATGATGAGCAGTTTCTTGCCGCCCTTGACGACCTGCTCGAGAACGGGGAGGATCTCCTGGATGTTGGAGATCTTCTTGTCGGTGATAAGGATAAGAGGATCGTCGATGACGGCTTCCATCTTGTCGGTATCGGTGACCATGTAGGGGGTGATATAGCCGCGGTCGAACTGCATGCCTTCGACGACCTCGGAATAGGTCTCGGCGGTCTTGGACTCCTCGACGGTGATGACGCCGTTCTGGGAGACCTTGTTCATCGCGTCGGCGATGAGATGGCCGATGGTCTCGTCACCGGAGGAGACAGCGCCTACGCGGGCGATGTCTTCGGAACCGGATACGGGCTGGGAATTGGCCTTCATGGCCTCTACAGCGGCTGCAACAGCCTTCTGGATGCCCTTCTTCATGATCATGGGGTTTGCGCCAGCAGCGACGTTCTTGATGCCTTCCTGGATCATCGCCTGGGCAAGCAGAGTGGCGGTGGTGGTGCCGTCGCCGGCGACATCGTTGGTCTTGGAGGAAACTTCCCTTACGAGAAGCGCGCCCATGTTCTCAAACGGATCCTTGAGCTCGATTTCCTTGGCGATGGTCACGCCGTCGTTGGTGATGAGCGGGGAGCCGTACTTCTTCTCGAGTACGACATTGCGGCCCTTGGGGCCGATAGTGAGCTTAACGGTATTTGCGAGCTGGTCGACGCCGTTCTGAAGAGCACGGCGGGCCTCTTCACCGTAGATGATCTGTTTTGCCATTAGAATCTACCTCCTGAAGATTATTCTACGACGGCGAGGATGTCGTTCTGTGAAACGATCATGTAGGTCTCGCCTTCGATCTTGACTTCGGTGCCGGAGTACTTGCCGGTTATGACCATGTCGCCCGGCTTTACGGTCATGACGACTTCCTTGCCGTCGACGATGCCGCCGGGGCCGACCTCGATGACTTCATACATCTGCGGCTTTTCCTGCGCTCCGCTGGAAAGGATTATTCCGCTCTTGGTCTTTTCTTCCGCCTTGGCCTGCTTGATCACTACTCTGTCTGCAAGCGGTTTCAGCTTCATTGTGGATTACCTCCCTGAAATATGATAATTTGTATAAACAATTTTAACTGCGTTAGCACTCGAAACGCATGAGTGCTAACGCAGTTATTATAATAGACCAATAATATCCTGTTGGCAAGGGGTAATATATATATTTTTTGTGAATTTTGAAACAGTTTTTTGGCTTTTCTGCGGGAAACGTACGTTTAGGCTAAAACGGTCAGGAAACTTATGTCGTATATGAGAGCTTCTCTTCAGTCAGCCGCCGGACGGTAGAACTCCATGTCACGGGGGAAGATGAAACTGAGCGCGTTGTGCTCAAGTGCGAACGTGATGTGATCCGTGAAGACGGCCTCTCCGTCTATATTCACTACGAACTCGTCGGGGGATGAAAGTTCCATGCGGTCTTCATCATACCGGGTTATATACTCGCTCATCTCACGGTAACGGCCCTTCGCGTATTTCCCGATGAGAGCGGGCACTTTCAGCGCAGACATCGCGTTGACGGCGAGGATGTTCATCAGACCGTCGTCAGGCATCGCGTCAGTGACGGGATTGAAGCCGCCTCCGTAGAAACGTCCGTTGCACGCGCATATCAAGGCGTAATCTTTTTCTTCCGTATAACCGGGCAGGGTCATCTTCATGTGCTGGTTTATGCCGCGTACGAGGTTGACGCCGAGTGAAACGACATAACCCGCCGGACCGCCGATTACAGGGATGCCGCTGTATTTGTGCACGTCCGTACCGACGCGGGCGTCAAAACCTACAGAGCATATGTTGACGCCGTAGCGGCCGTCGCAGTTTATGACGTCTATAGGACGCACGAATCCTTCTACGAGCTGCTCGAGAGAGTGGAAGAGAGCGGCGTCTTTGTCTCCGAACGTCCGGATGAAATCGTTCCCGGTCCCGCACGGATAGCTGGTCACGGAAACGCCGGCTTTGCCGACTGCGCCGTTAACGCACTCGTTGAGCGTCCCGTCGCCGCCGCAAGCGTAGACCCGCAGTCCGTCCGCAGTTCTGTCCGCCTCTTCGCGAATGCGGCTGCAGGCGTCCATGGGGGCTTTGGTGATGTATATATCGTAGTCCCCGCCGTGCCCGTCCATGAAACTGCGTATCGTTTCGATCGTCACCGCCGGACGGCTCTTCTTTCCGCCGGCCACCGGGTTTACTATGAACAGATGTTTCAAGTAAAGATCAGATCCTTTGCAAATGAATCAGTAATACATGTGTAGGTCGCACTTTATCATGCCGTTATATAGTTTGCGCTTTTTTACGGCTTTGCGGCCGAAGGTGCGCTCAAACTCGGTGTGGGAGGAGAGGATATACATTTTCCAGTCTTCGAGACTGCGTACGGCAGCGCCGAATCTTCTGTAAATACGTTCAGCCTCAGCGTGTTCCATGACGCGTTCGCCGTAGGGAGGATTCGTGACTATGAGACCGCCCGGCTCATCCCGGGTGAATTCCGCGGCCTCAGCTCGTTCGAACCGTACGTATTCTGACACTCCGGCGCGTCTTGCGTTCTCTTTGGACAGCTCGACACACTTCGGGTCTATATCTCCGCCCCATATGTCGTAGCTGCCGTGGTACTCTTTATCTCTTGCTTCCTCTTTGGCGTCGTTCCAGACCGAACCGTCCAGCCAAAGCCAGTTCTGAGCGTCGAAACGCCTGTTAAGGCCGGGAGCTCTGTTGAGGGCGGCGAGCGCTGCCTCGATGGGGATCGTGCCTGAACCGCAGAAGGGATCGCAGAACTGCTCTTTTCCACGGTATCTGGCGATCTTGATCATAGCGGCTGCCAGCGTTTCACGCAGGGGAGCGGCAGCGCCCACGGGGCGGTATCCTCGCTTGTGGAGACCGGCTCCGGTGGTGTCGAGACAGATCGAGACCGAATCGTTCATGATAGAGAACTGTATCTGGTACTTTGCTCCGCTCTCGTTCAGCCAGCTGGTTTTCGAACGCGTCTTGAGACGCTCGACAACGGCCTTTTTGATTATCCGCTGACAGTCCGGAACGGAATGCAGGACCGAGTTGAGGCAGTGGCCTTTGACAGGGAAAGCGCCGTTTTCAGGAATATAATCCTCCCAGCGGATAGCCTTGACGCTTTCGAACAGAGCGTCGAACGTGCGGGCCTCGAACGTATCCAGAAGCAGGAGTACGCGTTCGCCGGTGCGGAGATTTATATTGACGCGCGCTATATCCGAGGACGTACCTGTAAACAGGACGCGGCCGTTTTCAGCGCTGACGTCTTTTACATCCAGGCGCCTCAGCTCGTCTGCAGCGAGTCCTTCTACGCCGAAAAGGCAGGGGACGGCAAATCTGAATTCCATTTCGTTCTCCGTAAGTTCTCTTTTCGTAAGTATTTGATCGTCAGAAGACTATTATCGTGACCCCGTTGTTGTGTCTCTCTAGATCACGGTCACGGCGAAGCTCGTCGCATCGGTCGAATGCCCTGCGGGTCTGTTCGCTGAAG
Source organism: uncultured Clostridia bacterium (assembly GCA_947306975.1). Classification (GTDB taxonomy): domain Bacteria; phylum Bacillota; class Clostridia; order Oscillospirales; family Oscillospiraceae; genus RGIG8048. The sequence goes on along the minus strand of CAMZHU010000080.1, from coordinate 664 downwards.
ATCGAGAAATCTTCCCCCGGAATGTAATCGGCGATAACGCCCTTTCGCTTCTGTGATTCGAGGTAGCGCCTTGCCTCGATCCTGATGCGTCCTCCCGCGCCGGTAGAGCCGTACCCGTGTATGATCTTTATTGCCCGATAGCCGAGCCTTTTGCCGTTATGTATGTTGTAGGTAATGCGTTTGATAGCGTCGTCAGAGGTCGGCATATCCGATTTGATGTTGACCTCTTTATAATTGCCGGCCAAAACGATCACCCCCGTCTGTGTTGACAAAATTATTATAATCATGTATTTTATTTTAGGCAATAAGGAAAACCGTGTGCCGGCAAATATGCTGTTTTGCACTGTCCTGAGCCTCATACACGGAGGTGTATCGAAGTGGTCATAACGGGCCTGACTCGAAATCAGGTAGACCGCAAGGTCTCGTGGGTTCGAATCCCACCGCCTCCGCCATCAAAGAAACCTCTTTTGTCTACCACGGCAAAAGGGGTTTTTTCTTGCATTTTGGGGTAAAAACGGGCTAAATATGGGTAAATCGGGCTTCGATGCGGTCGATTGGCTGCTTCGGAGCCCGATTTTTTGCTTTCAGAGGCAGGAACAGCCCGAAAATGCTGGTGTACTTTTTGCGTTTCTTTGCTCTGTAAAGAAAGAACAAAAAGGTGTAG
>CAMZHU010000079.1 GCA_947306975.1 uncultured Clostridia bacterium | reverse complement strand
CAGCGCCGGTGATCATGTTCTTGATGTAGTCGGCGTGGCCCGGGCAGTCGACGTGCGCATAGTGGCGGCCCTTGATCTCCTGGCCGTCAAGACCGATGCGGTCGTCAGTCTGATACTCGACGTGAGCGGTGTTGATCGTGATACCGCGGGCTTTCTCTTCAGGAGCCTTGTCGATCTGATCATAAGAGGTGTAGTCGGCGGAAGTGGGGTCGGCCATTGACAGCACCTTGGTGATGGCTGCGGTAAGGGTGGTCTTGCCATGGTCGATGTGGCCGATGGTTCCAATATTTACATGGGGCTTTGTTCTCTCGAATTTCTGTTTGGCCATTGCAGTTGTATCCTCCTTACGGTAAATAAATAATAATTTAATTAGTTTTAAATCTTGTCTAATGCTGTATTCTACAGCATTTATTCAGTTTTGGCAACTCTTTTTCAATAATATCTGTCGCCGCTGGTTATCTCCTGCTGGATCGACTTGGGAATCTCCACGTAGTGGCTCGGCTCCATCGTATAGGTACCGCGGCCCTGCGTCTTGGATCGCAGATCCGTTGCGTATCCGAACATGGTTGAAAGCGGGATGAACGCGTCGACTTTTGCCGCTCCGTTCCGCGTCTCCATACCGGTTATCTGACCGCGTCTGGAGTTCATGTCTCCCATGACGTCGCCCATGTATTCTTCGGGCACGGTGACGGCAACGTGCATGATCGGTTCGAGCAGAGTAGGCGCAGCCTTCTGCATCGCTTCCTTGAAAGCCATGCTGCCTGCAATCTTAAACGCCAGCTCGGAAGAGTCGACCTCATGCGAAGAGCCGTCGAGCAGAGTTACTTTTACGTCAACGACGGGATAACCTGCGAGCACGCCGGAGAGCATGGCTCCCTGTATGCCCTGATCGACAGAAGGAATATATTCCTTCGGGATCGCGCCGCCGACGATCTTGTTGACGAACTCGTAACCCTTGCCGGATTCGTTCGGCTCGATAAGCAGCTTGACGTGGGCGAACTGGCCCTTGCCGCCCGTCTGCCTCACGTATCTGTGGTCGACAGTGGCTTCCTTCGTTATGGTTTCCTTATAGGAGACCTGCGGCTTGCCGACGTTAGCCTCGACCTTGAACTCGCGGAGCAGTCTGTCGACGATTATCTCCAGGTGGAGCTCGCCCATACCTGCGATTATCGTCTGACCCGTCTCAGGATCAGTGTATGTCTTGAACGTAGGATCTTCCTCTGCCAGTTTCGCAAGGGCTATGCCCATCTTTTCCTGGCCGGCTTTGGTCTTCGGTTCGATTGCCACTCTAATGACGGGCTCAGGGAACTCCATGGATTCAAGGATGACCTGATGCTTCTCATCACAGAGGGTATCGCCGGTCGTAGTGTTCTTAAGACCTACGGCAGCAACGATATCGCCGGAATAGACGGTCTCTATATCCTCTCTGTGGTTCGCATGCATCTGCAGGATCCTGCCGAGCCTTTCGCGCTGGCCTTTGGTGGAATTCATCACCGTGGCGCCGGCGTTGGCTGTTCCCGAGTATACGCGGAAAAACGAAAGTTTTCCGACGTACGGGTCGGTCATGATCTTGAAGGCGAGCGCCGCAAATGGCGCACTGTCGTCAGCCGGACGGGAAACTTCCTCGTCGTTTTTCGGGTTCTTTCCAGTGATGGGAGGAACGTCGAGAGGCGACGGCAGATAGTCCACGATTGCGTCGAGCAGTTTCTGAACGCCCTTGTTCCTGTATGAAGTTCCGCACACTACCGGCACGAGTTCGACCGCGAGAGTAGCCTTGCGTATGGCCGCGCGTATGAGCTCTGAGGGGATGTGCTTGCCTTCGAAGTAGAGGTCCATTATAGTCTCATCGTAGTCTGCTATAGCCTCGATGAGATTCAGGCGGTACTCTTTGGCCATGTCGAGCATATCCGCGGGGATCTCCTCGACGCGCATATCCTTGCCGAGTTCGTCATAATAGATGTCTGCGTCCATGTCGACCAGATCGATGATACCTTTGAAAGTATCCTCTCTCCCTATCGGGAGCTGGATCGGCACGGCGTTTGCCTTCAGCCTGTCGTGGACCATATCGACGACGTTGAAGAAATCTGCGCCCATGATATCCATCTTGTTCACGTAGATCATTCTCGGAACATGATAGTGGTCGGCCTGACGCCACACAGTCTCCGACTGGGGCTCAACGCCTCCCTTGGCGCACAGCACCGTCACTGAGCCGTCGAGCACGCGGAGCGAACGCTCCACCTCAACGGTAAAGTCCACGTGGCCCGGTGTGTCGATTATATTGATGCGGTGATCTTTCCAGAAACATGTCGTAGCAGCGGAGGTGATTGTGATACCTCTCTCCTGCTCCTGTTCCATCCAGTCCATTGTGGCAGCGCCTTCATGGACCTCACCGAGCTTATAGGTCTTGCCGGTGTAGAACAGTATACGTTCCGTGGTCGTAGTCTTTCCCGCGTCAATATGAGCCATAATGCCTATGTTTCTCGTTCTTTCAAGCGGGTATTCTCTTGGCATATCGCTCACTCCTTTCTGATGAATGCGAAAAAGACCTTTTCAGCTTACCAACGGTAGTGCGCAAACGCCTTGTTGGACTCTGCCATTCTGTGAGTATCCTCACGCTTCTTGACAGAGGCGCCGATGCTGTTTGCCGCATCCATGATTTCGTTTGCCAGACGCTCTCTCATCGTCTTCTCGCTGCGGGCTCTGGAATAAGATGTGAGCCAGCGGAGACCAAGAGTCTGACGTCTGTCGGCCCTGACCTCGATAGGCACCTGGTAGGTGGCGCCGCCGACACGGCGGGCTTTAACTTCCAGTGTGGGCATGATATTCTCCAGCGCAGCCGTGAATACCTCCAGGGGGTCTTTACCGGTCTTTTCCTTGATGATATCAAAGGCACCGTAAACGACCTTCTGGGCAACACCCTTCTTGCCGTCGAGCATAATGCTGTTCACGAGCTTCGTCACGAGAACAGAATTATACAGAGGATCGGGCAGGATTTCTCTTTTGGGTACGTTACCTCTTCTGGGCACTATACTTCCCTCCTTCAAATAATGAAATCAAAGGTACTCCGAGACAGCTTGCCGTCAGCGCGGCGCGTCTTTGGCGCCGATCTATATCGCGGCAAAGCGTTGTCTCTCGGTGGGTGCCTGCCGTTCAAGGTAACATACATATAATGTATATATACCTTCATGGCAAGGCAGTGCCTTGCGCATAAAGCGCAATAAGCTTATTCGCGGGGATTACTTCTTGCTGGCCTTGGGTCTCTTTGCACCGTACTTGGAACGGGCCTGCATGCGTCCGGTCACGCCCTGAGTATCAAGGGTGCCGCGGATGATGTGGTAACGCACGCCAGGGAGATCCTTGACACGGCCGCCGCGGATCATAACGACGGAGTGTTCCTGAAGGTTGTGGCCTATGCCGGGGATGTACGCCGTTACTTCGAATCCGTTTGTGAGGCGGACACGGGCGATCTTGCGGAGAGCGGAATTCGGCTTCTTAGGAGTCGAGGTCCTGACCGCTGTGCAGACGCCGCGCTTCTGGGGAGAAGAAAGGTTGGTTTCCCTGTTCTTCAGGGTATTGAGTCCCTTCTGCATCGCCGGAGACGTGGATTTGTAGGTCTGCATCTCTCTGCCTTTTCTTACCAGCTGGTTGAATGTCGGCATTGTTTTCCTCCTTTCTTTGTTTATTTTGTCATTATTTCCGGAATGGTTTTTGTCAATTCCGGAAAAATTCTGCCTGAATTAGCGCATAGATACCCCTATGCACATATTCCACGCAAGTTAGCATATTAACATATAAAAACGGAAACGTCAACAAAAACTTTAGCTGACGTTTCCGTTTCTGATTATCTGGCGCTTACAGTGCGTTGCCGCTTCCGATGAGAACGGAGAGATCGACTCCGTCGTCCTCTTCCTCGTCCTCTGTGATCTCGGGCTCAGCCTCGTTCACGTAGTCGCGGTAGATCGCAAGACCGCTTCCGGCAGGGATGAGTTTGCCGATTATGACGTTCTCTTTCAGACCTACGAGATGGTCGACCTTGCCCTTTATTGCCGCCTCTGTAAGGACTTTCGTAGTCTCCTGGAAAGAGGCTGCCGAGAGGAAGGATTCCGTTGCGAGCGACGCCTTCGTGATGCCCATGAGGAGCTGAGTGCATGTCGCCGGACGGAGCTCTGTCTCGCCTGCGTCGATACGTTCCTGTATCGCAGCGTTGGCGTTCCTGAACTCAACTATATCTATCGTCGTTCCGGAGAGCAGATCCGTATCGCCTGCGTCCTCAACGCGGACCTTGCGCATCATCTGTCTGACAATGACTTCGATGTGCTTGTCGTTGATATCGACGCCCTGCTGACGGTAAACGCGCTGTACCTCCTGGATGAGGTATTCCTGCGTCGCCTCCTTGCCGAGGATCCTCATGACGTCGTGCGGATTGAGCGCGCCGTCGGTGAGCATATGGCCCGCCTTGATCACTTCGCCGGCCTTCACGCGGATACCTGCGGAATAAGGCACCTGATAAACCTTGGTAGCTCCCTCTTCCTCATTGGTGATCGTGATGGCGACTATAGCGTTCTTCCTGGTCTCTTCCATGGAGACGGTCCCGCCGATCTCGGCGAGTATGGACATCTTCTTCGGCTTTCTGGCCTCGAAGAGCTCCTCGACTCTCGGAAGACCCTGGGTTATATCGTCGCCGGCGACGCCGCCGGTATGGAACGTACGCATGGTGAGCTGGGTACCTGGTTCGCCGATGGACTGTGCGGCGATAACGCCGACAGCCTCGCCGGTGGATACCGGGCTTGCCGTGGCAAGGTTTATGCCGTAGCACTTCGCGCAGACACCGCTCTTTGCCGTGCAGTCTAGGACAGTACGGATCTTTATCGTGTCGATCCCGTGTGCTTCAAGGACCTTTGCGTCCTCATGTACGAACATGTGGTCTCTGTCGAACAGCAGCTCGCCCGTTTTTGGATCGGTGATATCATCGGACGGGAATCTGCCGTGGATCGCCTCTCCGAAGGAGCGTATGACGACGCCCTTTTCGACCTGGGCTGAAACATGGAGACCTTCATGGGTCCCGCAGTCGTGCTCCCTGATGATAACATCCTGGGAAACGTCGACGAGACGTCTGGTCAGATAACCGGAGTCAGCGGTACGGAGAGCGGTATCGGTGAGTCCCTTTCTGGCGCCTCTGGAGGATACGAAGTACTCCAGGACGGAAAGGCCTTCACGGAAGTTCGCCTTGACAGGGATCTCTATGGTCTTACCTGCGGTGTTCGCCATAAGTCCTCGCATACCTGCAAGCTGGCGGATCTGGTTCATGCTGCCTCGGGCACCTGAGTTCGCCATCATGTAGATCGGGTTCATCTCATCGAGGCTGTCCTGAAGAGCGTCGGTCACGTCATGGGTCGTCTTTTCCCATTCGCGGACGACGAGGCGGTAACGCTCGTCATCAGTGATAAAGCCGCGCTTGTACTTCTTTTCGATCTCGATGACTTTCTGCTCGGTCTCATGGATAAGACGTTTCTTCGCCTCGGGGACCGTCATGTCAGCGATGGAGATCGTTATGGCGCCTCTGGTAGAATACTTGAAGCCGAGAGCCTTGATGTTGTCAAGGACTTCTGCGGAGATGGTGAAACCGTGTGTGAAGATGCAGCGCTCGATTATCTGCTGCAGCTGCTTTTTGCCGGTGCGGAACGAGACCTCGTAATCGAAATCGTGCTCCGGATCGGTCCTGTCGACAAAGCCGAGGTCCTGAGGAATCGGCTCGTTGAAGATGATCCTGCCGACTGTAGTCACGACAGTCTTCTGGCGGATCTCTCCGTCGATCTCCTTGCGGACGCGAACATGGATAGGCGCATGTATCTGGACGTCGCCGTTCTGATATGCCATAAGCGCCTCGTCAGGGGAAGCGAAGTATTTACCCGCACCCTTTTCATCGTCGCGCACGAAGGTGAGATAGTAGGAGCCGAGTATCATGTCCTGGGTAGGAACAGTGACGGGCTGTCCGTCCTTCGGATGGAGGAGGTTGTTGGCTGAGAGCATGAGCACTCTTGCTTCCGCCTGTGCTTCCGAAGAAAGCGGTACGTGGATCGCCATCTGGTCGCCGTCGAAGTCCGCGTTGTAAGCAGTACATACGAGCGGATGGAGCTTGAGCGCGCGGCCCTCTACGAGAATGGGCTCGAACGCCTGGATACCGAGTCTGTGGAGCGTAGGAGCGCGGTTGAGAAGGACCGGATGCTCTTTGATCACCACTTCAAGGGCATCCCAGACTTCAGTCTGGCCCTTGTCCACCATTTTCTTTGCAGACTTGATGTTGTTGGAAACTCCGTCCTCCACCA
>CAMZHU010000078.1 GCA_947306975.1 uncultured Clostridia bacterium | reverse complement strand
CCGTCAAGCTCCGATTTACTCATTTCTTTGTCATCAATACCACCGTCTCCACATGGCATGTACGCGGGAACAGATCAAACGCTTCCGCACGCAGAGCTTTGTAACCGAGGCCTGCAAACAGCGCCAGATCACGAGAAAGTGTTGCCGGATCGCAGGAAACATACACAATGCGGTCAGGACCCATTTCAGCGATCGTCCTTATAACCGAACTGTCCAGACCCTTTCTGGGCGGATCAACGACAACGGAATTAGGCTGAAGCCCCTGCTTTTTGAGAGACTCAGCGGCCTGAGATGCGTCGGCACATATGAATTCCGCATTGCTGACACCGTTACCAGCGGCGTTGAACCTTGCATCAGATATCGCCGCAGCAACGATCTCAGCGCCCACAGCGCGTCCGGCTTTCCTTGCCATACACAGCGTAATGGTCCCCGTTCCGCAATACAGATCGAGGACGGTCTCGCTGCCGCTGAGCCCGGCGTATTCGACCGCTTTGTCATACAGGCGCTCGGCCTGATCCCGGTTGATCTGATAAAAAGACCTCGGCGACAGCGCAAACTTCAGCCCGCAAAGTTCGTCCGTGATCTGCTCCCTGCCCCAAAGGACGCTGAAGTCACCCGCGAGCACCGTGTTTCCTGTCGTTTTATTGACGTTCAGAACGATGCTCACTGTCTCGGGACACGCGCTTCTGATCTCATCGACCAGTCCGCGTATATTCGTAAGTTCAGACGAAGCTGAAACCACTGTTACCTGCCCCTCGCCGGTCTTAAAGCCGTACCTGCAGAACACGCGTCTTACCGAACCGCTGCACGTATTCTCATCGTATGGCGTGACGCCGTTTTCGTCCATCCATCGTCTTACTGCCGCAGCCGCGCGGTCGGAGAATCCGGCCTGTATCAGACACCGCTCAACGGGCACGACGTCGTGGCTGCGCGGACGGTAGAATCCTGTTACCGTGCGCCCCCCTACCGTACTGACGTTATATATCGCCTTGTTTCTGTACCCAAGGCAGTTGTCCGAGCCGGTGATCCTGTCAAGCGTGAGTTCGAGCCCGCCGATGCGCCGGAACGCGCTCTCGATCCTTTCCTTTTTGAACGCGAGTTCTTCTTCGTAATCCATATGCATCAGGGCGCAGCCGCCGCATGTGCGGTATACCGGGCAGACCGGTTCGGTCCTGTGCATCGACCGCTCGGTGATATTTTCTATCTTAGCGTATACGGCTTTCTTCCCGACCTTAAGTATCTTTATATCGCAGCGCTCGCCGCGAAGTGCCCCGTGCACGAACACGGCCTGACCGTCCACGCGGGCGACGCCCATTCCTTCCGAGGTGTATCCCTCTATCAGGGCTCCAGTCACGATATCGTTCTTTTGAAGCACAGGCACACCTCCCGTCACACTATATTGATTTTATGATATCACATTTAGCGTCTCTGCGGAATATCAAGCGCCGAAGTTCCTGCCGCTGAAATGATAATTCAAACTTAACCTGCAATGAACGCTGACCGCATGATCGGATACTGCAAAATTAATGATTTGTCTATATTCTGCCCTCTCTGTTGTGATATACTGTATTTTACAGCGAACGGCGGCATGTTCACCGCCGTATGCAACGCAGATATCGGAGGGACCCCGTTTGTTTAAGAAGGCTGACCGAGACGGTCCGAAATTTGATAAAGTCATCCCCCGCACCGTCCCGTCGGCTGATCTGGGCTTGAGCGACGCGGAGGCCGCTGACCGTCTCCGCAACGGTTACGGCAACACGGCGATGGAGTCAGCTACCAAAACGGTGTGGCAGATCGTAAAAGAGAACGTATTCACCTACTTCAATCTTATCTTCTGTGTCCTTGCCGCGTGCATACTGGCTGTTAAGTCCTACAACAACCTCGTCTTCATGCCGGTCATAATCATCAACACTCTCATCGGTATAATACAGGAACTGCGTTCAAAACGCGTCGTGGACAAGCTGTCCCTTGTGAACGCCCCTAAAGCCACCCTCATACGCGAAGGCCGCGTGGTGATCCTTCCTACGGACAAGGCGGTCCGCGACGATATCGCGGTCTTCACCGCCGGCGAACAGGTATACGCCGACGCGGTCGTCGTCTCCGGCTCATGTCAGACCAACGAGGCTCTGGTCACCGGCGAGGCTGACGAGATACTGAAGAATCCCGGTGACACCCTTATGTCCGGCAGTTTCGTGGTATCAGGCGAATGCAGGGCGTGTCTCGAGCACGTCGGTGCCGATTCCTTCGCCTCACGCCTTACCCTCGAGGCGAAAAAGACCGGCAAAAAGCGCAAGTCCGTCATGATGACTGCACTCAACCGCCTGCTTCAGGTCATAGGCGTGATCATAATCCCGCTGGGCGTGATAATGTACATCCAGCAGACCCGTTTCCTGGGCCGCTCGATCACCGAAGGCGTCGTGTCCACGGTCGCCGCCGTCATCGGCATGATACCCGAGGGGCTATACCTGCTCGTCAGCGTGGCTCTGGTCATAGGCATCATGCGTCTCGCCAGAAAGAAAACGCTTGTCCACGAGATGGGCTGTATAGAGACCCTCGCGCGCGTCGACGTACTGTGCGTCGACAAGACGGGCACCATAACCGAGAACAAGATGACCGTTCAGGACGTCGTTCCTCTCTGCGAAGACAGGTTCAACGAGAACGACATACGCATGATAATGTCTGACTACGTCGGCAACATGGGCGCGGACAACGAGACGATGGCCGCGCTCCGCAGATACTTTACCGGCGAAGTCAGGAACAGGGCGGTAAAGACTCTGCAGTTCAGCTCGGCCACCAAGTACGGCGGAGTCTCCTTCGCCGGGGGCGAGAGCTATCTCCTCGGCGCGCCCGAGATGATACTTACCGACAGTTACGAACAGTACCGCGACATCATCGAGAAGTACTCCTCTCTCGGCTGCCGTGTACTTCTGCTCGCCCTCTACTCGGGCGACATAGCCTCGAGGGGCATAAACGGAGAGATAATGCCGATCTCCCTCATCCTTCTCGCGAACAAGATCCGCGCTGAAGCTCCCGCCACCTTCAACTTCTTCCAGAAACAGGGCGTTAAGATTATCGTCATCTCCGGAGACAACCCGACGACCGTGTCCCAGGTGGCTCTTGACGCCGGCATCGAGGACGCCGACAGATATGTGGACGCGTCCACTCTCGGAAACGAGCGCAAGATAAAGCGCGCCGTGAACGACTACGTCGTGTTCGGACGCGTCACGCCCGAGCAGAAGCGCAAGCTCATCAGGGCGTTAAAGGAAGCCGGTCACACCGTCGCCATGACGGGTGACGGCGTAAACGACATCCTCGCCATGAAGGATTCCGACGTGATCATAGCGATGGCCTCCGGCAGCGATGTCGCGAGCCAGGTCGCCCAGCTCGTCCTCATGAAATCCAACTTCTCCGCCCTGCCCTCAGTAGTCATGGAGGGAAGGCGCGTCATAAACAACATAGAGCGTTCCGCCTCTCTCTACCTTGTAAAGAACCTGTTCTCGTTCCTGCTGGCGGTGACGTCTCTCATATTCACGCTCACGTATCCGGTATCACCCTCGCAGCTGTCGCTCGTAAACGTCGCCACGATCGGCATACCGGCGTTCATACTGGCTCTCGAGCAGAACCACAACATAGTGCGCGGCGGGTTCATGAAAAACATACTCCTTCGGGCGCTGCCGGCAGGCATCACGGACTTCGTTGCCGTGGCCGCAGCAGTCCTTCTATGCAAAGTCTTCGGCTTCTCCAATGAGGAACTGGGCACCATGTCCACGATGATCCTCGCGGCAGTCGGTTTTATGATGCTCATAGTCGTGTGCTGGCCGTTCAACTCGCTGCGCAAGGCTCTGCTGATACTTATGGTATGCGTGTTCGCGTTCTGCGTCATACTGCTGCCGTGGTTCTTCACCCTGTCCCCGCTGTCCTGGAAGCCTCTCCTCGTCATGTTCGGCATAATAATACTCGCGGCGCCCCTCATGTATCTCTTCACGAGGCTCCTCCGCGGGCCGGTGTTCGAAAAGCGGCCTGAAGAAGCGTGATCAGGATATCCTCCAGATAATAACGGCGGCGCCTGTCCGACGCCGCCTGTATTTTGCCCTTGAAAGGTACTCTTCATGGAAAACAGACATTCCCAAAAGTCAATATCCGGGATGCTGGCCGGATTCGCGTCCGGCGCGTGGCCGTGGTTCGCCCTTACCGTAGTCGCTTCTGCGGTGAGCCTTCTGGCCGGTTTCCTTCTTCCGCGCGTTATCGGATTCACCGTGGACTCGGTCCTCGGTGACGCAGATCCCGTACTGCCGGGATTTCTTACCGGTTTTGTGGATTCTCTTGGCGGGCGCGCCGGTCTGAGGGAACACTTCGTCTGGTGCGCCGCCGCGGTCGCCGTCTGCGCCGTAGCGTCTGCCGTCTTCGGTTTCCTGTCCCGTATCTCCGCGGCGAAGGGCACCGAATATTTCACCAAGCGTCTCAGGGACACCCTGTTCAGACACGTTCAGTATCTGTCGTTCAAGTGGCATACGGATCACCTGACCGGCGATATCATCCAGCGCTGCACCTCTGACGTGGAGACTGCGAAACGGTTCGTCTCCGACCAGCTCATCGAGGTGGTGCGCACTGTCATACTTCTCGCGCTCGCGCTCGTCATCATGTTCTCCATGGACGTGCGCATGGCCCTTCTGATCCTTGCGTTCGTGCCCGTGATGATCGCCTACACGCTCTTCTTCTACCGGCGCGTGGGAGCCCGTTTCCTTGAAGCCGACGAGGCTGAGGGCGAGCTCATGGTCCGGGTCCAGGAGAACCTGACCGGCGTCCGGGTGGTCCGCACATTCGGCCGCGAAAGATATGAACTCTCCGAGTTCGACAAGAAGAACGACGGCTATACCCGCAAGTGGGAGAGCCTCGGCTACACGCTGGGCACTTTCTGGGGCATAGGAGACATCGTCTCCGCAGCGCAGCTCCTCTGCGTCGTCACCGTTGGCGCGATGTACGCTGCGAGAGGCACCCTGTCCCTCGGCAACCTCCTCGTCTTCATAAGCTACACAGTCACTCTTGCCTGGCCGGTCCGCGCGGTGGGCCGTGTCCTGTCTGAGATGAGCAAGGCGGGCGTTTCCCTCCGGAGGATAAAGGACATCCTCGACGCCGAGGCCGAAGAGCCCGAACCAGGCACGGTAAAACCGCCTCTTGACGGCGACATCGTGTTCAGCCACGTCACCTTCTCCTACGGTGATCAGGACGTGCTTAAAGACGTGAGCTTCACTGTCCCTGCGGGCTCCACCTTCGGCATCATGGGCTCTACCGGCAGCGGCAAGTCCACGATAACCTACCTCCTCAACAGGCTGTACGAGCTTCCCGAGGGGTGCGGGAGCATAACCATAGGCGGTACGGATATAAGGGATATCGACAGGCACTGGCTGCGGCGGAACATAGGTCTGGTCCTGCAGGAGCCCTTCCTTTTCTCCAAGACCGTCAGCGAGAACATAGATATAGCGGCCCGCACAGGCGACCCGGAGAAGGTCCGGGAGGCCGCAAGAACGGCGGCCGTCGACAGCGACGTGCTGGCCTTCGCCTCGGGCTACGATACCGTCGTGGGCGAGCGCGGCGTCACTCTTTCGGGCGGGCAGAAGCAGCGCATAGCAATCGCCCGTTCCCTGATGCTCGACACCCCGATAAAAGTGTTCGACGACTCCATGTCCAACCTGGATATGGAGACCGACGCCCAGATCTGCGCTGCGCTGCGCGAGGACACCCGCGGCAGCACCGTCATGCTCATCTCCCACAGGATAAGCACTCTCATGCACTCGGACATCATAATGGTACTTGAGGACGGCCGGGTCGCCGAGATCGGCACCCACCGTGAGCTTCTCGAAAAGGGCGGAGCCTACAGACGCGTCTACGACATCCAGGCCAGCACGGAAGGGGGCGGGCGCGATGAATGAGCAGAAGCACCTCGACCTCTCCCTCTGGAAGCGCATACTTCCCTACCTGAAGCGGGTCAGGAAGTACATCTTCATAGTTATGTTCTTCCTCGTCATATCCGCCGTTGGCGAAGCGGCCTATCCCCTGTTCACGAGATACGCGGTGAACCATTTCGTCATGCCCCGCACGACGGACGGGCTCCTTACCTTCGCTCTCTCGTTCGCCGCGGTCATAGCCGCCGGCGGCATCGCCGTCATCATCTACTGCCGCGACTGCATCGTCCTTGAGATGGAAGTGGGGCGCATGCTGAAAAGGAGCTGTTTCATCCATCTTCAGGAACTGCCCGTATCCTTTTACAGCACTTCTTCCGTGGGCTATCTTCTCGCAAGGGTCATGTCGGATACCGACAGGATAAGCGGCGTCATATCCTGGAGCGTCACCCACATGCTGTGGAACATCTGTTACATCGTCGGCGCGGTCATATTCATGTTCATAACGGCCCCGCGGCTG
>CAMZHU010000077.1 GCA_947306975.1 uncultured Clostridia bacterium | reverse complement strand
CCTTATGTGCTCGTGTTCCTGAACAAGGTCGACCAGGTCGACGACCCCGAACTCCTCGAGCTCGTCGAGATGGAAGTCCGTGAGCTCCTCGACAAGTACGAGTTCCCGGGCGACGACACCCCGATCATCCCCGGCAGCGCTCTTAACGTTCTTACGAGCGAATCCAAGGATCCTCATGCTCCTGAGTATGAGTGCATCTGGAGGCTCATGGACGCTGTTGACACCTATATCGCAACCCCCGACCGCAAGGCCGATATGCCCTTCCTCATGCCTGTTGAGGACGTCTTCACCATCACCGGACGCGGCACCGTCGCTACCGGCCGTGTTGAGCGTGGCCAGATCAAGATGAACGAGAAGGTTGAGATCGTCGGCCTCATGGACGAGCCCCGCGAGACCACCGTTACCGGCATCGAGATGTTCCGCAAGCTCCTCGACTATGCAGAAGCCGGCGACAACATCGGTACTCTTCTCCGCGGTATCGCGAAGAATGAGGTCGAGCGCGGCCAGGTTCTTGCAAGACCCGGAAGCATTCATCCCCACACCAAGTTCCGCGGCCAGGTCTACGTACTGACCAAGGAAGAGGGCGGACGTCACACCCCGTTCTTCAACAACTATCGTCCTCAGTTCTATTTCCGTACCACCGACGTTACTGGCGTTATCACCCTCCCGGCTGGCACCGAGATGTGCATGCCCGGCGACAACGTCGAGATGGACGTTGAGCTCATCACCCCGATCGCTATCGAGGAAGGCCTCCGCTTCGCTATCCGTGAAGGCGGCCGTACCGTCGGTTCCGGCGTCGTTATCGGCATCAACGAGTAATCGACTGAGCAATAGTTTATAACAGCTCAAAAGGAGCACGCTTTAAGGGCGTGCTCCTTTTCTTGTGATAGCAGCTGTTCCGCCGATATGGACGCGGGGCAGGTGTTTTGCTATAATCCGTGGTAAAGGATCAAGATCTCTACGGAAGGAAGAGGAAGCTATTATGGCAGAGATTCGTATCGACAGGATAATCACCGCTTCCGGATTTGCAAGCAGGAGAGAGGTAGCTGCGCTGATACGGCAGGGTCATGTGACCGCTGACGGCGTTACCGTACGTTCCGGATCAGAGAAGTACGATCCGCAGTGTGTCGATATTCGAGTCGCCGGTGAACTTATAGATTACAGGGAGCACAGATACATCATGATGAACAAGCCGGCCGGCTATGTATCTGCGGTTACCGATAAGCGCGATGCGCCCGTTACAGACCTGCTCGATTCACGTCTGCGCAAAATCGGACTTTTCCCTGCAGGCCGCCTCGACAAGGAAACGGAGGGGTTTATACTTCTTACGGATGACGGCGATTTTGCACACAGACTCATATCTCCGAAGAGCTGTGTTGAAAAAGTCTATTACGCTGAAGTCGAAGGCATTCTGGACGAGACGGATATAAATGCATTTGCCGAAGGCGTCATTCTGAGGGACGGGACAAGATGCCTGCCTGCAAGGCTCGAAATACTGTCGCCGGATACTGCTCTTGTAGCCGTCATGGAAGGCAAGTATCATCAGGTCAGAAGGATGCTTGCTTCAAGAGGGAATACGGTCAAGTATCTGAAGCGCGTGTCGATCGGGGGTGTAGTGCTCGACAGCACGCTTGGGCCGGGAGAGTACAGGGACCTCACGGACACAGAACTGGCGTTGGTTTTCTCCGGAGAGCATGCGGACATATAAATTCACGGTTTCGAAACAGTGGAAAAATTGCACAAACATGAATTTTGGCCATGTAGCCAAAAGAACGGAAAACACACGTTTATTTTGTAATATATAGCAATCGAATTATGGCAACTGAGCAAAAATAATGAAAATAATGATAAATATGTATTGATAATCATCAATTGTTTGTGTATTATGTAAATTGTCAAAATAACGAAAGAATCGAAGATGAAAAGCATGAACCGTGATCAGTTTCTTTGATCCGGGCAGTGCTGAAGAGCAATACATATTGAAAGTTGAGGCATCTGAATATGTCGAGCAGGGTATTTCAGAGTATCGTGATACAGATGAAGGAAGCTTCGGGCAGGACCGTCGGAGTCATCGATTCAGCGGGACTCATCGTAGCCAGCAGCGAGCTGTCGCTCGTCGGTTCGACGCTCGGCGCGTCTCCCCTGATCGAGGACGCCGCCGGCAGGACGGTCAGATCCTTCGGATATACGTTCAGAGCTCTCGGCGGACAGCAGCACTTCGACTATGCCGTTTTTGTAAACGGAGAGGACGACTTTGCGCAGACTGTCTGTCTCATGGCTGATATAGCTCTTACCGAGGCAAAGGCGTATTATGAGGAAAAGCACGACAACGCAGCTTTCGTCAAGAGCATCATATCCAACAATATACTTCCAGGTGATCTCTATGTACGGGCAAAAGGGCTCCATCTTGCTACGGACGTTACACGGGCCGTTTTCCTCGTGCGACAGGTCAAGAATCCCGACGTCACTGCAATCGAATCACTCCAGAATCTCTTCCCCGACAGGCAGAAGGATTTCGTCATCTCCGTAAGCGAAACGGATATCGTTGTCATAAAGGAAGTGCCTCTCGGAACAGACGGGAAGGAACTCTACAAACTTGCAGCTTCGATAGAGCAGAAGCTGTCCGACGAGACGGACGTAAGCACGGTGATCGGCATTGGCACGCCCGCCAAACATCTACGTGAACTTGCCGACAGATACAAGGAAGCTCAGGTCGCGATAGACGTCGGCAAGGTCTTCGACACAGACAAGACGATAATCAACTATGAGAACCTCGGCATAGGCAGACTTATATATCAGCTTCCGACTACTCTTTGCGAGATGTTCCTCGCTGAAGTGTTCAAAAAGAATCCCATAGACTCGTTGGATGAGGAAACACTTTATACCATCAAAAAGTTCTTCGAGAACAACCTTAACGTTTCCGAAACGTCGAGAAAACTGTTTGTCCACAGAAACACTCTCGTATACCGTCTCGAAAAGATCAAAAAGCTCACAGGACTTGATCTGCGCGAGTTCGATCACGCCATAGTGTTTAAGGTCGCGCTCATGGTCAAGAAGTATCTCTCATCTCAGGAAAACGCAGGCTGAAGAAAAGAATAAGCAGTAAATTCGTTTGAGGAAATATCTTATGGTTCAATTTGTCAATGTATTCAAAGCGTATGAAAACGGTATAAAGGCACTTAAAGACGTCAGCTTTACGCTCGACGACGGAGAATTCGCATTCCTTGTCGGCCCGTCAGGTTCCGGTCAATCGACTATAATTAAGCTGATCACCGGCGAGATCATGCCGACTGCCGGCACGGTCTCTGTAAACGGATACGATATGGACAGCATAAAACGCAGAAAACTGCCGAAGTTAAGGCGCACTATCGGCGTCATCTTCCAGGATTTCCGCCTCATAGAGAATAAATCTGTCTATGAGAATGTCGCGTTCGCGATGCGGATCGTCGGCGCTTCGAATAAGGAGATAAAACAGCGCGTTCCGTATGTCCTCGGCCTTGTGGGGCTTGAGTCCAAGGAGAAGTTTAAACCCAATGAACTTTCCGGCGGCGAACAGCAGCGCGTCGCGATCGCCCGTGCTCTCATCAACAACCCGACGCTCATCATAGCAGACGAGCCTACGGGCAACCTGGACCCCGCACGCAGCCTGGAGATACTAATGCTGCTGGAGAAGATAAATGAACTTGGGACGACTATGCTGGTGGTCACGCACGAGAAAGATGTCGTCAACCAGTTCTCCAAAAGAGTCATCGCCATCGACGGCGGTAAGATCCTGAGCGACGGATTAGGCGGGTATTACGGTTATGAAGCTTAACAGAATCGGTTATTATATTAAAGAAGGCCTTACAGGCCTTGTCAAACACGGCTTTATGTCGTTCGCGTCCATATTCATCATCGTTGCATGCCTTCTCATCATGGGCAGCTTCTCCCTGCTGGCGCTGAATGTCAACGCCATCATCAAGGATTTTGAGGATGAGAACGTCGTCCTTGCGTTTATAGACGAAGACATTCCGGAACAGCAGGCCCGAGCAATGGAGAGCCAGATCCTTTCAGTCCCCAATGTCGCCAGCGCAGAATTCATAAGCCGTGAAGAGGCGTATGAGAGCTTTATAAGCAAATCTGAAGAGAAATACGCCGATCTGGACGCCTCCGTTCTGAGACACCGTTTCGCTGTCTATCTCGACGATGTGGCGCTTACGGCCCAGACGCAGCAGGATCTGAGAAACATCCCGGGCGTCGCTGAGATCACTGCAAATCTCAGCATAGCACGCGGTATAGTTACAGTCAGAAATGTGGTCAGTGCCGTCTCTATGGTGCTCGTGGTCATCCTGCTCATAATATCCTTCTTTATCATGTCCAACACGATAAAGCTTGCGACTGTAGACAGGCGTGAGGAGATAGGGATCATGAAAGTCGTCGGTGCAACGAACGCCTTTATCAGATGGCCGTTCGTTCTGGAAGGCTTCATCCTTGGAATCGCCGGCGCGCTTATAGCTTTCGTCGCGCTCTGGGGGCTCTATACGTTTATCGCAGGGGAGATAGTCAAGAACTATACCTCGACACTGTTCACGATCATACCTTTCTCCAGCGTACAGATGCCGATACTCATTATCTTCCTAGCCATCGGTTTTGCAGTCGGAGTGCTCGGAAGCTCGTTCGCCATAAAGAACTACCTTAAAGTCTGAGACTGGGTGCTTTTATGAACAAAACGGTAATCAGGGTAATCGCGGTAATTCTTGCGATCATACTGCTAATAACGATCCTGCTCGGTATAATCAGCGTTCCCGCAAGAGCCGTCACGCAGGACGATATCGATGCGCTCATATCACAGGAGGAGGAGATCTCGCGCCGCAAAGAAGAGATCCGCGGCAAGATCGATTCATATGAGTTTCAGCAGCTCGCGATTCTTGAAAGAGTCGAGATGCTCAATCAGCAGATGTTCCTGACTGAGGATGATATCGAAAACATCAAACAGCGCATAGAGCTTTACGGGTCGCTTATCTCCGACAAGAAGCAGGCTGTTGTTGAAGCCCAGAAGGCTGAGGAGCAACAGCTTACGGAATACAAACGGCATGTGCGTTCAATGGAAGAGGCCGGACCTCTCACTTACCTCAGCGTAATATTTGAAGCAGCCAGTTTCCCTGATCTTCTCGGACGCCTCGATTTTATCAAGCAGATCATGAACGAGGACGAACGCCAGTACAAGAAACTGACCGCGGCGAAAGAATCTACTGCGGCAGCGGTGGGCGCTCTCGAAAAGGTCGCTTCCGGCCAGCAGGCAGAAGAGAAGCTCCTTGAAGAGAAAGAAGCTCAGCTGCAAATGGAGATCGAAGAATCTCAGAATATGCTCAAGGAGATCGAAGGCCAGATTGACTCATTCCAGGCACTGTATGAGGAGGAGGAAGCGGCAAGGATCGAGCTCGAGAAGCAGATAGCTGAACTGCAGGAGGAACTCGAAAAGCAGCAGCAGAGCAATGTTCAGGGGAGTGGGAGATTCATATGGCCGGCGACGAGTTACATCGTCACTTCACAGTTCGGCACGCGTCTGCATCCGGTATACGGTTATTATCTGACTCATTACGGTGTGGATATCGGAGCCGGTTACGGAACAGAGATTTACGCGGCGGACAGCGGAACTGTTATCGCCTCTGAGTACAGTTCTTCATACGGATACTATATAGTCATCGACCACGGGAACGGATATACTACGCTTTACGGTCATATGAGCGAGCTGATAGCTTCCGTTGGCGAAGGCGTATCACAGGGCGAGGTAATAGGACTCGTGGGCTCGACCGGAGTATCCACAGGACCGCATCTTCATTTTGAGATCCGTGATTACGGTGTCTGCATCGATCCGCTGGATTTCTTCAGCGGTTATGAGATCTGGGATTAAACAGCCATTGCATCATGCAGGGGCGCCGAGAGCGCCCCTGCTTTTCGTAAGCAGTATCATCGCAGCCGGTACTAGCGCTTGAAACCGGCGGGAAGGACTATAAGGCCTGATATGGACAGGAACAGAGCGGTTGTAAAAACAAGCTGGATTAATATCGCGGCGAATCTATTCCTATCGGCGCTGAAGCTGACGGTCGGTTCTCTGGCGAATTCAGTTTCGATCATCACTGATGCAGTGAACAACATATCTGATGCGCTGTCTTCCGCCATCACATTGATTGGCACGAGGCTTTCCGAGAAAGCGCCGGACCGCAGACATCCGTTCGGTTACGGCAGAGTAGAATATCTTGTTTCTCTTGTCATCGGTATCATCATTCTATATGCAGGTATCGAAACTCTTAAAAGCTCCGTCGAAAGGATAATTACACCCGAATCAAATGAATACACCGCGGTTACGCTTATAGTGATCGCTGCGGCTGTTATCATCAAAGTTTTTCTCGGGCTCTATACGAAGAGACGCGGAGAAGAACTGTATTCGTCTCCACTGAAAGTATCAGGGAAAGAGTCTCTACACGATGCAATTGAGTCAGCTGCCGCTCTTGCGGCTGCCGTTATAT
>CAMZHU010000076.1 GCA_947306975.1 uncultured Clostridia bacterium | reverse complement strand
AGTCCGGGGGCATCGTATATGGATGTTTTCAGCCTAATATCTCTTCTCGGCGGACTTGCCATGTTCCTGTACGGCATGCGTCTCATGGGAGACTCCCTGAAGGAAAACTCATCCGGCGCCTTAAAGACCGCGATGAGCAAGGTAACGGACAACCCCATCAAGGCATTCGTTCTGGGCGTTCTCGTCACCGCGCTCATACAGTCCTCCACCGCGACGATAGTCATTACATCCGGCCTTGTCGGCGCCGGCATACTGACTCTTCGTCAGTCTCTCGGCATCATCATAGGCGCCAATGTCGGCACCACCGTCACAGGTCAGATAATACGTCTTCTGGATATAGACGCGTCGGGCGCGTCCATCCTGCGCTTTTTCCAGCCGTCGACTCTGGCTCCTATAGCGCTGATAATCGGAATAATACTCATTATGGCGAGAGTGTTCAAAAACTCGCGCTCCGTGGGCAATATTGCGGTGGGCTTCGGCATTCTCTTTTCCGGTCTTCTTAACATGACGGGCGCCGTGAAATCCCTGTCTGAGTCCGGTCTTATAGAACAGCTGTTCTCCGGTCTCGGCGCGAGCCCCGTCCTCGGATATGTGACCGGCGCCGGCGTCGCCTTCATGCTCCAGAGCTCATCCGCCACAGTCGGTATACTGCAGGCCTTCTCCTCCACGGGCATGCTCACTTTCAAAGCAATATACACAGTGATAGTCGGTATCTATCTCGGCGACTGCGTCACCACCGCCATCGTCTGCTCCATCGGAGCCAAATCCGACGCCCGCCGCGTCGGTATCGTCAACATCCTCTTCAACCTGAGCGAGACCGTTCTGGTGCTCGTGGTCGTGGCGGTGATCCACAGACTTGGCCTTCTGGACGGGCTCTGGGAGAGATCTGTTAACTCGAGTATCATAGCGAACACCAACACCGTGTTCAACCTCTCCTGCGCCATACTGCTTCTCCCGATGCTTCCGGTATACGAGAAGCTCAGCCGCAGGATCGTAAAGGACGAACCGCAGCCCGAGCACAAGTACAAGGACATGATGGAGTCTCTCAACCCCGTGTTCTTCAACACCCCGGCTCTGGCGCTCCAAAGCTGCTACAACACGCTCCTGACCATTTTCAACGCCTCCCGGGGCAACATAGAAAAGGCTTTCCGGCTTCTGGAGCACTACGACGACAAGACGCATCAGGAGCTGCTGGCGGAAGAAGACGAGATCGACACCGTCACCGACGCGCTCAGCCGTTATCTCGTCGGTTTCCTGCCCCATCTCCAGCTCGAATACCATGTCTCGATACTGGACCAGTACTACAAGGTCACCGCCGAGTTCGAACGTCTGGGCGACCACGCCGTGAAGATCGCGGAACACGCCCAGTCCCTCGGCCGGGACAACACCTCTTTCTCCACCGCGGCTCTTTCCGAACTGGCCGTTCTGGAAGCCGCCACCAGCAACATACTCGACGAGACTGAGCAGACCTTCCGGAAACGCGACGTGGACGCCGCCATGAGGATAGAGCCCCTCGTACAGGTCATAGGCGAGCTCATCACCATACTCAAGCGCAACCACCTCAAACGTATGAGCCGCGGCGAGTGCAACGTTTACGCGGACGCCGCCTTTACTGACCTCATGGTGGAATTCCGCAGGATAGCCGACACCTGCTCCAATGTCGGCGTCGCCACGGTGATCCGTGTCAATCCCGAACTTGCCGATCACGAGCACCTTTATTATGAACACATGCATAAGGGCGGAGACGAGGCCTTCAACGCGGCCTACACCCGCGCCCGCACACGTTATTTCCTGCTGCTGCGAAACGTATCTCCGATAGACGACATCCCTGAAAGCGAACCTGAGGAACTGCCGCCTCTGTTCCGGCTCGCGGAAAACCCGGATGAAGAACTGTCCATGGACGATCCCGAGCTGACCGCGGGTCCCGTCGAATAGCATCTCTGGATAAAAACGCTGAAGAAAAAGCGGCAGTCCGCGGATCCGCGGGCTGCCGTATTCGTAAAGATCGGGCTGTGATTCAGCCGGACGCTCTCTTTCGTCCGAAGATGCCGTCGCGCCTCAGGCAGATCAGATATACGACCGTGCTCATGGACCAGGTTATCGGGTATATCCACAAAGCGAGGCGTATGTCGTGGTACACGTGACCTATCGTGGAGAGGACCGCGACTCTTACCGCGCACCAGCATATGAGCATGACAAGAAGCGGCGTCATGGGCCGTCCGAGGCCGCGCATGACGGCGGAGGCTACATGCGAGAAACCGACAAGGCAGAAAAAGAACGAGCTTATACGGGCTTTCTGCACGCCGTACGCTATGACCTGGGGATCCTGGTTGAACGCGGAAACGATATACGGTGCAAAGATGAACACTATGACGCCGATGGCTTCCGTAACAAGTATGGTCCAGAAAAGGCCGAAACGCGCTCCCTTGCGCACTCTCCCGTATTCCCCGGCGCCGATGTTCTGGGATATGAACGTCGACATCGCCATCGAAAACGCGGTCACCGGCAGGAAGGCGAATCCTTCCGCCTTTATATACGCCCCGATACCCGCCATCGCTGCGGATGAGAACGAGTTTATATAGGACTGGATCAGAACGTTCGACAGATCGATGACGCAGTTCTGTCCGGCAGTGGGCAGTCCGAATTTCGTGATCTCCTTCATATCCTGCAGATCAAACCGAACACTGTGCAGACGTATCCTGATGCTGTCGTCTCTGCGCACCAGCCTTCTTCCCGCCATGACTGCGGCGGCACACTGGGACAGTACGGTAGCCAGCGCGGCACCGTCCACTCCCATGCGGAACACCGCGATGAAAACGATGTCCAGCACGATATTCACGAGCGAACAGATTATGAGGTAGTAAAGAGGGTGCTTCGAGTCGCCGCTCGCCTGCAGGATCCCGACGAACGTGTTGTACATCACGAACCCCGTGCTTCCGCCGAAATATATCTTCAGATACAGTGACGCCTCGGGGAACACGTCGTCAGGAGTGCCCATGAGTCTGAGTACCCCCGGCGTAAGAAAGACGCCTGCTGCCGTCATCAGCACGCTGAAAGCGATACCCATGGCTACAGTGGTATGCACCGCGCTGGCCGTTCTCTCGTGATCCTGAGCTCCTATTCGTCTCGCTATGACGATGCCTGCGCCTATGGAGAACCCGAGGAAGAACCCAACCGCCATGAAGACGATGGCTCCGGTTCCCGTCACCGCGGCGAGGGCACTGCTGCCGATAAGATTGCCTACGATGATGGCATCGGCCGTATTGTAGAACTGCTGGAACAGATACCCGATGAAGATGGGCAGCGCGTATCTGATTATTTTTCCGGATATAGGTCCCTCGGTCAAAAGGGTATCCGGCGTTTTCGTATCGTTCATGTCTCTTGTTTCCCGTTAAAACAGTTGTAAATAACTTATGCTGTAATATAATAACTCTCATCAGGCCGTATTTCAATCTTACGGCGGCATTTTGGCCGAAAAACGTGTATTTTCAGGTATTTTTGCAATATGCAAAGCGGGCGGAAAGCCTTTCGCAACCGGCAGTTGCGGAAGTTCCAAGCCGGATTTATGGTCTGCGCCCGCCGCTTTTGATATATTCTGATCAGCCGGACGGGAAAACGGTCCGAAACGAATATGGAGGTCTGAAAGATGATACTTGCGGACAAGATAATAGAACTGAGAAAGAAAAGCGGGTGGTCCCAGGAGGATCTTGCCGAGAAGATGGACGTCAGCCGCCAGTCCATTTCCAAATGGGAGAGCGCGCAGTCGGTCCCCGACATGGGCCGGATCGTCCGCCTGTCCGAGCTGTTCGGCGTCAGCACGGACTACCTTCTGAAAGACAATATAGAGTTCGAGGAGCCGGCGGAGGACGTTTACTCCGACTCTCCTCTCCGCACCGTGACGATGGAGGAGGCCTCGGGCTTCCTGCGCATGCGCGAACACAACGCGCCGCGCATCGCGCTCGGAGTCATGCTGTGCATCCTCTCCCCCGTGCTTCTCCTCCTTCTCGGCGGAGCGAGCGAATACGGCATGCTGGCGCTGACCGAGAGCCAGGCCGTCGGCATCGGCCTCGTAGCGCTGTTCGTCCTCGTCGGCTGCGCCGTGGCGCTCTTCATAACATGCGGCCTGCGCTCCGGCAAATACGAATATATTGAGAAAGAACCCATCGAGACGCTCTACGGCGTGGACGGCATGGTAAGGGAACGCAGGGACCGCTACCAGTCCACCTTCTCCGTCCGTCTGACGGTCGGGATCGTCCTCTGCGTAGTATCCGTGATCCCTCTGTTCCTGAGCATCTTCCTGAACGGGGGCAACGAGTTCATATCCGTCCTCGGCGTATGCGCGATCCTCGTGCTGGTCGCGGTCGGTGTCATGCTCATAATCAGTGTGTCTGTGATCTGGGACGGCTTCAAGCAGCTCCTAGAAGAAGGCGACTACTCACGCGCGGAAAAGGCCGACTCCAAGAGATACGGATGGATAAGCGGCACCTACTGGATGCTCGTGACCGCAGGTTTCCTCGCTTGGAGCTTCATTACGAACAGCTGGGACCGTTCCTGGATCGTCTGGCCGGTCGCCGGCGTCGCGTACGGCGCGTTTTACGCCATCCTCAAGGCCGTAGGCAGGAAAAACGGCTGAACCCATGTTATCCACGCGTCCCGCGTTTTTGAACGCGGGACGTTTTTTATGCTAAAATATACACGCACGTGTAACCTTGCGGCATGATCCTTCGCTTATATGGGTGAAGGCCTTTAACGCATGAAAGGAGGCGGCCCGAATGGATGATTCGAAGATAGTAGAGCTGTATCTCTCAAGGGATGAATCCGCTATATCCGAGACGGCCGCCAAGTACGGTCAGAGACTGCGCCTGATCGCGGTGCGCATACTGGGCGATCCCCCTGCTGCTGAAGAATGCGAGAACGAGACATACCTGAAGGCGTGGGGACTCATCCCGCCTAACGAGCCGCGTACGTATCTGTTCGCGTTTCTGGGCAGGATAACGCGGCACCTTGCGATCGACGAGTACAGGAAAAACGCTTCAGCTGCGCGCCGGGGACTCGTATGCGAACTTACCGACGAGATGGCGGAGTGCATCCCTTCTCCCGAACGCGCTGAGGACGGCGCTGAAGCATGCGACCTGGCCCGCAGCATTAACGCCTTTCTCGGGACCTGCACCGAGCAGCAGCGATGCGTTTTTGTAAGAAGATACTGGTTCTTTGACCCGGTCTCCGAGATCAGCAGGCGGTACGGTCTCTCCAAAAGCAACGTAAAGACGACGCTGTTCCGCCTCAGGGAGGGGCTGCGCCGTCATCTGGAAAAGGACGGTTACACGATATGAACGAATTTGAGCTTCTCGACGCCGTAGGCGGCATCGATGGAAAATACGTGGCGGAGGCTTCCGCCGAAAAGAAAAGCGCCGGCAGGCGCTGGGTGAGATGGGGCGCGATGGCGGCATGCATCTGCATCGTCGCGGCCGGCGCAATATACGCGATACCCCGTCTCAATACACACGGCGCGCCGGCGCCCGTACCCGGCGCCGAGATGAACGGCGACATAAAGCCGGCTCCTTCCGCGCCGGCCTCCGTTCCGGCCGTTGACGACGGGGATACGGCCGAAGGACGCGGCGTGTATATCCCCGCGATAGAACTGCCGTCGGACGTGCCGGACGGCACGCAGATAGATATGATTGCTTTCATCGTCTACCGGGGCGCAATCTATTCCCAGTCCGAATACTACACGGGCGGCGACGCGGCGGCCGTCGATGGTCTCGTCGGCGAATACCTCGGCACCTCGGACGGCTCTATAAACGAGTGGTCCTCGCGTGAGGAATACGGACGGGATTACGCCGGCAGCATCCCGGGCGATTTCTACGCCGTAAAAGGCTACGACCCCGACTTCCGGATCTGTCTCCGCCAGGAGGTCACCGATGAGAACGGCAAACCCGGTCTGTTCATCCAGTTTCTCGACCACATGAACGGCATCCGTCTTGAGACGGGCGAAGACCTGTACGAGAGCAGGCTGCACCTGCGCGGGCGTGTCGGACGCGTCGACTGGCAGTACCACGACGACTGGGATTACAACCGCGGAAACATCAGGACCGCGGAACTTGAGCCGGGACAGTGGGAAGAGTTTCTGGACGCGGTCTGTGCCGGCGAGTTCGTATACGTCTGGGATCCGGACTCCGACTTCTACGAAGGCGTGCCCAGAAGTTCCATCTACAGCACTCCGAACCAGGCTCATCTGTTTCTCAGGCTCGACGACGGCACGACGGTAAGGCTGAGGCTCATCGAGGGCGGTTACGTCGGATTTGACGGCCCGGCAGGCGTCTGGTACTTCGTAAAGATCCCCGGCGAAGCGTTCGACGCGATGTACGACTCATGCGGCGGCTCCCATGAGACCGGCTGGACGATCAAGGGAAAATGACCGCCATCCCGAGCACAATACAATAAAAGATACCGGGCTGTTCATTCAGCCCGGTATCTTTATGGTTTGCTGCATAATTCTTACTGTCTGCCGGGGTCGAAAACTTACACGTTTTCC
>CAMZHU010000075.1 GCA_947306975.1 uncultured Clostridia bacterium | reverse complement strand
ACCGGCGCGGGTGTTGGAACCGGCGCGGGTACGGGAACAGGCGCGGGTGCGGGCGCCGCGGCGCGTACAGGCGCGGCGGCAGGCTGCACCGGACCGGCCGGTTTTTTCTCGACTGACCTGACGACCTTCGACAGGATCGCTATCGCCAGGATCAGTATCAGAAGGACCACGAACACCGTGCACAGCCCGAGGAGGGATATCCACAGAGAATCCGTGAAGGCAAGTTTATCCATTTCTCATCCTCCTCAGATCGCTTCGATGGTGTACTTCGCTTTCTTCTCTTCGCGCTCTCTGCGCTCGTCGAAGAATTTTTCGGCTACCTGCGGGAAAGCTATGTAGGAGAGGACATCCTCGTCGCTGCGAGCGACGTCGCCGAGCTCGGCCTTTGTCTTCTCGAAGACGGGCTCAAGGGTATCGGCGAATCTGCCCTCGATTATATCGTCGCCGACAATCTTCTTCTGCAGTTCCCTGTTTATCTCGCCGGGCGCGCGGCCGTACTCGCCGCGGAGATATGCCTTGGTCTCCTTCGAGACCATCTTGTATCTTTCGCCTGCCAGGACGTTGAGGACCGCCTGAACGCCGACGATCTGGCTGGTCGGTGTCACGAGCGGAGGATAACCCATATCCTTGCGGACGTTCGGCACCTCGAGGAGGACTTCGTCGAACTTGTCCATAGCGTTCTGCGTCTTGAGCTGGGAGATAAGGTTCGAGAGCATGCCGCCCGGCACCTGATATGCCAGCGCGGCCGTATCGGTGGCCATGACTTTGGGATCGAGCAGACCGTTTTCAAGGTACTGGTCGCGGTATGTTTTGAAGTAATCGTTGACCTTCTTGATCTCCTGCGTGTCGCAGCCGATCTCGAAGCCGAGGTGGCGCAGCGCGTAGGCAAGCGTCTCAGTGGCGGGCTGGGACGTACCGCCGGAGAAGCAGCTGACCGCAGTGTCGATAACGTCTGCTCCGGCTTCCGCCGCCTTGAGAGCGGTCATGAAAGCAAGGCCGGTCGTGCAGTGAGTGTGGAGGATGACGGGCATGTCGAGGCTGTCCTTAAGGGCGGAGACGAGATCGTACGACTCATGCGGGCCCATGATGCCGGCCATGTCCTTGATGCATATCGTGGAAGCGCCCATCTCCTTCATCTCACGGCCGATCTTGACGAAATTGTCAAGGGTGTGCACGGGGCTGGTCGTATAGGAGATGGCGCCGGAAGCTATAGCGCCCTGCTTAACGGTCTCCTCCATGGCGACCTTGAGGTTCCTTGTGTCGTTGAGGGCGTCGAATATCCTGATGATGTCGATGCCGTTCTTCACGCTGTGCTCAACGAATTTGCGGACCACGTCATCGGGATAGTGCTTGTATCCGAGGAGGTTCTGTCCGCGGAGGAGCATCTGGCGCTTCGTGTTCGGAGTCTTCTCCTTGATCTTCCAGAGCCTCTCCCAGGGATCTTCTCCGAGGAAACGGAGGCAGCTGTCAAAGGTCGCGCCGCCCCAGCACTCGATGGAATAGTAACCGCACTTGTCGATGACAGGCAGTATCTCCTCGAACGCGCTGAAGGGAAGTCTCGTAGCGATAAGACTCTGGTTCGCGTCTCTCAGAACCGTTTCGGTGAAATTGATCTTTTTCTTCATGGTTTTCCCCCATCTCTTCCCGCGCAGCCGGCGGTTTGTAAGATTCTCTACATTAATATAAATATTATAGTTTAAAACGTGTTTTTCTTTCAATTACAACAATCAACAAAAAAACTCCTGCAATCCCTAAATAACCATGAATTTTTACTAATCAGAAATTGCATAGCGCCCTGAACGCGCCGGCCGTCGGGGGCCGGAGGTGCAGTCTGTCAAAAAAGACTTGCAAACCGCGGATACGGTGTTATAATGAAATCACATTTGAATACAGCGTCTTCGGGGCAGGGTGAAATTCCCGATCGGCGGTAAAGTCCGCGAGCGCTCAGCGCAGAATTGGTGAGATTCCAATACCGACAGTTAAAGTCTGGATGAGAGAAGACCGTATCGGCTTTTTGTTTTGCCGCGGCCGTTTGGACACCTGGAGGATGCTTCTTTCAGGTGCAATTCTTTTTTAGGAGGCTTTAAGCCATGCAGAACAAAAGGATAACAACAAAAACGGTAGTCATACTGGCAATGCTCGCGGCGATAGCGTATATCGTCATGCTGCTGTCGCATCTGGTGCCGGTATTCTCCTTCATCCCCTCGGCGCCTTTCCTCAAATACGACCCTAAAGACGTCATAATCGCCATCGGCGGCTTTATCATGGGCCCCATGCCGGCGCTTGCCGTGACCATAGTCGTTTCCCTGATCGAGATGGTCACGATAAGCACGACGGGCATCATCGGCTTTATCATGAACGTTCTCTCGACAGCGGCCTTCGCCTGCACCGCCTCCGCCATATACAAGAAGAACCGCACCATGAAGGGCGCGGTGGTGGGCCTTATCGCCGGAGTTTTCGCCATGACCATCGTGATGCTGCTCTGGAACTACCTTATCACTCCGCTTTATATGCATGTGGACCGCGCTATCATCGTTAAGATGCTTATCCCGGCCTTCCTTCCCTTCAATCTGATCAAGGCCGTCCTGAACGCAGCGCTCACTCTGCTCATTTACAAGCCCATAGTGAGAGGGCTGCGCCGGGCGAACCTACTTCCGCAGCAGGCTCAGGGACAGCCGGTAAAAAAGAAGAGCATAACCGGCGTGATGCTCGTTGCCGCCCTTCTGCTCGTTACCTGCATCCTTCTCATCCTCGCGCTCAGCGGAGTCATCTGAGCATACCCGTAAAACTTCATGCCCGGGGACGGCCTTGCCGGCTGTCCCCGGGTCGTTATATAAACATGGAAGGCCGCACATCCGTGCGGCCTTCCATGCTAAAGAAAGGTCATATCGTGTATTCGCTGTGCACTACGGCGCTGAGCATGAGTTTTCCTTCCCAGTCTTCGAAAACGAGGCGCAGGCTGTGCCAGTCCGTACCGTCCGAGCCGTTCGTGGGGGCGATGTAAAAGTCTGCGTAACGCGCATCGGGAAACACTTCGTCGATGTTTTCCAGCGCGTTCCCTTTGGCGGTGATCCTGTTGATCCTGATCTTATCGGCCTGCAGATAATCCGCATCCCAGACGAAGCGCTTGAAGTATTCCGTCGGCGTCAGTCTTATGGGGTCGGCGGTCCCGCTGTATATCCCCCAGATGTATTCCTGCGTGTCCCTGCCGAGCTCCGCCACCTGCGACGCCGTAAACCTCCTGTTCGCGTTAAGGTCTATCGTCGCGTAAGGAGAGAACACGACGCCGTATTCGGGATGCGACACGGCGCCGAGGGACGCGTAGTCTCCAGAGGCGATACATCTCATTATATCCTTCGCATATTCGGTCAGCTCACGGTTCGACACGTCCGACGCGACCGGTTCGGGAGCCGCGGCCGGCTCGGGATCTCCCGGTTTCTGCGACAGCATCAGTATTATCACTGCGACGATCGCCGCTATTATGACCAGCGCGACGATCGCGTAGACTGTCAGTTTCTTCATAACTCACCTTAGTGACGGAAGTCCGTCACCTCTTAATATAATATGCAATCCTTTGGTCATTCTACTAACTGGCACTCCGAATTACAACAACAAGAGATTACAACAGGTTACAGGCTGAATCTGTCAAAGTGTAAATAATATGTGAAATCCCCTTCTTTGGCACTTGACACACCGGATAGGCGGTGTTAAATTTGATTTAGCACTCGACGGGTATGAGTGCTAAACACGTCGGGGCGCATGTGCCCCGGACATACAGAGGCCGGATATGGAACTTAGCGACAGGAAAAAGAGAATACTCCGCGCCGTCGTTGAGAAGTATGTGCAGACGGCGGAACCGGTGGGTTCCAAAGCCATCGTGAACGACTGCGGCCTGTCCGTTTCCTCAGCCACCGTAAGAAACGAGATGGCTGACTTGGAGTCGCTCGGGCTCCTCGAACACACCCACACCTCTTCCGGCCGCGTTCCCACCGCCCAGGGTTACAGGATATACGTGAACGAGCTCATGGAAGAACACAGGCTCTCCGAGCACGATACGGATACGATAAACCGGGCCCTGCGGAACAACGTACAGCAGCTCGACAAGGTCCTGTCCGACGCCGGGCGCCTGACTTCAGACCTGACCAACTACCCGGCGTACGCGCTCGCGGTATCCTCCCAGCAGCCGGTCATCACCCGATTCGATCTCATACACGTCGACCAGCACACTTTTATCATCGTCGTTCTCCTCAGCAACAACACTGTCAAGAACAAGCTGGTCCATCTGCCGATCAACGTCGCCCCGGAGACCCTCACGAAACTCTCCGCCGTCTTTAACGCCAGTTTCACCGGCATCCCCGAGGAGGAGATGACCCCACAGCTGATCGCCGCGACCGAACGTGCATCAGGCGATACCTCAGGCTTCGTTGCGGTCATCGCAGGTTTCGCGATCGAGCTGCTTATGACGGCCAAATCCCGCGAGACGTTCATGACAGGTGCGTCGCACCTGTTCGAGCACCCCGAGTTCCGAGACGTCGACAAGGCCCACCGCGTCCTCACCTACCTCTCTGACGAGAACGGCCTTCTCAAACTCCCGACCCCGGACAAAACGGGCGGATCCAAGATAACGATCGGCCCGGAAAACCTCGCTGAGGAACTCAAGGATTCCAGCGTCGTCGTTGCGAAGTACGACGCCGGCAGCAATCTGCAGGGCATCATCGGCGTCGTCGGTCCGACCAGGATGGATTATCCTAAGGTCGCCGCGCGTCTGCAATATATCGCGAACGGCCTCAGCTGGCTGCTTGCCGGAGGGTTCTCGCTCCCCGGCATAGACGACAGCGACAGCTGACGCTCAATAAGCAAGGAGATGTAATAATTGTCAAAGAAATCAAGCGCAGCCCCTCCCGAGAAAGAGCCGGAGGAAGTAAACGGCGCGGCGGAGACAGCCGAGGAAACGAAGGCCGCAGAAGCGTCTGAGACGACCGAAGCGCCGGAGACTCCTGAAGCCGCACCTAAAGACTCGCCCGAGGAAGAACTGAAGAAGGCGCTGGATGCGGAAAAGGAGAAATATCTGCGTCTCGCCGCCGAATACGACAATTTCAGAAAGCGCAGTCAGAAAGAACGCGAAGCTATCTACGCGGATGTCCGCGCGGACACAGTGCTGAAGCTCCTGCCCGTCTATGACAATCTCTCCCGTGCGCTCTCGCAGGAATGCACCGACGCGGCGTTCTACAAGGGCGTGGAGATGACGATGACGCAGCTGCGGACGATATTCGAAAAGATGGATATCACGGAGATACCGGCCGTCGGAGAGAAGTTCGATCCGTCGGTACACAACGCGGTCATGCACATCGAAGACGACAAATACGGCGAAGGCGAGATCGTCGCCGAATTCGAAAAGGGATTCAAGATGGGCGACAAGGTCATCCGTTTCTCGACCGTTCAGGTCGCCAACTGACAAAAACAAACGATTGAACAACGTTTCATTTAAATAATCAAACCGTGAACTGGAGGTATTTATCATGGGAAAAATCATTGGTATAGATCTTGGAACAACTAACTCCTGCGTATCAGTCATCGAGGGCGGTGAACCCGTCGTCATCGCCAACGCAGAAGGCGCCCGCACCACCCCGTCGGTCGTTGCCTTCTCCAAGGACGGCGAGCGCATGGTCGGTCAGGTCGCGAAGCGTCAGGCCATCACGAACCCCGACCGCACGATCTCTTCGATTAAGCGTGAGATGGGCTCCGCCTACAGAGTCTCCATCGACAACAAGACCTACACTCCGCAGGAGATCTCCGCGATGATCCTGCAGAAACTCAAATCCGACGCTGAGAGCTATCTCGGCACCACGGTGACCGAGGCGGTCATCACCGTTCCCGCGTACTTCACCGACTCACAGCGCCAGGCCACCAAGGACGCCGGCCGCATCGCCGGACTTGACGTCAAGCGCATCATCAACGAGCCTACCGCTGCGGCTCTCGCTTACGGCCTCGACAAGGAGACCGATCAGAAGATCATGGTCTACGACCTCGGCGGCGGCACGTTCGATGTCTCCGTCCTCGAGATCGGCGACGGCGTCATCGAGGTCCTCGCTACCGCCGGCAACAACCGTCTCGGCGGCGACGACTTCGACGAGTGCGTCATGAACTACCTCGTTGACCAGTTCCGCAAGGACACCGGCATCGACCTCTCCGGCGACAAAGTCGCCATGCAGCGTCTCCGCGAGGCCGCTGAAAAGGCAAAGTGCGACCTCTCCGGCGTGACCTCCACCAACATCAATCTGCCGTATATCACGGCTGACGCGACCGGCCCCAAGCACCTCGACATGACCCTTACCCGCGCAAAGTTCAACGAGCTCACCGAGCACCTCGTCGAGAAGACGATGGGCCCTGTGAACCAGGCGCTCTCCGATTCCGGCCTGCATCCGTCCGACCTCAGCAAGATCCTGCTCGTCGGCGGTTCGACCCGAATCCCCGCTGTCCAGGAGGCCGTCAAGAAGATCACCGGCAAGGATCCGTTCAAGGGCATCAACCCTGACGAGT
>CAMZHU010000074.1 GCA_947306975.1 uncultured Clostridia bacterium | reverse complement strand
ATCCATAGATATTATATGGGATATATCCCCTATCGTCAACATAAACCTGTTTTTTCGAGTAATCAATATGCTATTGCGCCCAGCCGACCACGAAGCAGACGGTCAGCACCTTCTCGCCGTTAAGCGGCGAGGAGGTGGCGGAGACCACCGCATCGTAGGAAAGGGGCATCTCGCCGTTGCCGGAGATGTCCCATTCTCCTTCGGCGAGCTGAAGCACCGCGTAGCCGCCCGGAGCCGTATCTTCCGTGACCGCGCCGTTAAGCTTGAAGCCTATGAGCCGGCTGTCCACTTTTTCCCCGGCCATGGAATGACCGTACGGGACGATGCTCCAGCCGTTCTCGCCGGAGACGGATACGGATCTGACTCTGACCGGATTGGCGGAATTGTTTATGATCCTTGCGTTGTCCGCGGTGTTCACGGCGCCGTTCTCCGAGACCGATATGACCAGAGAATCAGGAACCGTCACCGAGAACGGAATGACGAGCTGATGGCCGCAGTCGTCGCAGAGGCCGTCAGAGTCGCCGTCGTGATGTGGCCCCGTCTCACTCGAGGAGTACCCGCAGGAGCAGGTCTTCTCTCTCTGGTGGTCCGTTTCGGATACCGGCGTCCAGCTTCCGTAAACAAAGTCATGATCAGCGTATTCATAGGCTTCGTAGCCGCACTTCGAACAGTCCTTTTCCCTTCTGTGCTGTGTGTCGCTGAAGCTCTCCCAGTTTCCGGACGTCAGGGCGTGGTCCTCCAGGGTCTCGGTCCCCAGCTTCGTCCTGCAGAGCTCGCACCATGTGTACTTGCTGTGCCGCGAATCGTCGTACGGATCGTACTTCGTGGATCTGACGTGGTTCCCTCTCTCGGTCGTCGCCGCACCGCACTTGGTGCAGGTGCCCGTGCGCACATGACGTGTGGAAGTGGAATATGTCCATTCTCCGTATTCATACGTATGGGACGTTCCCGAATCCACGAGTTCTCCGCAGTTCCTGCAGTATTCGTACCAGCTGCATCCGGACCAGGTAATATACGTCGAGGGGTGATTGCACAGGTACTGGTCGTAATCGGAATTGTAATAGCCGCACTTGGTGCAGGTGCCGTGGGCGTTGTATGAATGGGGCTCGCTCATGGCGCCGCCGGACTGGTCGTTCCCGCAGTTTGAGCACCAGCGCCGGACGGCGTGTATCGAATCGGTCCAGTATTCATAATCGACGGTGTAGGAGCATGTCTCCCCGCACACGCTGCAGTAGCCCGTTGCTCTCGTCTCCTCACCCGCGGCGCACGCGTCGGTGCCCGGAAGAGCAAGCAGGGAGAAAAGCGCGGCGATGACGAGGATGAGCGCCAGTATGTCTCTTGCCTTGGTCTTGGTCATGGCGCCCTCCTCATACTATGGATATGGTGAACACCACGTTAGCCGCGTCCACTCCATCGGTGTTCGGCGCGTCGCCGGAGACCTTGGCGTGGTATTTGAGCGGCATGTTCTTCTGGGGCTCGATCACCGGGAATGCCGTACTGTTGATGTCCACCCTGCCGGATCCTTTGGTCGTGCAGCCGTTTATCTTGAGGGCTATGGTCTTCGAACCGGTGAAACTGTCATAGTTCCCGACTCTGTATGCACCGTCGGTCACGGAGAGGCCCGTGACTCTGACCGATCCCGTGCGGCTGTTGTTGGTTATCCTGGCGCTGTCGGCAACCGCAACGGCTCCGTTGACTACGCGCACCGGCAGAGACGCCGGGACCGTCACGTTCACCGCCCTGTACTCGTTGGACACCGTAAGTGTCACCGGGACCGTCGCGGTGGTGCTGCCGGCTGCCGACGCCGTGCCGGCGAGCGAGAACAGAAGTACCAGGGAAATAAGAAGCGCCCGTATGGTCCTTTTCTTCATAAAGAAACTCCTTTCTGCAGTGAGAGGGCGGTCATGCCGCCCTCTCCGCCTTTTTCAGTTCCCCGATCCGTATGCCGTGTCAGCCGTTGGAAACGGCGTCCCACTCGATGACGAACACGACGGAAGCTACAGTCGCGTTGGTCACGGCATTGGAAAGAGGAGTGACTATGCCGTCATATTCGATGCCGGCAACGCTGCCCTCAGGGTCGCCCGCGCCGGTCATATAGCAGCCCGCGACCGGAGCGGAGATAAGGACCTGGGTGCTGTCGGTGCCGTTGGTCTTTACCTGTGCACCGCCGCCGATGCTCATGGCGAATCCCAGCTTGTTGGAGTCGACCTGTTCAGCCGCGAGGACGGACTTGTCGCCGAAGGAGGTCAGATGCCATCCCTCGGCTGCGCTGATGGTAACGGAGCTGACGCGGACCGCGCCGTAGCTGTTGTTTACGATCCTGCAGCCGGTGGCGGTAACGACGTCGCCATCGTCGGACATGGCCATGGGGAATACCGTCGGAACGGTGACGCTCATCTTTGTGGGCGTGATGTCGCTTCCTCCGATGCCGTCGTTGGCGGTGGTCAGGCTGACAGGGGTGCTGCCGGAACCGCCGTCGGTGTCGATCTCGGCCGCGAAAGCGGTGACTCCGAGAGCCACGCACATGCAGAGCGCCAGAACTATGGATACAAACTTCTTCATGAAAAACTCCTTTCGCCTTTCGGCATTTGATTTTTATAGAGTCCGGAGCGGGACGCCCCGTATCTATCTTTCATTGAATTATGTCAAAAAAACAGACGCCGCAGAATGCGGCGTCCATGTCGGTTATTCGTTATTCCCGTGAGCTATTCGAGAAGAAAATCGATAAGCCTTACGACCTTGATCCCCTCTATCGCAGCTGTCGAGTTCGTGCTCATCGCGATTACGACTTTTTCGTAGTTGTCTCTGACGGCTCTCAATGGTGCCAGTTCTCTCTCCCTCGCGGTCTCTGATGTCATATCATCCGTGACCTGATAGTAGATCTTGATATCGTCTCTGGTGGCAATGAAGTCGATCTCCTTATCTCCGATCTTGCCTACAGCCACGTCATAGCCTCTTCTGAGAAGCTCGAAGTAGACTATGTTCTCGATGATGTGACCGGTATCCACATCCCTGTAGCCGAGCAGGTAGTTCCTGAGTCCTATGTCTACGATATAGTATTTGCCGAGCGTCTTCAATTCTGCCTTTCCTTTGATATCGAACCGTTTAATCTCGTAGAACAGATAGGCTTCCTGAAGCGCCCCGATATAAGCGGCAAGCGTCTGCGTCGCAGGCTTTCCCTGTTTTGAACGGTCTTCCAGCATCTTTTCTGAGATCAGGGTGTTGCCGATGGAATTGAAGGACGTATTGTTTCCGATGTTATCCGCAAGGAAGAGCACGATCTTCCTCAGCAGGAACGGATCGGTGATCTGTCTGCGTCCTCTCCGTTTCTCGCGTTCCAGGATATCTCTTACCACAATGGTCGAATAAATACCGTCCAGGAGCGCCAGCGCCCTGTCCTGTTCCAGGCCTGTATCCGCGATCCCCGGCATGCCGCCGTAATGAACGAACGCTTCAAAGAGATCCTCCCAGGGGACCGTCTCTCCGCCGGCATCTACGGCCTTCCTTTTCGTTTCACCGGCCGGAGTCCTGTATTCACATACCTTGTATCCATGGAACTCTGCAAACTCCCGGAAGGAGAGCGGCAGCATTTTTATCTCAACATAGCGTCCTCCGAGGTAAGTCGCGTACTCAGACGACAGAAGGTATGCGTTGGAACCTGTGATATAGATATCACAGTCAAAATCCACGCGGAAGGAATTGACTGCGTCTTCCCAACGGTCGAGCCTCTGCAGTTCGTCGAAAAACAGATACATTCTTCTGCCCGGCAGGATCTTACCCTTCACATGCTCATAAAATGACCTGCAGTCCATATCCCTGAATTCCATCGACTCAAAATTGATGTCGATTATCTGTTTCTCCGGTATCCCCGTCTCGATCAGGTGTCTCTGCATCAGTTTCAGAAGTGTGGATTTTCCGCATCTTCTTACTCCGGTAACGACCTTTACAGGTTCTGTGTCACGGAATGCGATCAGCTGTTTGAGGTATAGGTCCCGAGGTTTCAGATTATCATTGTGATTAAGCATTTGCGTCTACCTCCCCACCTCCGTTACTATACCTCAAACTCCAAAAAATGTCAAGTTTTCGTTATCAATAACTAAAACTTAATTATTTTAAAAGTTTTTGTTACAGCCAGGAGCGTCCGTGATCACTTTGAACGTACTTCACATGCTCTGATGGATCTGCCGAAAACACTATATATCCCACTCGACCACGAACACCACGTCGGCGATGTTGGCGTCCACGACCGCATGGGACAGGGGCGTGACGATGGCGTCGTAATAGACGGCCAGCGAATTGCCCGTAGTGTCGCCGGCGCCGCACATATAGCAGCCGGTCTGGGGCGCGGAAATAAGGGTGACGCCGGTCTCGGACGTAGCGTCGGTCGAATAAAGCGAACCGCCGCCCAGCCTGAGGGCGAAGCCGAACTTGTTGCTGTCAACCTTTTCCCTGGCGAGGGTGTCCTTGCCGCCGTAGGCCGTTATCTTCCATCCGTTGTCCGCGGATATGGACACGGATCTGACCCGGACAGCGCCGTAGCTGTGATTGACGATCCTGCAGCTGTCCGCGCAGGTCACGTCGCCGTTCTGGGCCATGGCCATGGGAAAGGACGTGGGAAGGGTGACGGACATCGCTGTTGCGGCGGGCGTGCCTCCCGGCGTGCCGTCTACCGTCGAGCTTAGATATACGGGCGTTGTGCCGGAGCCGCCGTCGGCGTCTATATCCGCGGCGAACGCAGTCACCCCGAGGGCGAGGCACATGCAGAGCGCAAGAACTGTCGTTATGAATCTTTTCACAGAGCATCCTCCTTTATTCCAAAACTGTGATCTGGATCATCGCCCCGGCGCAGCCGAGATAGTTTCCCGTCTCCGGGTCGACGTTGTAGAACATGGCCGTGCAGTCGTAGGTGCCGGCGGTCAGGACCGTGCTCAGCCTGGCGGACTCTATCTTGCTGCCTACCGGTATGGCCCCGGACTTGTAGATAGTCTCCTGGGTGTCGTCCCTCTTTATCTCGACTACCTGGGGGTAGCGGTTTACGCCGTCGTTCACGATCATCAGGTTGCCGGCGGCAGAGCCGTTCTCGAAGCAGGGAGAAGTGTTCATGGATATATTGATCATGCCCTCCTCCACCTTCTCGTTCAGGCCCCGGATTATGGCGTCGAGGTCTGCCTCATCCCAGCCGCCCACCACGGCTTCCGAGTCGTAGACTATGCCGGGTCCCTTGGGTGCCGTGTCTTCCGGTATCTCAGCTTTTCCGCAGCCGCGGAGAAGCAGGATTATGACGGCGATCACCGCCAGTACGGCAAGGACTATGACCGCGGCGGTACCCCTGTCCCTGCCGGTCTTCTTGTTTCCTGTCTTTGTCAATTCTCTTTTCCTCCAGTTATTTCTTTTCCGGAGTCAGCGCTCCTGGCCCCGGTCGGGTCCCACGGCGGGAGCTGGTTTCACCGGATCCATGGGTATCGCCAGCATGCGGGAGCCCAGTTTCAGGAAAGCCTCCGGCCGGTGGAACATCTTATCGTATTTATCCGCAAGGTCTGCGGGCAGGTCCGTGAAGCTGTCCTCGTCGATGCCGCAGATGAAGAAGGGCCCCGCGATGATGTCCACAATATCCCCGTCCTCGTTTCTCAGCGCCCTGTTCAGAGGGGCGCCGTCGATCTTTCCCTCCTCGTCGCAGACGATGGCCACCGGATTCTCGAAGGGATAGACGGCCTCTATATATCCCCCCACGGTCTCCTGAAGCGACTCCAGGTCCGTCCCAATGGTGACGGGGCGCGGATACTGCCCCGGCTCCACCAGAAGGACGTCTATGGTATCCTTCTCATTCACTTTCATGGACGCCGGACCTCCGTTTTCCAACGTTCTCTACGGCTATCGCCCTGAGCATCCCGGCCGCGGTGATAACGATCTCTCTGATCTCGCTTTTATCGCAGCCCTTCGGTATCCCGGCCACACAGACCTGTATACCGGGCCGTCCCTGACCGCAGTGGCTGCAGCCGCGCTCTTCCGCGCAGCAATAAATGGTCGTTTCCGACTCTTCCGCCATGTGGATACTAAAGTGTTTCTCGAGCTCTCTGATCACTTCTGTCACTACTTTGCTCCGTCCTTTTTTTGATGTTTTACTGATTATCACTGCAGGCCCTCCTCCACTTACGCCGGAAGAGCGTCTGTCCTATATTGTTTCGCCATACCCTCAGCCATCGCCCTCATCTGTATGGCTGCGGCATCCACGGCGGATCTGACGTCGGTGAAATCGCACCCTATGGGGAAACCTCTCACATAGACCCGTACTCTGGGGCGGTCCTGTCCGAGCATACTTATATCGTTCTCTTCCGCATAGCAGCAAATCTCTCCGTAAGGGCTGTAATTCGTAGTTATCCGGAAATTGCTTTCCATTTCCACGGTATTGTTCGTCATCATTATTCTCTCCCTGTCTCTCTTAATCTGCCTGTCCCTGTCCTTCACTGCGGCAGAGTTTTCTCCGCCTGCGCTGGGAATCCGTCCATGCCTGACAGAGCCGCGTAAAGGACAGCGTCCGTTTCGTCGCGGCTGAGTCTTCCCAGGTATCTCAGGCACTGTCTCTTGTTTATGGTGGTTATCTGTTCTCCCAGGGCCACGCTGTCGGCGGAGAGCCCCGCCGTCCTGCGGATCAGGCAGTGCGTGGACTGGGCAGGCTTCTTCTGCGTCCTGGACGTTACGGGGACCACC
>CAMZHU010000073.1 GCA_947306975.1 uncultured Clostridia bacterium | reverse complement strand
AAGTGCGCCGACTCGATCACTTACATAAAGAACGGGCGGATCCTCGCTTCCGAGCCTATGGAGAGCTATCTGGCTTCCTGCCGTGAGAACGGCATAGGCGGCAATCTCGAGGAGATCATGCTCCACTACGAGAAGGAGGACTACCATGAAAAACTTGCTTAATAAGGAGCTGAAGCTGGCCACTTCGCCGCTCGCATGGCTGTTTCTCCTTTTCTCCCTCATGACGTTCATACCCGGCTATCCGATCCTTCTAGGAAGCTTTTTCGTATGTCTCGGCCTGTTCCATTCGTTCCAAAACGCCGGAGAGGCGAACGACATCCTCTATACCGCTCTCCTGCCGGTGCGCAAGGCAGACGCGGTGAAGGCAAAATATGTATCCGTCTGTTTCTTCGAACTCGTGGCTTTCCTCCTGATGGTCATATTCACCGTAGTCAGGATGACCGCCATGGCCGATTCGCCCGTATACGGATCTAACGTCATGATGAACGCGACTCCTCTGTATCTGGCCTTCGCTCTCGTCGTCTTCGCCCTATTCAACCTGATCTTTCTCGGCGGCTTCTTCAGGACCGCCTACAAGATCGGAAAACCGTTCATCGTATTCATCGTCGTGACGATGATAATCATCGCGGTCGGAGAGAGCATCCATCACATACCCGGTCTGGAATTCTTCAACGTTCCTTCAGGCGAGCGTATGGGGATCCAGCTGGCAGTACTGGCGGCCGGGGCCGTCGTTTACGCCGTCGTCACCTTCCTGTCCGAAAAGCGTTCCGAACACAATTTCGAGCGCATAGACCTCTGATACGCAGAAAGACCGTATAACGAACGCAGCCGCGGCGAATCGACGCCGCGGCTGCTCTTATTTCTGTCTGCATTCAATCCGCCGACAGGACTCTGTCGAACGCCTTCCTGATGTTTTCCTTTATCATCTCGTAACTGTGGAGCGGTTTGGCCTCGTAGAGCTTTTCTTCCCCGAAGAAGAGGGACGGCACGTTGTAGTAGTCGCGGCTGTCCGCTGTCTCCGGATCCTCGTTCTCCTCGATCCATTTCAGCCCCAGCCCCGCGTACGCGGCGTTTTCTGCCTGCAGCTCGGCTATGGCCTTCCTCGCCTTCATGCAGTAGGGGCATCCGTTAAGGTAGAATATCTCGATATCTTTCATTTCCGTTCTCCGTCCTTTTGTGTCGTTTCCGTTCGTCTTTCCGTGATCCTCTGCGCATGATATACCGCGTTTTTCCAACTGTCTCTGCGACTTCGAAACCCAGCCGGCGGTACAGCGCGACCGCCTTCTCGTTCTTTATGAAGACATACAGCATGACCGGTCCGTCTGCTTCAGAACAGCATTTTTCAACGACTGCAGTCCCGATCCCCTTTCCGCGGTATCCGGGCAGGATATACAGGTCGTCTATCTCAAATTCTCCGTCCGTTCTACAGAAACGGTAATACCCGGCCGGACTTCCGTCCGCGGTGACGCGGACATACTCGCCGAGCTTTTTCTCCAGTTTGCGCCGCACCCAGGCCAGCACCTCCTGAAGGTCGGTGCTCCCGGGATCCTCGTATTTTTCGATGAGCTCCCTGTTGAACTCGTAAAGCGTTTCGATATCTTCTTTCCTGGCGGGCTCAAAACCAAGCTCCATACGCATCACCTCCGGGATCATCCTCATTCCGATTATACTATTTTGCCGCCGCTTCGGCAATAACGGCGCGTCCCCGCACCGGCCGAGCGCTGAAAAAAGTTGAAAGGCGTATCTCTTTGCGGTAGAATAATGAAAAACGCAACAGTACCGCTGTCCGCAAAAACGGCGGTCAGAACGGAGGTGCGGCTCGTGCCCGAAACCGACCTTGTTTCCTTCCTCTCGGACTGCATGAAGGAGAATCTAAACCACGCGCGCCACGTAGAAAACGAGATACACTCTTTTACCGGAGTGTACATGGCTGTCGTAGCCGGTCTTCTCGCCTTCAACTTCTCGAACAGCGATACCGGCATGACTATCGCGCTGTACGTCATCCAGCTCATCGCCGGCGGCATCGCGCTCGGTCTGATCCACCGCTGGTACGGCGTTTTCGACAACCATTCGAACGCGGCCCAGAACGCCTACTACACACTCGTGGATATAAACGTGAACGGCAAAAACAGAAATCCCCTGCAGCGCATGCGCGAACTGCAGAAGTGCTCCGGCGGAGACGAGCGCAAGGCGCTGATCTCCGGATACACGAAGGACGACGACCTGAAAACGATGTACCTCTTCTCCCATCCGAGGAAAGTAAAATGGCTGCGCACGCGCTGGTTCATCTACGGCTTCCATCTCTCAGTGCTCATCGTCGTATTCGTGCTCTTCATCCACGCCGTGTACATATACCTGCTTGCCGGCTGATAATCGCCGTTCCTAAGGGGGACACAAAATGATAAAGCTCATCGCGACCGATCTTGACAACACGCTGTTGGACAGCCGGAAAAAAGTATCGGCCAAAAGCGTACGGTTGCTGAAAAAGTGCGCCGACGCGGGGATATCTTTCGCCATCGCCACGGGGCGTTCTCTGTATTCTGCGGAAGCTGTTGCCGAAAAGATCGGCATCCCGCACTGGTCGGTCTGCTATAACGGCGCCCTTATAACCGACCCCTCGTCGGGCGAGACCATCTTCTCAGACGCTCTCGACGAGGGTACTGTGCGCGAAGTCGTAAGCTTCTGCCACGAGCGCGGGCTGTACATGCAGATGTACGACGACAACGTTATAACGGTGGAGTCGCTGCGTCTGGACCAGCA
This sequence comes from uncultured Clostridia bacterium, assembly GCA_947306975.1. GTDB lineage: Bacteria > Bacillota > Clostridia > Oscillospirales > Oscillospiraceae > RGIG8048. The sequence goes on along the minus strand of CAMZHU010000073.1, from coordinate 4,014 downwards.
TCCCGATCCCGATCTGAAGTTCGCACCTCACAGGGAGATCGGCAACTTCCTCGAGCATCCGTTCTTCCCGACGCCGAAGATCCTCATAGCCGCCGGCACGAAGGTGCCGGAGGTCCAGGCGGAACTGAAATCCGTTTTCGGGGACCGCCTCTATATGGCCCAGTCGGAGTCTCACCTTATAGAGATCATGAACCACGGCGTGGACAAAGGCGCCGCCATGAGGCGGCTCGCCGCGCACCTGGGGCTGGATAAAAGCGAGATCATCGCTTTCGGAGACAACACGAACGATATCCCGCTCCTGGAAAACGCGGGCATATCCGTGGCCGTAGCGAACTCGGTCGGGGAACTGAAACGCATCGCCACGTATGTCGCCGAGGGCGAACGCGACCTCGGTTTCAACGAAGGCATAAGAAGGTTCGTGCTGACCTGAACGTTCCCTGCGCAGGAAAAAACGAAAAGCAAAAAGAGCACCGCTTCACCCGGACGGGCAGAAGCGGTGCTCCGTGTTTTACATGGACTGCCGCAGGGCGGATCAGTACCTTATCACATAATAGATAACGTACACCCAGCTCAGAAGGCCGTGAAAGATCGCCCACCCCACAGAATGCCAGGCGGTATAACTGATCACCATCGCAAGCGCGCTGCCGAAGGTGATGCCCGTCTTCACCGTTTTTTTGACTGCTGTATTCTTTTCTTTGTTCTCTTTTCCGCTCATAACGAGCCGCCCCCCTTGAACGTATCAGGCTTCCATCCTGTTCAGCACGGGCGAAGCGTCGGCTATGATCTCCGCCGCGGCCTCGCTGTCGGTAAGGTATGCCCTCACCTCGTCTTCACCGGCGATCACCGGCATGCGTGCATGCGTTTCGATCATCGAATCGTTTGCCGCCCGGGTAAGGATCACGAACCTGTACCGGCCGTCTTCGACGGTATACAGACCGCAGAGATACATCACCGGCTGGCCGTAAGCTGTGAACAGGTACTTGGTCCTGGAAGTATCCCACTCGAAAAATCCGGTCGCAGGAAGGATGATCCGGCGCTCCTTTAAGGCCTCCGAAAACATCTTTTTCTCCGCGGCGGTCTCTCCGCGGGCGTTGATTATAAGTTTGCCGTCCTGAAACCCGGGAAAACCGAAAACGGCCGGGACCGGCACCAGCCTGTCCTGTTTCGCTATAACGGCGGGAGCAGTATCTCCGGGAAATATTTCTCCTGTCTTATAACCGCCCGGATATCTGCGCTCCATGGCGCTTATGATCGCGGCGAGCTTTTCGTCGGTGCTGTCCGCGCTGAAATTGTACCTGCCGCACATGACCGTCGACCCTCCTGCTTTCCGTTATGCCGATCAATGGGATATGCTTTATCTTTTCTTTTCTATGACGTAGGCCTGAAATCCCTTCCGGCAGCCGTTCTTCTCATAAAACGCTTCCTTGTCCGGCTGCGCACCGAAATACAGCATGGAAGGCGTATGCTCCCTCGCGAGCGCCAAGAGCCGGCTTCCTATGCCCCGGCCCTGATGATCAGGAAGTACGAGCATCTCGGTTATCGTTCCGAAAAAGTACCCGTCCGACAGGATGCGCAGACAGCCTACCAGTCTGTCGCCGTCGTACGCGGTTATGTTCATTGTCCTCGAAAGCGCTTCCTGCGTTTTTACCGGGTCGTACTCTCCCGGCCAGACCCCGTTAACGAACTCGATAAACTCCGCCGCCTGCAGAGCCTTGTCATCGACTTTGTATTCCATATGCCCTCCGCGGTCATTCATGTTGCGGTCTTTCAGCGACGTTTTCCCTTCCCGTGACGGAACGAAGGAAAACAACTATCATCAAGATATAGCAAACTGTCTTCGGCAGCATCAGCATGCCGAGCATCGGAACGAGTCCGGCGCCGACCGCCACCGGGATATAGAACAGGAAAGACAGCAGTATATACAGCCACACCGGACGGAAGACCCGGTCTTCTTTCCTTTTCCGGCAATAGAGGCAGCAGACGGCCGCGCCGAGCAGAACGAAGGGTATATTCCTTATTATGCCCCACGTCATGTCGCTGCTGTTCGAGAACCAGCCGTTCTGCGGGAAAAGGCACAGCACGACACGTACTGCGCACAGGATCCACAGAAGGGCCGTGACGCCCCGCTTCTCCCATTCCTCATAATGTCCCAGCCAGACGTAATAGAGGAGAAGATAGAATACGGTCATGGTCACAGACGTCACCAGCTTGCCGGCTCCCAGCGCCGCGGTGAGGTCTGCGTCCGAAAAATAGTTCAGCACGCGCGGGACAAGATGGAAGGCGTCCCCGCAGCCCAGTATAAGAGCTGAAAGGCCCATGAGCTTTTCTGTTTTATCCTTTGCCCTGTAAAGCATCACGCATCCGCTGATGACGGCAAACAGCAGATAAAGGATATCGAACGAAGATTCTCCGTATTTCATAAACACCCTGCCAAATCAAAACCTTCCGGCTTTTGAATAGATTCCTTCAAATCTATTCTGCCCGATTTTCTTCCGAAAAGCAAGACGGAACCTATTCTGTCACATACACAGGTCATGTAAAGCTTAAGCCGTCTGTTCTCCCGTTTCAAGAATAACGATAAAGCCGTGATCACCTGAGGACAGGATCTCGTATCTATTCTCTCCTGCAAGTTTTTTGATATCGCCGGGAGAATACGGATGGAACACCATTCCGTCCCATTTGCCCTGTACGTACAGATAATCTCCGTCATGGTTTATAATATGCGGTTCTGACTCGTATTCGCTGTCTGTCATATCCAAAGTCAACAGAACACACCCTCCGGGCCGAACGATACGCAGCAGTTCATTCACTGCCTCCGCGCCCTGACTTATCGGCATATGATCGATCATATCTCTGGCAACGACAGCATCAAAGCAGCCGTTATCGTATCCGGTGGAAAGAACATCAGCTGTCTTGAAAATCTCTGCAGGATACCCGTTCTCCGAGAGCAGCTCTTTAGTCAGCGAAACGGCTCTTTCCGCGATGTCAAATCCGGATACGAAAAAACCATATCGTGACAGCTTAAGCGAATAGGCGCCGCAGCCGCAACCGGCATCACAGATGTTTTCGGCATGTCTCATATGCAGGAAGCGTATCATGACATCTTCTGCCATATCAAAACCTGTTATATTCGCCGTTGTCCGCTTTGGATCGACAGATTCCCATGTCCGATCCCAAAATGTATTGTTCCCGCAGATGCTCATGATATCACTCACATATTCCGATTTGTCAGTCTGAGTATATACTCCGACATCTTTAACAACAAAAAAGCTCTTTTGCCTTGCCAGACAAAAAGAGCTTTCCTGAATGGAAAGGCAATCATATATGGATAGAATTAGCGCAGGGGGTGCAAATGACCTCCAGGGGGGTGCACTTTTCCGTCAGGGGGGTGCACCGCCAGTTACAGATTCCTTCAGTCGAAATAGATGTCCAGCTCTTTCAGTTTGTTCGCAATCTTCTTATCAAGTTCGTTGTGATCGTCAGTAAACGAGTTCAAGCTGCCTTCGGCCGTAAGAGACATGTCCGTGAACCTCACGAACATATTATAGCAATCTTTGAAGTCTGAGTATTCCTCGTCGAACGACCTCGGGTGCTTCGCCAGATTTTTTATCAGCGTTTCCGCTTTAGCCTGTAAAGAGTATATTTCAGTGAGGTCATCAATAAAGCTCTCATCTTCATATAGACTCTTCAACGCGTCATTAAAATCGTCGTAAAACTGTCCACTCCCGCTGTTCGCCTTCGTGTACTTGTCAGTTTTATCATCAGCGGTTTTCCAGATGCTATTCTTCCACACATCGATGATCAGGATGTTAGCGGTCTCCGCTTTTCTTGCGCCTTCGGCCATCGTATTGTACAATTCTGCGAACTGATTGTATGCTTTGACCTTTGCCGCATTAGAATACAAAAAACCAGCCCCGGCAAGGATTGCAAGAATAACAATTATCGCAACGATGCCTTTATGGTGAAAGATTGCTATTTTAACAAAATAAGGGTAATCGTTAGTTTTCGCCAAAT
>CAMZHU010000072.1 GCA_947306975.1 uncultured Clostridia bacterium | reverse complement strand
AAGATCAACGCTCAGAAGCAGCTCTGATCCCAGATACACCCCCAAACACAAACGGCAGTCCCTTTTGAAGGGACTGCCGTTGTTTCTATTCTACTCAGACGATTGTGGTTTACATAATTTTAGCGCAGACTCTTTCCGCTGCTTTGATGCCGTCGACCGCGGCAGACATGATCCCGCCGGCATATCCTGCACCTTCACCGCACGGGAACAGACCGGGTGTACTTACAGACTCGCCGTTCTCACGGTCTATACGCACAGGCGACGAACTTCTGGTCTCGATCGCAGTCAGAAGCGCGTCATCCGCAGCAAACCCTCGGATCTTTTTCTCCATCTGAGGAAGCGCCTTGGCCACAGATTCACATATAAAGTCCGGGAACTCGTCCCACAGATTGCAGAACCTTACGCCCGGCCGATAGGTCGGTCTTACCCTGCCGGCGCCCTTCGAGGGCACCTTTCTGAGGAAATCGCCGACCAGCTGCGCAGGCGCGCGGTAGTCTTCTCCGCCTGCATAGAACGCCGCCGCCTCGAGTTCGCGCTGAAACTCTACGGCGCGCATGGGATCACCGCCGAAATCCTCCGGAGTTACGCTGACCAGGAGCCCTCCGTTGCAGTTTTCCCCGTCTCTTGCATATTCGCTCATCCCGTTCGTCACGACGCCCTGAAGCTCTGACGCCGCCGCTACAACCATTCCGCCGGGGCATACACAGAACGTGTATACCGTTCTTCCGTCAGGGAGATGCACGGCAAGCTTATAGTCGGACGCGGGCAAAGTCCCAAGCGTCGCCGCCTGTCCATACTGGGCCAGGTCGATATCCCGCTGACGATGTTCTATGCGGAAACCGACCGAAAAACTCTTGGCGCTTATGGCGATCCCGCGCCGTCTGAGCATCTCGAACGTATCCCGCGAACTGTTTCCAGGTGCAAGTATGACGGCTTTCGTACCGATGCGTTTCACTTCACCGCCCTCGGATACGATGATCCCTGATACTGCGCCCTTTTCTGTCGTTATGTCCAGAGCTCGGCAGCCGAAACGCACATCGCATCCAAGCTCCAGCAGTCTTTCACGCACTGAAGCGACTACCGTCTTCAGCCTGTCGGTACCGATATGAGGTTTTGCAAGATAAAGTATGTCTTCAGGCGCGCCGAACTCGACCAGTCTCTCCAGCACGAAGCGCGTACGGATATCGTTTACTCCGGTCGTGAGCTTGCCATCGGAGAACGTACCGGCGCCTCCCTCGCCGAACTGAACGTTCGACTCTGTGTCCAGCGTTCCTTCGTTCCAAAAGCGCCTGACATCCTCCGTACGCTCCTCAACGCGCCGGCCCCGCTCGATGACGGTGCACTTTACACCGGCCTCAGCCAGGCAGAGCGCGGCAAACATGCCCGCAGGTCCGAGTCCTATCACAACGGGGCGCTCCTGAACGGAACTGAAACAGTATGGGAAACTGTAACGGTCCTCTTCTTCATACGGAACGGCAGCGCCGCTCACTATGAGCTTCTCCTCGCCGCGGACTTCCACCGCGGCCGTGTAATTAAAACGCACTCCATTCTTGTGCCTCGCGTCCACGGACCGCCTCAGCACGCGTATCTGTCCTATCTCGCGTTCTCCGACTCCGAGGCGCTCCGCGGCTGCACGGATAAGACCTTCTTCCCCCTGCTCCGCGGGTACCTGGACGTTCGACAGCTTGATCATCGCGTTTCACCTCCACGCCAATATCCTACCATCAACACGAGCTACGGGCAACTGTTATTGCCGTTAAGCCGTTTATTTACAAAGCTTTCTGCATATGATATTATATAATGAAAATCTGATCTGGGGAACTGCGGATATGTTTGACAAGCTCAGGGCAATTGAAGAAAAGTATGTCTCTCTCGAGGCGCGCATGCAGCAGCCGGAGGTGTATACCGATCCTGCTCTCTACGCGAAGCTCGCCCGTGAGCAGAAAGAGATAACTCCCGTTGTTGAAGCCTACCGCCGGTATCTGAAACACTCCGCAGAGGTTGAAGACGCGCTCGGGCTTCTGAACGATCCGGATCTGAAGGAACTGGCACAGGAGGAACTCGACCAGGCCAAAGCGGCCGTGGCAAAGGATCAGGATGAGATAAAGCTCCTTCTTCTGCCCCGCGACCCCAACGATTCTAAGAACGTAATAATCGAGATACGCGGCGGTGCCGGAGGCGACGAGGCCGCTCTGTTCGCATCCGATCTTTTCCGTATGTATTCCATGTACGCCGAGTCGCGGCGATGGAAGGTCGAGATCGCAAATCTGAACGATACAGAGATAGGCGGCATCAAAGAAGTCAGCTTTATAATTGAGGGCGACGGCGCCTACTCCCGACTTAAATTCGAGAGCGGCGTACACCGCGTCCAGAGAGTTCCCGAGACCGAGGCTTCCGGCCGCATCCACACCAGCACCGTCACGGTGGCCGTTCTCCCCGAGATGGAGGAAGTCGACTTCGAGATCAACCCCGCGGATCTCCAGATAGATACGTTCCGTTCCAGCGGGGCCGGCGGTCAGCATGTAAACAAGACAGAATCGGCGATCCGCATAACCCACCTCCCCACCGGCACCGTCGTCGAGTGTCAGGATGAACGCAGCCAGCACAAAAACCGCGACCGCGCCATGAAGATACTCGTCTCTCGTCTCTACGAAGAAGAGCAGCGCCGGCAGGACGCCGCGGTCGCCGCTGAGCGCAGGAGCCAGGTGGGCACTGGAGACCGTTCGGAACGGATCCGCACGTACAATTTCCCACAGGGCAGAGTCACCGACCACAGGATCGGCCTCACCCTATACAAAATAGAACAGATAATGAACGGCGACCTGGACGAGATAATCGACGCTCTCATCATGGCCGATCAGGCTGAGAAACTGAAGGCCGCCGGAGACTGAGGAAATACAAATGGAAACAATGATAATCAAGGACACGGACGGCATCTCCCGTGCGGCGGATGTCATACTTTCCGGAGGCCTGTGCGCTGTGCCGACTGAGACCGTATACGGTCTTGCCGCAAACGGTCTCGACAGTGAAGCCGTCGCCAGGATCTATGAGGTCAAGGGCAGACCGGAGACAAAGCCCATAAGCCTTCTGGTCTCAGGAGTCGACTGCCTTCCGCTCTTCTGCCGCGAAGTGCCCGAATCCGCCCGCATACTGGCAGAGGCCTTCTGGCCAGGTCCGCTGACGATGATCCTTCCGCGCAGCGGCAAGGTCCCGGATATAGTGACCGCCGGAGGCGACACGATAGGCGTGCGCTGCCCGGATCATAAAATGACTCTCGAGCTCCTGCGCATCTGCGGAGTGCCGCTCGCGGCACCGTCAGCGAACATATCCGGCATGCCGAGTCCCAAGGACGCACGGTCCGTTCTGGGATACTTCGACGGGAAGATCGACTGTCTTATAGACGGAGGGGAATGCAGCGTCGGGATAGAATCCACGATTCTGGATCTCACCGGTCCGGTTCCCAGGATACTGCGTCTGGGCGGACTGTCTCCCCGCCGTATAGAGAAAAAACTGCATTGCGAGGTGCTGCGATGACTGTCATAGGTATCACCGGCGGAACAGGCGCCGGAAAAACGACAGCGCTGTCCGTCCTCAAGAACAGGGGCGCCCTCATAATAGACTGCGACGAACTGTATCACTCCTTGCTCAAAAACAGCGATGAACTCAAGTCCGCTTTGGAAGAAAGGTTTCCGGGAGTGCTTACCGACGGCGTGATAGACCGCAAAGCTCTCGGAAAACGTGTCTTTTCCGATGAGAACGCGCTGAAGGATCTGAACGCAATAGCTCACAGATTCGTCTGTGAGGACGTAAAACGGCTGCTGACCGGCTGGGAATCGGTCGGCGGCAAACTTGCCGCGATAGACGCCATCGCTCTCATCGAGAGCGGGCTCGGCGATCTCTGCGACTTCACCGTCGCGGTGACGGCACCTGCGGACGTGAGAGCAGAACGCATCATGGCGCGCGAGGGCATCAGCATGGAATATGCCATGCTGCGCATCAAGGCCCAGAAATCCGAGGAATTTTTCAGGAAAAACTGCAGCTACATGCTTATTAACGACTGCGCTTCCGCAGACGGTTTCAGAAAAAAATGCGGCGCTCTGTTCGCTGCGATACTTGGAGGTAGAATAATGGCTGACAAAAACGAACTCTTCTACAAACAGAAACACATCCACGATATCATCGGCACTGACGAGAAGGTCCTGGCATTTGAGTACTGCGAGGGCTATAAAGCGTTCCTCGACGCCGCCAAGACCGAGCGCGAAGCGGTAGCCGAAGGTATCGCGCAGGCCGAGAAGGCGGGTTTCAGAGAGTATCTGCCCGGCATGGAAATCACTGCGGGCAGCAAGCTCTACAGGAGCGTGCGCGGCAAAGCTCTCATTCTTGCCATCGTGGGCACCGAGCCTCTGTCAGAAGGCGCGGCGATAGCCGCTGCGCATATCGACTCCCCGCGTCTCGATCTCAAGCAGATACCTGTCTATGAAGACAGCGAGCTTGCATACCTCAGGACACACTACTACGGCGGGATCAAGAAATACCAGTGGGTCACTCTCCCTCTGGCTCTTCACGGCATCGTCGCCAAGAAAGACGGCACCTGTGTGAACGTCAAGATCGGCGAAGACCCTGCCGACCCCGTTCTTTTCATAACCGACCTCCTGCCGCATCTTGGTAAGGATCAGGATAAAAAGACCCTCGGCGAAGCCTTCACCGGCGAGAATCTCAACATCATCATCGGCAGTCTCCCCGCCGACTGCCCCGACACGGAAAGCGACCGGGTCAAGCTCGGCGTCCTCGGCATCCTTAACGAGCGCTACGGCATCACGGAGGAGGACTTCCTCTCCGCCGAACTCGAAGCGGTACCCGCAGAGAAGGCCCGCGACTTAGGACTCGACCGCTCTCTCATCTGCGCATACGGTCAGGACGACCGTTCCTGCGCATATGCCGAGCTCCGCGCCATACTCGACACGAACGCTCCCGCAAAGACCGCGGTGTGCGTCCTCGCCGACAAGGAAGAGATAGGTTCCGTCGGTGTCTCCGGTATGCAGTCCGCCGCTTTTGAGTGCTTCATGGCGGATCTCTGCGAAGCTCAGGGCGTATCTCTGCGCCGCTGCTTCGAGAAGTCCTTCTGCATCTCCGCAGACGTATGCAACGCTTTCGATCCCAACTTCCCCGAGGTCTCCGAGAAGCGCAGCAACGCGAAGCTCAATTACGGCATGGGTATCCTTAAATTCACCGGAGCCCGCGGCAAATCCGGATCTAACGACGCTTCCGCCGAGATAATCGGCCGTCTCCGCGCCGTCTTTGAGAAAAACGGCGTCGTTTGGCAGATGGGTGAACTCGGCAAGGTCGACCAGGGCGGCGGCGGCACTGTCGCGCTTTACATGGGCAACAGAAATATAGACACCATCGACGCGGGCGTGCCGGTGCTTTCGATGCACGCCCCCTATGAGCAGACGTCGAAGTACGACTGCTATATGACTTATAAGGGGATAAAAGCTGTCTATGATGAATATTGATCCCGCTCTCAGACGCCGCATCGACCAGTGGTTCGACGAGCATTCCGACGAACTTCTGGCCGACCTTTGCGACCTCGTCGAGATCCACAGCACCGCCGGTAAACCGCTGCCGGGCATGCCATACGGCGAAGGCCCTGCGGAGGCTCTCGCCTGTGCCGACTCGATGCTCACCGCTCACGGTCTCAAGACCGCCAACTTTGAAAACAGAGTCCTGACCGCCGATCTGAACGACGGTCCCCCTGAGCTTGGTATAATCGCACACCTTGATGTCGTCGAAGCCGGTGACGGCTGGAAGACCGAACCATTCGAGCTGTCCATGTCCGAGCACGGGGAGGTCCTGTACGGACGCGGCGTCTCCGACGACAAGGGTCCGGCTGTCGCTGCGATGTACGCCATGTACGCAGCACGCGAGCTAGCGCCGGATCTTCCGAAGAGCTGCCGTCTGATCCTTGGTTCAGCCGAAGAGACGGGCATGGATGATCTGGAGCAGTACGGCAAGCAGCATTTCTACCCGCCCTCCGTCTTTTCTCCGGACGCCGACTACCCTGTCATCAATACTGAAAAAGGCCACTTCATACCCGCATTCTCCGCTTCCTGGGAAGAGAGCCATACCCTTCCCCGCATAGTCTCTGTGACTGGCGGCAAAGTGCCGAATATCGTTCCGCATCTGGCGACCGCTGTTCTTGAGGGTATCGATCCGCAGATCGTCGGTGATGTCTGTGCGCGTGTATCCGGTGAGACAGGCGTATCTCTCGCCGTCTCTCAGTCAGCGGACAATATCGTCACTGTGACCGCTTCCGGGACCGCTGCGCATGCCTCTGTTCCCGACAAGGGCAAAAATGCCCAGAGCGCGCTCATTGCTGCGCTGGTATCGCTGCCAATGGCGGAATGTGAGGGCTTTGCAAAACTCCGCGCACTGGCCGGGCTGCTGCCCTTCGGCGACTGCAGCGGCAGTACTCTCGGCATTGAGATGAGCGACAGCATCTCCGGGGATCTCACAGCTTGTTTCAGCGTCTTCTCGTACTGTCTGACCGGTATGAAGGGTCTGATCGACATCCGTACTCCTCTCTGCGCCGACGGTACCGATATAGACGCAGACGTTACGGCACGTTTCAGCGCCGCGGGTATTGACTCCGACGTGTCTCACCGGGAACCCGGCCACCACACCCCTGCTGACAGCAGGATAGTCAAGACGCTTCTCGGCATATACGAGGACTACACGGGAAAAACCGGCGAGTGTCTTGCAGTCGGAGGTCTGACATACGTCCACAATATATCCGGAGGCGTCGCCTTCGGATGCACCATGCCGGGATATGACAGCAACATACACGCGGCCAATGAGTGCATCCCACTGTCGGATCTCGTACTGAGCGCCAAGA
>CAMZHU010000071.1 GCA_947306975.1 uncultured Clostridia bacterium | reverse complement strand
ATCAGCCAACGGCATAAAAAGGCCGGCGCCATTACGGCGCCGGCCTTTAATAATTCTGTGTATTCTTTTTACTGAGCGGCATCCTCGTAAACTGAGACCTGCTTGCGGTCACGGCCGAGACGCTCAAAACGGACGGTGCCGTCGCGCAGTGCAAACAGGGTGTCGTCGCTGCCGATGCCTACGTTCGTTCCGGGATGGATCTTCGTGCCGCGCTGTCTGACAAGGATATTGCCGGCGAGTACGAACTGACCGTCAGCTCTCTTCACGCCGAGGCGTTTGGATTCGGAATCGCGGCCGTTCTTGGTGGAGCCCATACCTTTCTTATGTGCCATGTTGTCTACACCTCCAGTTTGAGTGTTATGGGAATCTCTTTACAGAGATATGGATTCGATCTGGACCTTCGTATAAGGCTGTCTGTGGCCCTGTTTTCTGCGATAGCCCTTCTTCGGGTGCATCTTGTAAACGATGACCTTCTTGCTCTTGCCGTTCTTGATGACCTTGCCGGTCACGGCTGCGCCTTCTACGAGGGGCTTGCCGAACGTCTGGGTGTCGTCTCCGACGACCGCGAGGACCTTGTCGAAGGTGACGGTCTCGTCGGCTTCCGCGTCGAGCTTCTCCACGAAGATGACGTCGCCCTCAGCGACACGGTACTGCTTTCCGCCTGTTTCGATGATTGCTGTCATTTGATCATTTCACCTCTTGTTTTTAGAGTCACGCTGTTATGGGTGAAAGCCGGTGTAACACCGCTTTACTTGCAGACCCATTCAATGCGGCCTTGACAGTTTACCATCCGGAAATGTGAAAGTCAACATGAAATTTCACTGTTTTTACAGCTTTTTAGCACTGGAACGTGTGTTTTTGCAAAACACGATTCCTCATTATGAAACAGCACGCTTAAAAAACAGGGCCGGAACCCCGGCCCTGTACAGTGATAAGATATATCTGAATGTTATCTGACGGGACGTCCGAGGACGATATCCTCTGTGTCTCTCGCGATGACAAGCTCCTCGTTCGTGGGGATGATCCATACCTGGACCTTAGAATCGGGAGCGGATATCTTCTGAACCTTGCCTCGGCACTTGTTGGCTTCTTTATCGAGTTTGACTCCGAGGAACTCAAGCCCCTTGAGGATCTCTTCGCGTACCTCTATGGAGTTCTCTCCGATGCCCGCAGTGAACACTATGCCGTCCAGCCCGCCCATGGCAGCGGCATATGCGCCGATGTACTTTCTGACGGCGTAGTTGAACATGTCCAGAGCGAGCTGTGCGCGTTCGTTGCCCTCGGCGGCAGCATTGTCAAGATCGCGGAAGTCAGAGGACACGCCGGAAACGGCCAGGACACCGGACTTTTTGTTGAGCATCGTGAGCGTTTCAGAAGCGGAGATGCCTTCGGTGTTTGCTATGAATTCGACGACGGCGGGGTCGACACTTCCGCAACGGGTGCCCATAGGGACACCCTCAAGAGGCGTAAGGCCCATTGAGGTGTCAAAACATTTGCCGTCCTTCACAGCGGCCATGGAGGATCCGTTTCCAAGGTGGCACGTGACGATCTTGCTGCCTTCTTTCTGCAGACCCATTACCTTAATGGCCTCAGCAGAGACATAGCGGTGAGAGGTGCCGTGGAAGCCATAGCGGCGGACGCCGTGTTCTTCATAATACTTATAGGGAATAGCGTACATGTAAGAGCTTGCGGGCATCGTCTGATGGAAAGCCGTATCGAATACAGCTACCTGAGGCACGCCCGGCATTGCCTTCTCACAGGCTTCGATGCCCATGAGGTTAGCGGGATTGTGGAGCGGGCCGAGAGGGAAACAGTCACGGATGGCCTGCTTGACCTTGTCGTCGACCAGCATGCTGGCGGTGAACTTCTGCCCTCCGTGGAGTACACGGTGACCGACGGCGTTTATCTCGGACATGCTCTTTACGACGCCGTATTCTTCACTGGTGAGTTTTTCAAGAACAGCTGCGATCGCTTCCGCGTGGGTCGGGAAATCCATATCGGAGTCAAATACCGGCTTGCCGCCTACGAGCGGGGTGTGCTTCAGATGACCGTCGATGCCGATGCGTTCGCAAAGACCTTTTGCTGCGATGGATTCGGTCTCCATATCGAAGAGCTGATACTTGAGGGAGGAACTGCCTGCGTTGATGACGAGAATTTTCATGTTACCGTTTACCCCTTGATATAAAATAGTATTTGGAATAAAATCTGACCGGAGAACAGCGCGGCGCGCAGCCGGCAGAACTCATATTTACAACTATTTTATTACTTATTTATCGGTTTGACAACACTTTTTGCACACGGGTGATACATTTTGAAGACCGCAGGAATCATATGTGAATACAACCCTCTGCATGAGGGACATGTGCTCCACATGCGGCAGACACGCTCTGCCCTCGGGGAGGATTGCGGCATCGTGTGCGCTATGAGCGGCAATTTCGTCCAGCGCGGGAGCTTTGCTGTTTTCGAAAAGCACGCGAGGGCGAGAGCAGCGGTGGCGTGCGGAGCCGATCTGGTCATAGAGCTGCCGACTGCGGTATCGCTTTCTTCGGCACAGAGATATGCTGAAGGTGCGATTCGCCTTCTTGACGCGCTGGGCGTATGCACCCATCTGTCTTTCGGGAGCGAAGCCGGCGAGCTGTCGGTCCTTGCCCAGATCGCTGAATGCCTTGAGAGCGCTGAGGCTGAGACCGTGATAAAGGAGGAACTGAGTAAGGGGGCCTCCTATGCCGCCGCACGGCAGAAAGCCGCGGAGAAGCTTCTGGGAGAAAGGGCGTCCGCGCTTGCCTCTCCCAACAATCTCTTGGCAGTGGAATATATGACTGCGCTTGCCTTGACCGGTTCAAAGATGACGCCTGTGACTGTAAAGCGCACCGGCGGCGAGCACGACGGCTATGCAGGTCTGTCTGCCTCGGCTGTACGAAGTTTGCTCCTGACCGGCGAGTACGCATGGGACAATGTCCCCGAGGCTGCTGCACGGATATTCAGGGATGAGATGGACGCCGGACGCGGACCTGTATCCGGCGAGATATGTGAGGAAGCGGTCCTTGCCGTTCTGAGAAGGATGAAAAAAGAGGATTATGTAAACTTGCCGGATGCCGGGGAGGGGTTGGGAGAACGTCTCTACCGGTTCGCAGTCACGGAGCCGACGACGGCTGATGTCCTTATGCAGACTAAGACGAAACGGTATACGTTTTCAAGGCTGCGGCGCATGGTAATGTGTGCATATCTCGGGATAACGGCCGGGGATATGGATGCCCCGCCGGCCTACGTTAAGGTCCTTGCAATGAACAGCAGAGGAAGGGAAATCCTCCGGTCAGCGTCTGAGACTTGTTCTCTGCCTATAATAACCAAGCCGGCTTCGGCGCTCTCCATGCCGCAGACCGTGACGGACGTATTCGTGCGGGAGGCGAGGATGACGGATCTGTACGTGCTTGCTTTCCCGGATGCGCGGCAGCGCACCGGCGGACAGGAATTCAGGATCAGTCCCGCCGCATTATAATACTTATACATAAATCGAAAACACACGGCAGAGGATCGATCCTCTGCCGTGTTTCTTTTATGGCCTTAATATTCAGCTGATTTTTTTAAACAGCCTTGCGCTCCAGAAATCCATGCACAGTTCATCGATATAAAAGTGAAGGATGGAGCGCCAGTTCTTCGTGGCTGTCGAAAGAAGAATATACTCCGCATCGGGACGGACGGCGTTCTCTGCGTATCCGAAGAGCTCCGAACCTATGCCTTTCGAGCGCAGATCCGGTACGACGTAGATCTCTTCGACCTCGAAAAACGGGGTGCCTTCCGGCATGACTGAGGACATGTTTTCGGACTTTTCCAACTTGCCGAACAGATAGCCCGCAGTCCTTACGCCGTCTTTCGCAAGAAAAACGCGGCGGCCGTGTATATCTTCCTCGGTGTTTTTGCGGTATCCCCGGCAGCTGTTCTCGGATTCCCAATCCGCAGACAATGCGATGAGCTCGTCTATGAGCGCCGGGGTCAGATCTGCTTCAAATACTTTCACAGCCGGGGTCACGCCTCCTGATCGCCTGCGGCCATAGCCGCTTTTTGTTCTCTGTCGAGTTTCCGCATGGGGAAGTATACCGTGTGCATCATCGTTACATAACATATGGTACAGCCGACGACGATGGAGATCGCCTCTGCCAGGAAAACGCCCATCGGGCCGAGACCCCAGTGATACGGCAGTATGAGCGTCAGGGGTATGACGAGGAACACTTTCCTCAGAAGCGAGAAGAATATTGCAGTCTTCGTTTTCCCTAGTGCGAGGGAGACGGTCTGCCCGACCATCTGCAGCGGGAACATGAAGTATACGCAGTAATAGACCCGGAACGCGGGTATGCCGGCCTCCAGCAGTTCGGGGTCGGAGTTGAAGATGCGTATGCAAGCGCCGGGGAAAAATTCCGTGATTATCCAGAACAGAAACGCGATCGCAAGGGCAGCGAAAGTCGAAAACCGGATCGCCTCGCAGATACGGCCGTAGCATTTCGCACCGTAGTTGTAGCCTATGACCGGGTTGGCTCCGTTGGAAATGCCGCTCGTAGTGGCAAAAGCGATCTCATGGAACGATGAAGCGACGGTCATTACGCTTACGTAGAGGTCGCCGCCTACACGGAGAAGCGTTTTGTTGCAGATGATCCCGACCAGTCCGGTCGTTGCGGCGATTATGAAACCTGATATGCCGAGAGACATTATCTTTCCTATGAGACGGAAATCCGGTTTCATTCTTGACGCCTTTATGTGGAGTATCGCACGGGGGCTGCGGAGAAAGATCAGCACCCAGATAGCAGAACAGGTCTGTGCGATGACAGTCGCAAGGGCTGCGCCGTTTACGCCCATACCCAGAGCAAAGATGAATATCGGGTCAAGAATAATGTTTATCACCGCGCCGAGGATGGTGGTCATCATGCTTACGCGGCTGAAACCCTGTGAATTTATGAAGGGGTTCATGCCTACCGTGATCATTGTCGGTAGCGTGCCGGCCAAATATATGAGGAGATAGCTCCGTGCAAAGCCAATGGTCTGATCGCTGGCGCCGAAAGCATAGAGAAGCTTCGTCGTAAAACCGTATCCGACCGCCATGAGGACGACAGCGAGGAAGAGTATCAGGGAAAAAGCGTTCCCCATTATCTTCTCTGCGTGGTTTTCGTCACCGCTGCCGCGGGCCATGGAGCAGAGCGGAGCTCCGCCCAGACCGCTGAAGTTGGCAAATGCGGAGATAAGCAGGGTGACCGGCAGACATATCCCGACGCCGGTCAGCGCCAGACGGCCGTCAGCTGGAAGGCGCCCTATGTACATGCGGTCGACGAGATTGTAGAGGATATTGACGAACTGGGCGATCGACAGCGGTATCGCCATCTTCAGTATCCATCCCGATACGCTGCCTTTTGAAAAATCGTTTTTCTTTACCGGCACGATGCTCACGTCCAAACAGAAAGATACATATTTACAGGATCAATAACAGGGTAATTATACAACCGCAGTTACCGTGAAATCAAGAACGCGGAGGGACAGGAACCGAAGCGGCGGCAAAGTATAACGCCTTCCGGCAGAAGACCGAAAGGCGTTTCGTACCTTCATCAGACGGATTCGAGACGCAGGACGCAGGACCTGTACAGTTCGAAGGCGTCCTCCATCCTGTTGCCTTTTATCATGGCGACGCACGGGAGGATCGTATCCTCAAACACGGAATTCCATATGGCTTCAGCCTCCGGCATGCGGTTGATCTTTGCGACGATGCCCGGAGCTGTTTCGTAATACTTCCGTATCGCATCCTCACCGCCCACACGGTTTCTGAGATAACCGTCTCTGTAACGGCGAAGCACGGTGAGCTCTTCGCAATCGTCGGGGAGTCCGCGGGCGTGAACGCAAGCGGATGTTAGAAAACACGGGTCATCTTCGGGCTCATCGAACCAGCCGCTTTTCTTTTTGGGCTTTTCGCCGACCTTGCTTCCGTAACTTTTGGGGTTGAGCCCCACCTTTCTGAGGTATTCGTCCCGTTTCTCCCTGTCGTTGTAGTTCAGGTAATCGGGATCACCGCCGGCATCGAGGATATCGAGTTCGGCGTTCTCATAATCAAAACTCTCTGAACTCCCGTTGCGTCCCATATTTGTCCTCCTTAATCGTCAGAAACGGGGGCAGGTTCTTCTGCCTTGATTACACGGATCGACTTTTTGCTGAGGAAGCGCAGCGTACACCAGATGCCTTTCGCGGGGAACTCAAGTCGGAGAAGGAAAGCCACCCAGAAGAGAGGCCAGTGGAAAACAAGACCGGCAAGGGCTCCTAGCGGGAGCGATACTACCCACAGCAGGGTGATGTCAGCGACCATGATGAAGCGGGTATCCCCTGCACCGCGGAGAACGCCCTTGGAACTGACGTATGCCAGCGTTGCCAGCGGGAACGTTACGACAAGGCTGAGGAATATCGTATATGCGGCATCCCTGACAGAGTCACTGATGTTGTACAGCGTTATGAACCACGGGTATACGAGCAGCATGACGATCGCAGCAAGAACACCTATGCAGAACGAAATGACGAAGAAAGCCTTGCCTTCGTTGTACGCGCGGTCGAGATCACCTTCACCGATCGTATTGCCGATGACGACACCGGCGGCGGCCGACAGGCCTATGTTAAGGACAGTTACGAACTGATTGAGAACGGTGATGATCGAATTCGCTGCCGTTACGACCTCGCCCATGTGACCGATAACGGCTGTATGTGTTATAAGTCCGAAGCCTAGCATCGTGTCGCTGAACAGAAGCGGGAGGCTGTACTTGATATACTTTTTGAACAGATCCTTGTTGCTGAGGAAGAGGTGTTTGAAGCGGAATACGATATTCTTGTCATATTTGAAGAAGTATATGAAGACGATCAGGAATTCGACGCCTCTTGCGATAAGCGTACCGACAGCGGCGCCGGCGAGCTCCATGCGGGGCATGCCGAACTTACCGAAGATGAACACCCAGTTGAAGAA
>CAMZHU010000070.1 GCA_947306975.1 uncultured Clostridia bacterium | reverse complement strand
GTGGTTCCACGGCTGATACATCGGGTTTGCAGGCATCGGTGTTACCTTCGGTGACTTTGCCAGATCGGCGCGGCATTCGAGCGCTCCGGAAAGTGCCCAGCCGCTCTCCGTCACCCCGTGGATATGCTCGTGCCATAGATAATTGCAGTCGTCTAGATATGACGGCTCCACGTTCAGCACAGCTATCTCTGTCGAAGCGTCCAGACGTCCGTCCGCTTTAAGCCGCTCATGCAGCAGATCCGTAAACGCCAGATCGTTCCCGGTCGTCTCCCTGTAGTCGTGGAGCTCGCTGATCGAAGCGACGCAGAAGACCAGCGCCGCAGCTACCGCGACAACGGCCGCCATCTCCCCCGGCTTTTTCGTTCTGCAGACAAGAAACGCCACGACAGCGTCGGCTACGAGCGCGATCCCGCAGAAAGAACAGACGGTCCCGCGAAGCGAGAACCACACGTTCCCCGCGACGAAAAACGGAGCAAGCGGAGCAACTGCGAGCAGCACTCCTACGATGATCGCGGCGAGTTTGCGTCCGCACCGTCCGTCGTCACGTCTGGCAAGTCTGTAAAACAGGAACGCGAACACGGCGAGAGCGGCGGCGTAAATCCAGTTCCTGTCCCCATAAAGCATGGCGGCTCCGCGTTTCAATCCCTTTGCGATCGTATAGAGGCCGCCGCCGGCAAACGCGCTTTTGATCTGATCCAGGACCTGAGGGAAGAAATCCTTCCAGTAATAACCGGAAAACGGGAGAACGTAACCGGTCTTGTTACCGTAGAGCGGGCTGTCCGGGAATGACGACACGAACGCAAAATACAGCCCCATGCTTATGAACGAGAAAATACACCAGATAGAACGGCGTCTCACTTCACCGCCTGCGACTATTGCTATCAGCACTGTCGCAGCGCATGAAAAGACGATGACCTGCTCATAGAACCCGTAAGCTGCAAGCTGCAGTAATATATACAGCAGCAGGCTCAGCTTCGTCCCCTCTTCGCACCAGTTGTCGAAACAGAGAAGCGACACCGATGCGAAGAACAGTCCCGTCACGATCCTGGTCGATGCGGACATCCAGTAAGTACCCTCGAATCCAAGCGGAAGGAGCGCATAGACCGCCAGAAATACGTATCCCGTCCCGAAATGACGGTTGAAAACGCGTTTGAAGGCGCATGCTGACGCTGCGTACATGGCTGACACTATAGCTACGCCGACGATCATGCGGCTGAAGAACATGCTCCAAACGGTGATATCCGCTATGCCCGCAAGAGGTCTCGCGGCGAGAAGGCCGAGCGTGCTTATTATCGTCTGCACGCTGCCTCTGTGGGCAGTGTAGTTATAGTACTGGATATAATCATCCAGCTGATAGTAATACTCAAATCCGTAATAACAGTATCTGAAAAAGATAAGAGCAAAGAGCACTAGAAATAGCAGTATCCATCTCTCGCTGCGCTCTTCTTTTTTCAAATGACGGGCCACGATCGCGTCACCCCCTCCCTGCGTTACGTTTGATCTTAGATATATCTCTGAGCATCCTGAAGGTATCGCGTGCTACGCGGACCTTCGAATCCCTGTGATTGACTATGGCGACGGGCAGTTCCTCGGCGTGCAGGCCCAGCCTGTCGAATATCATCATGACTTCGAAATCGAAAGCGAAACCGTCCGTCGTGCACTGCGTGAACACACGTCTCGCAGCTTCAGCAGTGAAGCCCTTGAACCCGCACTGGGTATCGTAGCTCATGCCCGCTGCCAGCCTTGTCACCGCTGAAAAAACTCACGACGCCGTGCGTCTCAAAAACGGATAACCGCCGTATCCGTTCTCAGCTCCGGAACGGGTCCCGATGACTGCGTCCGCACCCGTCTCCTCAAAGATATCCATGGCGCGGCGAATAGGCTCAAAACCGTATGCGCGGTCCGCGTCGGTAAAAAATACGTAGTCTCCGCCGGCCGCCAGCATGCCGGTCCTTACGGCGGCTCCTTTTCCCCTGTTATCCTCGTATCCGATCACTCTTGTAAACGATCGTTCCGCTGCCTTAAGTGCTGTCTCCGCCGTACTGTCGGTGCTTCCATCGTTTACGATTATGAGTTCCGGATCGGAAAAAACGGCAGCCAGAAAGGCCTCCGCCTCGCGTACGGCGGCGGCGATAACTTCCGCTTCATTATATGCCGGTATGACAAGAGAAACTTTCATTGCTTCCGCTCCCCGTTTGATATGCTGATTCTATCACCGGCAGACGTCTATTTCAAGACGGAAGAAGGCGTCCCAGCCTCGCAGTGAGGCAGGGACGCCGTCCGTTCGTTATGTCCGGGGCCTTATAACATTTCCGGGTAATCTCAGAGTTTCCCCGCGATTATCTTCGCGGCGCGCCGCGCGAACGTCATGTTGCGTCCGGCGCAGCAGCCCGTCGCTAGGTTTACATAAGTGTTGGCGAAGAACCCTCCGCTGTCGTTTCCGCATACGTACAGTCCGGGTATCGGCTCGCCGTCCTTGTCGACGGCGTTCATGTTCTCGTCTATGCGTATGCCGTCGAGCGTTCCAAGCGCGAACGAGCACGCGCGCACGCCGTAATACGGCGGACGGCGCAGCTGGGAAAGACGGTGCGGCTCCTTGCCGAAGTCATCGTCGCGCTGCTGATCGTACATCTCGTTATAGCGCGCTACGGTCTTCTCGAGCTCCTCGGGCGGGATCCCGAGCTTGACCGCAAGCTCGCCGATGGTATCAGCCGAGACGAAGCGTCCGTCGCGCAGCATGCCCTGCATACGCATCGTGTTCTCCTTGATGTCGTGGCCGCAGGGAGCCCCGTTGTCGAAGTCGAACATACGGGAGCAGCCTGCCATGTCGAAGCGTTTCGCGTCCTCGGCATATCCTGAGTCGAAGATGACGCAGTAGGTCTTGCCGGGCAGGCTGAGAGCTCTGTGGCTCACAAAATCATAAGGCTGCGACTCATTGCAGAAACGCCTGCCCTTGAGATCGACCTTTAGGAACGGCTGTGCGATAAGTTCAGTCGTCCTGCCGGGTCCCGCGCGGTGTTCTGGAGTCTCGTTCGGCATGATGGCGCATCTGTCGAACAGGATTGACAGATGCCTGTCGTCCATTGCCGCACC
This sequence comes from uncultured Clostridia bacterium, assembly GCA_947306975.1. Lineage (GTDB taxonomy): Bacteria > Bacillota > Clostridia > Oscillospirales > Oscillospiraceae > RGIG8048. The sequence continues at coordinate 3,969 of CAMZHU010000070.1, read as the reverse complement.
GGCCCACAGGCATGCTTTGATGCCGTCGCCCATGGTTGCTCCCTCGCTGACAGCCAGACCTATCATTGAGAGAGTCTCAGGCTGCAGCGCCTTGAGCATCTCGGTATTCTTGATGTATCCGCCGGTGGATACTATTACGCCCTTGGACGCGTTAACCCGCATATAGCGGCCAGTCGGAACGTCCTTGATGATCGCGCCGGTAACGCGGCCGTTCTCCTTAATGAGCTTGATGAAAGCTGTCTCGAACCGTATCTCCGCTCCGAGCTCGCGGGAGTACTCCGTCATGATCTTCGCGCCGGAGACGCCGTCGGGCCATCTTGTCTTATGGCCTGTCGGGAATTTGGTATAGGAGCCCTTCTTGACCTCCATGTGATAGCCGCCCTGGAGCGTTAGTATGGCGCCTCCGCGCTCTTTGATGAGGTCGGCGTACCAGTCAACGGCCTCGCCGCTCTCGCGCGCCCATATATACAGGAGACGCTGATCGACGTAGGCTGCGCCGTACATGACCATTTCGCGGACGATCTCATGGATATCGATGTTGTTGTTCTCGGCCTTCTGTATGCGGCTTCCGACAACGCCGATCTCTTTGCGAACAGGGGTGCATATCTTGTTGATCTCGATCAGCAGGGTCTTGACACCCAGTTCCGCCGCGGTGGCAGTCGCGGTAAGTCCGGTAATACCTGCTCCGACTACGAGAAGCTCGGTATCAATAGTTTCCGTGATCTCAGATTCGGGGATCTCAGGCTCCTCCCCCAGCCATGCGGGTCTGTTTTCCATATCCAGCATAAGTATGCCCTCCGCAGTTTAGTATTTTTAATTAATATCTCTGTCCGTTTCCGCCGGAAAAGTGGATTATCGGACGGTCGATCTTTGTGATGGCAAATGGGCAGTGCGGCACGCCGGCGGGAACATAGATGATACAGCTGCGGGTAAGGGTCAGCGTCTCGCCGTCGAGCATGAACTCTACTGTTGCGTTGAGATTTGAAGGATCCTCGGGATCCGTCCCTATGAAGCCGATGAACTCGTCGAAATCATGGGTATGAGTCGGCGGGTTCCCGGCTCTCTCCTTGATGAACCATACTATCTCAAAATAGGGGGCGCCGGGGATCTCGCTGGAATCGAGCCATACGATCTTCTTCATGATATCGGGCGGAGTCTCCTTGCCCGGCATCGAAGGACGTCCGTGGAATGACACGTTTGTTTCAAGATACCCCATTATTGCTTCCTCCCTGAGATGGAGACGGCGTCACTTTTTGACGCGCCACATGATCGTATTGTTTTCGAAGAAATACTCGACTTCGTTCCTGCCGTGCAGATATGTCAGATAGGATTTGAGCGTGTTCTGCGTAAGCATGTATATGACCATATTGGCAGTCTGGTTCGTGCGGTCCAGTACGTTTCTCGTCAGTGTCTCGAATGACACGGGCGTACCGCATATATCTCTGATAAGGTCCAACATGTCCAGCGTCTTCTGACGGTTGAGCGCTATCGTTTCAGTGAAATCATCGGGCATCGGCTCATGGGCGGGAATGAATTTCACGCCCTTCATGGAATCGAGTGTGTCGAAGGATTCAAGAGTCCTTCCGACATCGTACAGTGTCGGCAGTGCTCCCTTCTTGATCACAGCCGCCGCTGTCAGCGCATCGCCTATGAAACATACGTTGTCAGACGTCAGGATGCCGACATGGGAGAAAGAATGACCGTCAAGCGAAACCACGCTGAGTCCTTCCGGAAGCACAGAATCCCTGAGGCGTTCCGCCTTGCAGCTCTCGGATACGAAACCCGGCCAGAGCTCGGGCATCGGGTTCCCGCCGTACATGAACGCCGGGGAGATGATCTGCTCGGAAATGAACGCGCTCTCAGCGCCGGGCGCGTAAACCGCGCATCCTGTCTCCTTCTTGAGCAGGGCGTTGCCGCCTGTATGATCCGCGTGCGAATGGGTGTTAATAATGAGCTCGAGCCTGAGGTTCATGCTCTTGAGATGTTTAAGGAGTGCCAGTCCCGCATGCTCATCGGCTCCTGTGTCGATGGCGCACGCTGAATCCTTGCCGAACACATAGATGCCAGCACGCGCGTAGCCTTCCATGTAAAACGTTCTTTTGCCTGCCTGAATAAGTTCGTACACTTGAGTTTTTCCTCCTTAACCGACGCAGATGAGTCCGCCGTCGTGGACAATGATAACGCCTGTGATCTGAGCGCCTGCCGGAGATGCCAGGAAGACGCTTAGAGCGCCGATCTCGATCGGCTCGCCGAAACGATGCAGCGGCATTCTGGACTCGACCTTTTCAAAAGCATCCGGAGGCAGCAGCGCATCGAGGTCGGAATGGGTCGGGCCCGGCGCTATCGCATTCACGCGGATACCGTAGTCGCCGAACTCTATAGCCAGAGAGCGCGTAAGGTTGTCCAGCGCTGCCTTGCAGGCATGATAAGCTATATTCGGGTTCGTCTTGGTGCCGGATACAGACTGTCCGCCTATAGACGAGATATTGATGATGCTTCCGCCCTTACCGCCCTTTACGATCATCGGCGCGAACTGATTGATCATATATGCCGGCCCGAAGAAATCCACAGCGGAGATCTCGTTGTACACCTTCATATCCTCGTCTTCGAGGTATCTGATGCTGGCCGATATGCCGGCGTTGTTCACAAGGACGTCGAGTTTGTCGAATACCTTCTCCACTTCCGCTTTCGCAGCCTTGATGCTGTCCATGTCGGAGATATCCACCTTGAAGGCATATGTCTTGCCTTCATAGCAGGAAAGCTTTTCAGCTGCCGCCTTGCCGCTCTCTATATTTCGGCAGAGAATGGCGACATTCGCGCCGCCCTGGGCAAAAGCCGTTGCTATGCCGAAACCGATCCCTCGGTTGCCGCCTGTAACGACTACATTCAGTCCTTTAACAGAAAAGGCTCCCTCCAGTGATGTGATAGGGGGTGTTTTTATAACTGCCATTCTGATACGCTCCCTTCGTTGCGCGGAACCCCGCGCGATCATAATATACACATTTATTATAGACTATCCGTTATCTGTTGCGCAATACTTTTTCATGCTACGCCATGCTAAACACAGATACGAAAAGGCCTCCCCTGCTCTTTAATAAGAGCCGGGGAGGCCTGATTCGCGTCATGCTCAGACGCGTCCGATGTTGATGGAGATGTCGTATGCCTGGCTCGTTGCGTTCGGGATGTTCTTCGGGGACACACAGTCGCCGATCATGTAGAACTCGGGAGCGCAGAAGCGAAGGTCGAGAGCCTCGTCCTGAAGCGGTCTCTGGCCGACCGCATAGATGACGGTCTCGGCGTCGAAGAACACTTCGCTGCCGTCTTCCTTGACGCACTTGACGCCCTTTTCGGATATCTCTTTCGCAGTGGTCTTGAAGTTGAGGTCTATATCCCACTTCGGGATCTCATACTTGAGGGCTACGCCGTGCAGGATGTTGCCGCCGTCGTTGATGCTGTCGAGCATCTCGACTACGGTCACCTTGCGGCCGAGCATTGCCATATAGAGCGCCATCTCGATGCCGACGAGGCCGCCGCCGAGAACCACGCAGCTCTTTCCTACCTTTTCGGGGTTGATATATGCCTCTTCAGCTCCGATGACGTTCTTGCCGTCGATGCCCTGGATCGGGGGCTTGATCGGGCGCGCGCCCAGCGCGGCAATGATGACGTCGGGCTTTATCTCATCCGCGTATTCCTTGGTAACGGTCGTATTCATACGGACGTCGATCGCAGCACGGGAGATGGCCTTGATCTGGTTCGATATGTACTGATCGAGCTTGCTCTTGAACGGCACGTTCTTCTCGCAGAGGATGGAACCGCCGAGAACGTCCTTCTTCTCGCAGAGGATGACCTCGTGTCCGTATTCGGCGCAGGTGATGGCAGCTTCCATACCGCCGATGCCGCCGCCGACTACGAGGACTTTCTTCCTCGGTGCCTGCTGGCGCATGTTGTAGAGCGTCTCATGCTCGTGTC
>CAMZHU010000069.1 GCA_947306975.1 uncultured Clostridia bacterium | reverse complement strand
GCCATGCCCATCTCCGGCTCCATCGGCCACGGCATCGGCCTGGCGCTGATCTGCTACACCGTCATCAAGCTCTGCACCGGCAAAGCGAAGGACATCTCCATCCTGACCTACATCCTCAGCATCATCTTCATCGTGAAGTTCTTCCTCGCTGCCTAAGAGCTTAAACGGCAAATACAGCATCATTCGTCAATAAGCAAACGCGGCGCGTCCGGTCTTTTCCGGACGCGCCGCTGTTTCATGGCCCTGTCACGTATCCATGGTACTAAAAGTGCGGACCGCGCATCGGCGGTCCGCACTTTGTTGTTAGATGTAAGGTTAATAACTGACCGGATCAGTCGTTCGTACGGATGAGCCTCCAGATGACAGCCGCAAGTGCGCCGCCTACGAGGGGAGCCACGATGAATACCCATACGCAGGAGAGCGCTTCACCGCCCATCATAAGAGCGGGGCCGAGGGAACGTGCGGGGTTGACGCTGGTACCGGTAAAGAAGATGCCGAGGAGATGGACGAGAGTAAGGGAACCGCCGATGACGAGACCGGCAACCTTGCCGTTCTCGACCTTGCTCGTAACGCCGAGGATGGCGAGAACGAAGACACAGGTGAGTATGATCTCGATTATCAGGGATTTGCCGATGCTTGCCTCAAAGAGACCGTTGCATCCGAGACCGTAGCTCTTGCCGAGGACGCCCATGAGCGCCGCCGCACCGGCGATGCCGCCGATGAACTGAGCTATGATGTAGCAGATGAAATCCTTGAAGCTCATGCCTCCGTTGATCAGAACAGCGAGAGAGACCGCGGGATTGATGTGGCAGCCGGAGATGTTGCCAATGGAATATGCCATAGCTACAATGACTCCGCCGAACGCGAGAGCCGTGAGGATGTACGCTGCGTTTGCCTCCGCGCTGCAGCCCGTCACCGCGGCAACGCCGCAGGCAACGAACACCAGAACGAACGTTCCTATTAACTCTGCGAAAAACTTTTTCATAACTATTCCTCCTGTAGATTTGGTCTTACCTTGCGGTTATCAGGAACCGGGTGCTGACCGCTGAGAACATTATAGTGCGGTGCGGGCAGAAAAACAATCCTGCCCGGAACGATTTTGCTTCGGATCTGCTGTTAACGGAGGTTGAACATGTTCGGTCGGTGTGGTATTCTAATAATGTTAGATAACCGGTGAAGAGCACATGGCACGGAAGGGGTGGACAGAATGGAAAACGGACAGCGCGACCGTCTCTGGACGAGAACATTCAGCACGGTTTTAGTGTCTCATCTGATTTTCTATTTCGGTTTTTATATGCTCGCCCCCACGCTGCCGCTGTACGTCAAGGCCCAGGGCGGGACCTCAGCACATATAGGATTCGTTTCCACTGGATTCTGTATCGGATGCGTCATAATGCGTTTCCTCGTGCCGTTCCTGCAAGAGCGTTACAGCCGCAAGATCCTGATGCGGATCGGCATAATCATATCGCTGGCGACGGCGGCGCTCTATGCGGCGGTCTCTTCGATAGTCGGGATCATAGCGCTGCGTACCATGCAGGGCGTCGGCGTCGGGATGGTGACAGCGTTTGCGGGGGCCATAGCCGCGGACGCCGCCCCGGACTCGCGTCAGGGCGAGGGTATAGGATACTTCGGGATGGGGACCACGGCCGCTGTCGCGCTTTCGCCGGCGCTTGGTCTCATAGTGATGAACAGGCTGGGATTTACTCCGCTGTTCATATGTTCGGCGCTCGTGCTGGTGCTCTCCGCGGTGGGATGGAGCACTATAGAGATACCGCAGCCTCGGCGGCGCGCAGCCGATGCGCCAAAGGAAACGATCTGGAACAAGATATACGACACCAAGATACTGTTCCAGACCATACTGCTCCTGCTGTACGGCGTCGCGCGCGGGACACAGCAGAGCTTCCTCACCGTCATGGCAACGGAAGAGGGGCTCTCGATGATAACGATATACTCTGTTTTTGAGACCGTGTCGTCGTTTTTGCTGCGTTTCGTGACCAGGAAGAGCTTTGACAGATACGGACCCGGACCGATGATCTTTTTCGGCGGTCTGGCAAGTGCCGTCGCGTTCTTGCTGTTCTCGGTCGTTCGGTCGAATGCAGTGCTGCTCATAGCCGCTGTATGCAACGGCGTGGCAATGGGCGCGATGGTGCCGACGTTCCAGGTGTGGCTCATGAGCGACCTCGGCCCCGAGAGGCGTACGCTTGGCAATGCGCTGTACTTCAACATCTGTGATATAGGGACCGCGGTCGGTGCCGGAATAATGGGCATCGTTGCCAGATCGGTCAACTATCACGGAGTGTTCAGGATAATCATGTTCGTTATGATTGCGTATCTGGCGATATTCCTTCTCGGTTCTGCCGCCAGACGCAGAAAAACTGCCGGCTGAATCATATCCGGAAAAGATTTTGAACAGGAGGGCCGGCAATTTTGGGAACGATGAGAGACAATATCGTAACGGAACCCATGAAGGAATCCCCTTTGCGGGGAGAGAAAGGCGAGATCATAAAACAGAACGTTTTTCTCCTCAACTCGGAGGCTGTGCCGGGAGCGCCGTACGCTGCGGCAACGTGGTATCACAGGACTTTTACAGCCCCGGCTGAGCAGCACACCCACGACGCGGATGAGTACCTGAGTTTTATAGGCGGCGACCCGGAGCATCCCGAGGAACTGAACGCAAGGGTGACGATCCGTATGCTGGATGAGGATTTTACGATCACCAAAAGCTGCATCATCTTCATTCCCGCGGGCACGAGGCACACTGAGTTTTCTGCTTATGACATAAAGCGGCCGTTCATCTGCTTCGCACGCTGCGACGTCCCCAAGTATTCTATGAACCTGGAGAAGGAAAAGGCGGATCGATAATAACAGCGGAGATACTTAAAGCGGTTTCTGCACGACAGTGCGGGAACCGCTTTTCACGAGTAATTAAAATATCTTATGGAAATTTCCAAAAATTGGTCATAATCACTTGATTTTTCTGTTTATAATGTTACAATTTAATTAACCGAAGTGTTTCGGTACTGTACAAAAGAAACAAAAGGACTGACAAAGAGGAGGAGAATCATGAAAAAGTCAAGAGTGGTAATCTGTGTGATCCTGGTGTTCGTGATGCTGCTCGCACTTTGTGCATGCGGCAGCAACAGCACACCTTCCGGTACGACACCTTCGAACAACACGCCGTCTAACAACACGCCTGCCGACAACAACGCCGGAAAAGATGACGGCAAAGGAGACGAGAAAGATGAGACCCCGGCAGAGAACAAGGAGACCTACACGCTGAAATTTGCGATGGCGGATCCTGTAGGAACGATTTTTGATGAATACATGGCACAGCCACTGATAAAACTTCTTAACGATAATTCGGGCGGAAGGATCCAGTGCGAGCTGTATGCCTCCGGAACTGTAGCTGCGTTCGGCTCCGGCCTTGATTCCGCGAGGACCGGCACCAGCGATATAGCGCAGGATGCGTTCTCATTCTACACCGGTGTATATCCGTACACTGAACTCATCAACACCCCGGGCATCGACTACGGTTCGCTTTCCAGCTTCAATACGCTCATAATCGATTATGCAAAGGCGTTCCCGGAGGATATGGACGAATTCGTCGTCATCTCCAGATGGGCCGGTTCATATTTCGGCTTCCTGATGCCTGACAAGCCGATAACCTGTCTGGCCGACCTCCAGGGCAAGACGCTCCGTTCGACCGGCTCCTTTATGAACTACTGCACGGCTCTCGGCGCTACGGGTGTCATGGTCACACCGAACGACCTGTATGAAGGCATAAAACTGGGCGTCGTCGACGGTGCACAGTTCACCCTCGGAGGTACATGTTCATATGGCCTCTATGACGTCTGCAACTATTTCACCCCGATAGAAGCATATTACGGAGATACCTGCTTCGTACTTGCAAGAGAGACCTATGATCGTATGGACGCCGAAGCACAGGCAGCGATCGACAAGACCATCGAAGATTTCCTTCCTGTAGCTAACAAATACAGTGACGCTAACGACCAGCTCTCTCTCGACGAGATACTGAATGAGCACAATCCTGACTTCAAGATGTATTATATGACGGATGAAGCGAAGGCGGAGATCGTAAAAGTTGCAGAGCCTCTGCTGCAGGCAAAGGCTGACGAACTGAACGCTCTCGGCCTCGACGGCGACGGAGCGCTCGAGTGGCTCCGCACGAATGCCAAGAAGTACGCCTGACCGCATAAGATCTTCAGCACCTGAACTCTGATCTAGTCGTTAAGCATGGCGGCCGTTAAGGCGGCCGCCATGCTTAAGTATAGCTGCCTTCCCGCGACAGGGAACGGCCGGTCAAAGGAGAAACGCGATGGAAAACCCCGAAAGATACTTTATCACGGAACCGATGCCCGACTCTCATGACGTCGATGAAAACGGCAAGACGATACGCCGTAACATCGTATGGCTGAACGACACGGTGCTGCCGGAGTCGAAACAGTTTTTTACGATAGTATGGTACACACAGCCGCATTCGCTCAGCCATGAGTCCCACATATGCGACGTCGATGAATTCGTCGGGTTTATAGGGAGCGATCCGGAAAATCCGCAGGAGCTGAACGGAAGGGTCCGCTTCTGGCTCAACGGCAAATGGATCACTATAGAAAAGAGCGCGATAATCTACGTGCCGGCAGGGATGCCTCACTGCCCGTATGTCGTCGAGGCTGTCGATAAGCCCATGATCCATTTTGCCGGAAGTCCTTACGGACACCTGACCCGGACGCCCTGCGATAAGCCGGCCGAGGGCTTCGACGATCCTGAAAAGTACGTCTCTTACGAGCCGCGTCCTTTTATGCCCGGAACAGAGACAGATCCTTCAATACTGCGCAAGGCTGTGTGGCTCGACTCCAGAGTCATACCCGGCGCGCCGTATATAGAGTTTGCATGGTTCCTGAAACCGCGGGGGCCCAAGCCGCCGACGCATGTGCACGATTTCGACGAGATCGTTGGGTTCATCGGAAGCGATCCGGACGATCCGGGCGACCTCGGAGCGACGCTCAACTTCAATTATGACGGCGAGGTGATCCGCACCGACCGAAGCGTCGTCGTTTATATGCCCGCAGGAGTGCATCACTGCCCGTTCCTAATCGAGGATATGAAGAGACCCATACTGAGCTTCTCCGGAGGAGACGGAAACAGATACTGATACTTTTGAAAAACGAAGGAGAATTACCTGATGGAAAACCCGGAGAAGTACTTTCTGAAAGAACCGAGGAAGAATGCCTGCGAAGTCGATGAAGACGGGAATGTTTTATTAGAAAACATCATCCATCTGGATGACAATACATTTCCTGAGGCGAAACAGTACTTTGCCATCTCCTGGTACAATAAGACTATGATGAGCTGCATCGGGTCACACATCCACGATACGGCAGAGTACGTCGGTTTTATCGGCAGCAATGCGGAACATCCTCAGGAACTGTATGGCAAGGTGCTCTTCTGGCTTAACGGACAATGGATAACAATAGAGAAGAGTGCCATTATATATATACCGGCAGGCATGCCGCATTGCCCGTATATAGTACAGGAAGTGGAAAAACCGATACTCCATTTCTCCGGCACTCCGAACGCGCACTACACTATGAAGGCAAGCATCGATGTCATTGAGGGCGTAGGTGACGTGAACAGATTTGTATCGTACGAGCCGCGTCCGTTCATGCCCGGAACAGAGACTGATCCGTCAATACTCCGCAAGGCGGTCTGGCTCGACTCCAGTATTATACCCGGTGCTCCTTATATAGAGTTTGCCTGGTTCCTGAAACCGCGGGAGCCGAAACCGCCCACGCACGTCCATGATTTTGATGAGATCGTCGGATTCATCGGCAGCGATCCGGATGATCCCGGTGATCTCGGAGCGACGCTCAACTTCAATTATGACGGAGAGGTCGTACGCACCGACCGAAGCGTCGTCGTATACATCCCCGAAGGAACAGTGCACTGCCCGTTTTTAATAGAGGACATGAAGCGCCCGATACTGAGTTTTTCCGGCGGCGACGGCAACAGGTACTGAGACACTAGATTTTAAGTTAAGAAAGGGAAAAGACATGGAATCCATGAAAGACAACATCGTGTTCAAGCCGCTTCCGGATTCGCATCAGAAGAATGAAGCGGGGGAGACGATAAGAAGAAACGTGTTCCTGCTCGACGGCGAGGCTGTCCCCGGCGCGCCCTACGCCGCTGCTACCTGGTATGCCTCCACGTTTATAGCGCCGAAGGAACAGCATACCCACGATTATGACGAGTTCCTGAGTTTTATTGGTTCAGATCCGGAACATCCCGAGGAACTGAACGCGACGGTCAAGATTAAGCTCATCGACGAGGAGTTCACTATAACAAAGAGCGCGATCATATTCATACCAGCCGGCACAAGACACACGGAATTCTCGACATACGATGTCAAGCGCCCGATAATGTGTTTTGCCAGCTGTTCCACGTCGGACAAGTATTCCCAGAATCTGCTGGACAAATAAGACGGAAATAAGGATATGTCAAAAACTCCCGTGCAGTCGAACTGCACGGGAGTTTTTATAGTGGCATATCATTTTCACGGCTGGAGGGATGCTTCATTCTGACAGATCGATCCAATATCTCTCTAAATATACTTCGCGTGAAGGCAGGTATACTGTGGTTTCATATACTCCGCCGTTTTTCAGTATAGTCCTGCGACTGCCCTCGTTTCCCTCTACGCAGCATACCAGCACGCGTCCCAATCCGAGAGATCTGCACTTTGGGAGGACGAGCCGCAGCATTTCAGTCGCGTATCCTTTTTTCCTTTCGCTTGGGCACACGGAATAGCCTATGTGGCCGGCGTACTTCTCAAGGAAATCGTTGAATTGATGTCTTATCTGGATGACGCCGACGACCTTTCTGTCAGTCTCGCGGACATAGATATACTGGCTCATCGGGACAAGATCCGGAGGAGTCGTCTCCGGCCGCTTCAGCGATTCCACCTGATCCAGCCACTCCCGGGTGGTCTCAAATCTCCGGAGAGAACCGCACCCGTCCATTGATCCGCCGTATTCCAGGAACTCGCGGCGGTATGCCTGTATCTGGGAGTTGTATTCCATCGACGGTTCAATAAGTTTCATAAGTTTTCTCCATTTTTTAATCCCGGAACTTTTTCCAACTGCAGTAAAGCGTACCACAGCGCGGCCGTTATTACAACAGAACAAAATGAGAAGACGATCCGGAAGGGATCGTCTTCTGTGATTATGTGTTCTTTCAGCAGGCTGAAGATCACCCGCGCGCTTTGCGCTTGCTCATGTAGAACACCGCAAAGAGCACGATGTAGCCGACCATGAGGATCGAGCAGATGCGGAACATGCTCATGTAACCGATCCTGTCGGACACGCTTCCCATAAGAAAACCGCCGAGCGCCGATCCGAGGTCGAGACCGTTGTAGAACAGCGCGTTGCCGAGACTCCTGTTGCGGCCCACGAGTTCCATCATGAAGGTCTGGAACGCGGGGATTATCTGTCCCAGCGCGAAACCGCTGAACACTGCTGCGATCAGCAGCACGGTGTCCGTCCTCGTGAAGGAGTAGAGGAACAGGCATATGAACATCGATATGCCGCCGGGTATGATCGA
>CAMZHU010000068.1 GCA_947306975.1 uncultured Clostridia bacterium | reverse complement strand
CGTGGGTTCCAGCGACCATAAGGGACTTGACATCGCAGGGAGCAGCGGACAGGATATATATGCTGCGGACGGCGGCGAGGTCATTTACGCCGACTGGCTCGAGGGTTACGGGTATCTCGTGAAGATACTCCACGACAACGGAGACGTTACATACTACGGACACTGCAGCGAACTTCTCGTCTACGAAGGGGAGAAGGTAGGCCGGGGCGAACTCATAGCTTATATGGGCTGCACCGGTATCGCGTCCGGAGACCATCTCCATTTTGAGATCCGTCGGGACGACACTCCGATAGACCCGCTGGAAGAGCTTCCGGCAATATGACTGAATTAACGATTTGACCGGCTGCGTCAGGTACGCAGCCGGTTTTTCTGTGTACGGGCATATATAAAACGCTTCCGGACCGTTCGGCCCGGAAGCGTTTGCATATTCAGATGATTTCAGTTTTCTGCTTCAATCGAGCGCTTTCGTATCGCGCTGGACAGTGATCTTTTCGAGGAATTCCTCGAACGGGACAGCGCCCTGGTCGCCGCCGGTACGGGAACGTACCGCGACGAGTCCCGACTCAGCTTCCTTGTCGCCTATGATGAGCATGTACGGCGTCTTTACACGCTGGGCCTCGCGGATCTTGTAGCCGATCTTCTCGTTGCGTGCGTCGAGCTCGGCGCGGAAACCAGCGTCGTTCAGCCGTTCTACTAGCTTTGCCGCGTAGTCGTTAACACGGTCGGTTATCGTCAGGACCTTGACCTGCGACGGTGCGAGCCAGAACGGGAACGCGCCGGCGAAGTGTTCCGTAAGGATGCCGATGAAACGCTCGATGGAGCCGTAAACGACCCGGTGGATCATGACGGGGCAGTGCTTTTCGCCGTCCGCGCCGATATACTCGAGATCGAACCGGCCGGGGAGCTGGTAGTCGAGCTGGATCGTTCCGCACTGCCAGGTACGTCCGAGAGAGTCCTGGATGTGGAAATCGAGCTTCGGTCCGTAGAACGCTCCGTCGCCCGGGTTGACCTCATATTCCTTGCCGATTGAGGTGATGGCGTCCGCAAGGGCGCTCGTGGCGATCTCCCAGTCAGCCTCAGTGCCGATGTGATCGTCGGGCATCGTGCTGAGTTCTATCGTATACGGCAGGCCGAACAGGGAATAGACCTCGTCAAAGAGCTTTGCGATGCGGATGACCTCATCCTTTATCTGTTCGGGCGCGAGGAGGATGTGCGCGTCGTCCTGGGTGAAGCAGCGGACGCGGAACATGCCGTGGAGCGCGCCGGAGAGCTCGTGGCGGTGGACGACTCCAAGCTCGCCGTAACGGAGAGGAAGATCACGGTAGGAATGCGGTTTGAGATCATAGACGAGTATGCTGCCGGGGCAGTTCATCGGCTTGATGGCGAAATCTTCTTCATCGATGACGGTGGTGTACATGTTGTCTTTGTAATGATCCCAGTGACCGGAGGTCTCCCAGAGGGTGCGCTTCATGATCTGGGGGGTGGAGATCTCAACATAGTCCCATTTTTTGTGCACGCTGCGCCAGTAGTCGATGAGGGTGTTGCGGAGGATCATGCCCTTGGGCAGATAGAACGGGAATCCGGGGGCTTCGTCGCGGAAGGCGAACAGTCCGAGCTCGCGGCCGAGCTTGCGGTGGTCACGGCGCTTTGCCTCCTCGATGCGGGCGAGGTAATCGTCGAGCTCCTGCTTGCTGGGGAAACAGGTGCCGTAGATGCGCTGGAGCATCTTGTTCTTGCTGTCGCCGCGCCAGTACGCGCCGGTGCAGCTGGTCAGCTTGATGCCGTTGCCCTTTACGCGTCCGGTGGAGTCGAGATGCGGACCGGCGCAGAGGTCGGTGAACTCGCCCTGGCGGTAGAAGCTGATAACGGCATCGGCGGGAAGGTTCTCGATGAGCTCGATCTTGTACGGCTCGTCCTTCATGAGCTCCAGAGCCTCTTCCTTCGGGAGTTCGAAACGCTCGAGCTTGAGCTTCTCCTTGCATATTTTTCTCATTTCGGCCTCGATTGTCTCGAGGTGCTCCGGCGTGAAGGTAACGTCGGAGTCGAGGTCATAGTAAAATCCGTCGTCGATCGCGGGGCCGATGGCGAATTTGGTATTGGGGTAAAGGCGCTTTATGGCCTGAGCCATGATGTGCGACGTGGTGTGACGGTACGTCCGCCTGTACTGTTCGTTTTCAAAAGAGTATTCCATATCCATGATCATTCCTCCTGTCAAATAAAAAACCCCTGTGCCGCGACGCGGCATAGGGGTGCGATATTCTCACACGGTTCCACCCTAAGGTTTAACTCAATAAGCGCTGTAACGCGCGCCGGACGGGAACGCTTACGGCGCGGCGAAACGCGGCCATCGCGATCCGGCTCTGGAGCGGTCCTCCGTCAGCGTGTCATGCAGCGGGTCTCAGCCTTTTCCCGCCGTCTCTGTACTGCACGTCCTGCCGGAAGTCTCCTTCTCAGCCTGTGGATTATATGCGGACATATTAGCACCATTATCACGGCATGTCAAGAGCCGTGTAGGTATGCGCATATGTTCGCATAAGGTTTGAAAAACAGCAAAAAATGTTTAAATCCTATTCATGAATTAGTCACAAAGAGATACTAAGATTATAATCGAAGAACGGAAGGGAAGGCCCTTCCGGGATGCTGAATATAACGTGCCCTTCGGCACTGAGGAGAGATAAATATGTATTACGATTATGAGGATAAAAGATACCACGAGGGCGAACCGCCCGAGAAGAACGCTTTTCCGCAGAACGATCGCCCGGACACAGATCCGTACGGCTCGTACGGCAGGGACTGGAGCGTGCCGGCATACCGTTCCGCAGACGATCAGCAGACGTCTTATTCGCCGGGTTACAACAACAGCGGCACCGGATATAACAACCGTTATCAGAGCAGGAACTGGAGCGAACCGGCGGAGACCAAGAAAAAGTCCCATGACGGCGCCAAACGTTTCCTGCGTGCCCTCTGCCTTGTTCTGGTCTGCGCGCTCGTAAGCGCGACCGTAGGATACGGAGTGGCTGACTACCGCATGAAGAGCACGCCTGTAAAGACGACAGAGAACAGGGTCGTGATCGGCTCCAGCACGGTGTCCTCCGGCAAGACAGCGGAGAAAAATGAGACCAAAGCGCTGACAGTTACGGGCGATGAGATGTCCGGCAACGATATATATGACCTCGCGTGCAGCCAGGTCGTGGGCATCCAGGTCGCGGGCACCGGTTCCACTGTCAATATATTCGGACAGAGGACCATGACCCCGGCGGTATCGGGATCCGGTTTCGTGATTTCTTCTGACGGATACATAGCGACGAACTGCCATGTCATAGAGTACGCGGTCATCTATGGTGAACAGTACGGCTATCAGGTTACTGTGATCACGGAAGACGGTACGTCATACCCCGCCGAGATCGTCGGTTACGACAAGGACAATGATATCGCGGTCCTGAAAATAGAGGCTACAGGACTCAACGCCGTTGCGTTCGGAAGCTCTGACAATGTGCTTGTAGGCGACAAGGTCTACACAGTCGGCAACCCCCTCGGCGAGCTCGAATACACGATGACTAGCGGCATAGTCTCCGCTCTCGACCGTGAGATCACCACAGAGGAATCCATAGCAGTCAACATGTTCCAGATAGACGCCGCCGTCAACTCCGGCAACTCCGGCGGTCCCGTATACAACGCAAAGGGCGAGGTCATAGGCATCGTTACAGCGAAATCGAGCGCGACAGGAGTCGACGGTATCGGCTTTGCGATCCCGATCGACGATGCGGTGAAGATCTTCTCTGATCTCATCGAACACGGCTATGTGCTCGGCAAGGCATATATGGGCGTTACGCTCGACACGCTGTCCGGCACCTATCTCAGATACTATAACCTCCCTGAGGGCGCCTATGTCATGACTGTCGCTGAGGGCAGCGCAGCCGAAAGGGCCGGACTTAAAGTCGGAGATATCATTACGGGAATAGACGGCAAAACCATAACGAGCAGAGATGCCGTTAAGGCTGCACTCCGCGATTACTCGGTAGGCGATTCAGCTGTGATCACCGTGTACAGAAGCGGACAGTATGAAGATGTGACGATCGTATTCGACGAGCAGCCGCACACGGACAACACATCTGCGGCACCTGCTGTACAGGCACCGGGCAACTGATTCCGGCGCTTCCTGCCGTGCGGCGATAACCGCGGAGGCATTTAAATAAAAGGAAAAGGAAAGCTCCGGCGTCTGCCGGAGCTTTCCTTTTGCCCCGGCGCGCATCCGAATCCTGCACGTGTATTGACGGGGAAGCGGGGAGGATTTTATAATCTGATGAAAACTGTATGTCTCAGGAGAAAGGTTATGATCGAACGTATAACGGAACTGGCTCCGTATATAAACTTCATAGACAGCTTTCAGGACGACGACAGATACTCCGATCCCATGCTGGCAACGGAGGAGGAGAGGGACTGCAACCTGTTTGCGGCCGTAACGAGACCGGGCCGGATCGTTATGGGCGTCTTTGACGGCTGCCTTCTGACAGGCCTCTTCACACTTCTCGTCATACCGGATGAAAAATATATGGAGATGCTCGCGGGGCTCTCGCGGGTTAAGTCCGCCTATGATGAACTGCTCCGGTATCTTGAGAAAAACTACTCCGGCTACGATGCGGATTTCGTCTTCAACCCGCAAAACGATCTTCTTAAGGATGAGCTTGAAGCCAGGGGAGCGCGGTTCGAGACAGAGCAGCAGAAGATGGTGTTCACGCACAGGCTCCAGCAGACGGACACCGGCGGAGTAGAGCTCCTGTCACAGCGTTATATGGATCAGTATCTCGCAATGCACGGAACGGACATGTACTGGACGGGCGATAAAGTAGCAGAGGCGACGGAACGCTTCAGGACGCTGATCGCTGTCGACGGAGAGACCGTCGTCGGGTATATAGACGTGACACACTGCTTTGATGAAAATGAGCCCTACGACCTTTTCGTAAAGGAGGAATGCCGCAGAAAGGGCTGGGGAAGGAAACTGCTTGCAGGTGCCCTTGCCCTGAACGAGCCCAAGGATATGATGCTTCTGGTCGAGGTCGATAACGAACCGGCCATTCAGCTGTACGAATCGATGGGATTCATCAAGGTCAAAAGACAGAACAGTATAACCGTGAGGTGGAAGATAGGGTGAAGCGGCGGCAATCGCCGCCGCTATTATCTGAACAAAAACACCGGCGGCCATTCGACCGCCGGTGTTTTGCTGTATTTCTGGTGTACAGTGGTCTAAACGAAGGACTTACACCTTTTCCCAGATAGTGGCAACGCCCATGCCGCCGCCGATGCAGAGAGTCGCGAGGCCGCGCTTTGCGTCATCGCGCTTCAGCATCTCGTGGATAAGGGTGACGATGATACGCGCACCGGAAGCTCCTACGGGATGGCCGAGTGCGAGAGCGCCGCCGTTAACGTTGACCTTGCTCATGTCGAAACCGAGCTCACGGGCAACTGCGATGGACTGAGCTGCAAAAGCCTCGTTTGCCTCGATGAGATCGAAGTCCTCGATCTTCATGCCGGCTTTTGCCATGGCGTCGCGGGAAGCGGCGACAGGGCCGATGCCCATGATCTTGGGATCTACGCCGCCCTGGCCCCATGCCACGAGCTTTGCCAGCGGTTTGAGACCGTACTTCTTTACGGCTTCACCGGAGGCGAGGACGATAGCCGCAGCGCCGTCATTGATACCGGAAGCGTTGCCGGCGGTCACGCGGCCGCCGTCGGGCTTGAATGCCGGTTTCAGCTTGCCGAGAGCTTCCATGGAGGTCTCGCGCGGGAACTCGTCCTTCACGAAATCGACCATCTGCTTCTTGACCTTGACGGTCACGGGAACGATCTCGTCGTCGAATTTGCCGGCAGCCTGAGCCGCAGCGCATTTCGTCTGGGAGGCGAGAGCGAACTCGTCCAGCTCTTCACGGGTGATGCCCCACTGATCGCAGATGTTCTCAGCGGTGATGCCCATGTGATAGTTGTTGAAGACTTCCCACAGACCGTCGTTCACCATGGTGTCGATGATCTTGTTGTTTCCCATGCGGGCGCCCCAGCGGGCGGCGGGGATGGCGTAGGGAGCGGCGGACATGTTTTCCGTTCCGCCTGCGAGGATGACTTCAGCGTCGCCTGCGCTGATGGCGCGGGCGCCTTCGATAACGGCCTTCATGCCGGAACCGCAGACCATGCCGACGGTGTAGGCGGGGACTTCGATGGGGATACCGGCCTTGATCGCCGCCTGTCTTGCGACGTTCTGGCCGAGACCGGCGGTGAGGACGCAGCCGAGCATGACTTCGTCGATGTTCTCGGGAGCGATGCCGGCACGCTTGACGGCTTCCTTTACCACGATTGCGGCGAGATCCTGCGCGGGGGTGTCCTTGAGGCTTCCGCCGAAGGAGCCGATAGCGGTCCTGCAGCAACTGACGAGATAGATGTCTTTCATTGGTGTTCCTCCAAATCTGCATAGCAGTATTTTTCTTACAGATGCAGTATATAGCAGAAAAAAACTCAAGTCAACTTCATTAGTGCAATTGGATATGCTATTATATACGTACAGGATGACAATGCCCGCGGAGAAGGGAAGTGAGACGGAAGTGTATGCGGCGCTTATACTGGCAGGCGGACGGAGCAGACGCATGGGCAGAGACAAACTCATGCTACCGCAGGAAGGTACCACAGTGCTGGAAGCCACAGTCAGAAGATTTTCGGAAAAGTTCGACCGCGTCCTTCTGAGTGTCGACCGTCCCGACAGATATCCGGACATCGCAGTCACTCACGTGACCGATATGTTCCCGGGCTGCGGTCCGCTCGCGGGGCTCCACGCGGGACTTAAAGCAGCCGGAGGAGACGGTGTTTTCCTCGCAGCCGCTGATCTGCCGTTTTCCGATCCCGAAATGGCTCTTCGTATGATAGAACTCCGCGGAGGACACGAGATCTGTGTCATGCGCGACGAACGCGGCCGTTTTGAACCGCTGTTCGCCTGGTATGGCATAGCCGTCCTGCCCGAAGCGGAAAAGCTTCTGGCGTCAGGGAAACGTGCGATGACGGAACTCTTCGAAACAGCAGATGTACTTACGGTCTCCGCGGCGGAGCTCGGCATCCCCGAAGGGTCCCGTATGCTGGCAAACATGAACCGGCCCGAGGATTATGAGGAGCTCATCGGGCACAGGTAAAACGGCACTTGCGTTTTTTGTACAGGAGTAGTACAATTTACAGCGAAATCAGGCGGTGCGCACACCGGTACGGTCGTTCGCACACTCTCCAAATATTTTGAAAGGAACTGATACCATGAGCTACAAGGTAACCAAGAAGAACGAATCCTACAAGTATGAGGCTCCCGGCCATTTTGAATGCCTGACCACCCGTCTGCATGATCCCGCAGACGTAAACGACGGCACCATCGTAATGGGCCTCAGCCACTTCCTCCCCGGCGGCGGCGCCAAGATGGCTCCCGCCAAGTTCGAGATGGTCTATTACATCCAGAAGGGCGAGATGACCGTCACCATGGACGACGGCAAAGAGTATTGCCTCAAGGCCGGCGACAGCCTGCACTTCGGCCCCGGCACCGGCAGAGCCTGCCAGAACACCGGCACAGAATGCGCAGAGATGATCACCGTCATGATCAAGCCCCAGGCATAAGAGAATTCCGACAGCATGAAGAAGCGGCCGCCCCTTTGCGGGGCGGCCGCTGTGTTTCTTCATATGATCGGAT
>CAMZHU010000067.1 GCA_947306975.1 uncultured Clostridia bacterium | reverse complement strand
CTCACCGTGCAGCGGCCTGCCGCCGTTTATGACGTACTTTGTCACAGGTTCACCTTCCAGCTGTAGCTAAGAATAAAAGCCCGGAAAAAGGCGGCGGCACACATTGCGGTATGCGACCGCCGACTTACGAGTTCACTATACTATATTATGTAAATATATGCAATACCCAGTTGAAGTAAAAAATGCAAAAAAACTGGCCGCATTTATGTCTAATAATTACACGTTACAGAGCCCCGGAGAAGAGTTCCCCGTTTACGGCGTCGATGTAGTAGTTCCCGCTGTCGGCCGTAACTCTCCAGGCGGGCGACAGCTGCGTCTCGCCGAAAGGCGTCGCGGACATGATATACCCCAGTTCGACGCTTCTGATCTCCTTGCATGATACTTCTCCGGACCTCACGGCTGATATGAACGCCACTATGGCCGTCGGCGCGGAGGTGACTATTGAATCAGAAGCTCTGGCAGGACCTGCGCAGAAAACGCGTCCCCCCATCTCCGTTATGTATGAATCCCCGTCGATGACAGTCTCTATATTACAGTTCCATATCTTCACGCGGTCAAGTGTACACACGGTCAGCACTCTAGTGCCGCCTGAAAGCTCCGTAACGTCATCGGTCTCGGCTGTCACTCCCGAATCCTGGAGCAGTTTTTCCACGGACTTCGCAGGTCCGCCGCCTGCGCGCAGCGCTCCGGGATCCAGTTCCGCCGTGAAATCGCCTCCTGTGCGGAAGACCGCTTTTCCCCTGTCCCCGGTGTATGTGTAGACGTTTCCGCCGCTTTCCCTGCTTTCAGTATCCCCCAGCAGCGTTTCGGCTATCTTCTTCTCGGCTTCCACGCTGCGTCTTGCCGTGTAGATAAGCGCCTCCGAATCATGCGCGAGTTCCGACGTCATGAGAGAAACGCCGCTGTTTTCACACAGAGCCGTCAGATTCTCAAGCGTTTCTTTCTCGATACGACGGTCATCAATCGCGTCGGTCAGTACGATGGCGAGAAAGAACAGATTCGCTGCCAGAAGCACTGCGATAACGATGTTTTTTATCTTCGGTAACGGCACTTTCCCGCCTCCTTCCAGCGATAATATTTATCAGTCTGCGAACCATTCCGGGCCGATAACGCCCGCCCCCGTATCGGAATACCCGAGCACGAACCTGCCGCCGGCCGCCGCCGCCGTCTGGAGCTCAGGCATGAGCGACGCCTGTTCTGCCCCGACAGTATACGATCTGAACCTCACCGTCATATCCGTTATAACGCCGGCCTTGACCCGCGCGCGGACAGCCGTCCCGCTGCTGCCGGTGAAGATCCTGCCGCCGGCTGCAGTGTAGCAGAATTCTATTGAGTATGCCCCGTCCGCATCTGCACCGGCAGACAGAAAGCGTATCTCAGCGTCGCCGCAGTAACGTCCAGCCGTTCTCTGGATGATATCGCGCACCATCTCGACAGCTATCGCAGCGCTCACTGCATTTCCGTCCGGTTCCTCGTTGAGCCTGTATATAAGAGTATCAGTGCCTTTGACCCTTATCGTGAAATCATTGTCAATAAAAACGCGCGTTCCGTCGCTGTCGGTATAGCTCGATCCGGATTCCATATCCACACCGAACTGTCGGAGTACGTCCTTCATAGTCTCGCCGGATGCAAGCGGATCCGAAGCGTCTAAAAACGGATGCTCGTAACTGCCGCTAAAGATCAGGACATCCTGTTCCGGGACGTCCGTCCTGCCTGTCTCAAAAAGATAAACTGCTCCGCTCTCTCCCGCGTTCGCCGTCTGCTCCGCAAGTGCCTCAGCAGGGAGTGTCGTCGCGCAGCTGTACATGAGCCCGGTATCCGGATCCGCGAAGGCGAAATGCACGCCGTCATGTTCCTCGTAGATGCAGACGCTCCTTGCGCTCATCTCTTTCCACAGTCCTGTGATCTCTGTCCCCAGCCAGCCGTCGAGCACTGACAGTTTGACGGGGCTGAGATACATAAAGCAGGCGCCCGGGCTGCACAGAGCGCGGTGCCAGTCTTCGGCGTCTATCTGGACCGGTTCCCCCGCCGAGCCCATTGCTTCCGCGAACAGCCTGCCCGTCCGTTCATACGTTCTGTTGAGAGAGACGGTATCGTATTTATCCGCATGACGTGTTCCGTCTTCGGAGTTGAGGACAATTATCATAGGCCGTGCCGCCTCTGCGGAAACAGATCCGGAATCGTCGATCTCGCCGCTTTCCGTGTTCTGCGTATCGACGCGGGACGTTCCGGCCGCCCCCGCGCTGCTTTTGAACAGTCCGGACTTCCATACAAGAAAGACAAGCGTGAGGCACAGGATCACTATTACAACGCTCTTCAGGTGTTCAAGGGTCTTCCTCTTATCCATTTTCAGGGCCCTCTATCTTCAGTATCACGGTCGCCGTAGTTCCTTTACCCGGCTCGCTCTCGAGCTCGATGCGTCCGCCGTGCCGCGATACGATCTCCTGAGCTATCGAGAGTCCGAGTCCCGTGCCTCCGGACTCGCGGGAACGCGCCTTGTCGACGCGGTAGAACCTGTCGAACACCCTGTCCAGGTCTTCTTTAGGAATGCCAACGCCGGAATCCTGCACCTTTACCCAGACCTCATCACCGGAATGTCCGCTCGACACGTCGATCGTGCCGCCGTCGGGCGTGTATTTGATGGCGTTTGATATAAGATTCATCAGGACCTGTTCTATGCGCGAACTGTCGCCGATGATCTCCGGCAGCTGCCACTCGAGTTCCAGATTGATTGTGTGCCCGTGCTCTTTGGCGCTGGGCGCGAGAGCCGCGCAGACGTCACGCACGGACTGCTCCAAATTGAAGCGTTCGAATTCGAATTTGGTATGTCCGGAGTCGAATCTCGACAGTTCGAGAAGATCCTGGACTATCTTCGTCATGCGAGTGCTCTCGTTCTGTATCACGCGCAGGAAGTCTTTTCTCATCTCAGGCGGTATGTCGTCGTTCTCTGCGAGAGTCTCCGCATAGCTCTTTATACTCGTTATCGGCGTACGGAGCTCGTGTGACACGTTCGCGACGAATTCGCGGCGCATCTGCTCGGACATCCTCAGGTCTTCGAGGTTCTGCTCGAGACGTCCCGCCATATCGTTGAACGTATCGGAGAGTATACCTATCTCATCGTCAGACTGCACATCGATCTTTGCAGAGAAATCCCCTCCCGCCATCTTTTCCGCAGCTTTGGTCATGCTTCTGATAGGCTGGAGCATCGTTCTGGACAGGATTATGCTCAGCGCAGCGGATACCACTATGCCGATCGCCAGCGCCTCAAGGATTATCTTAAGGAGTTCGCTGTTGAGCGTCTGCACAGTGTGCTTGTTGTCCCTGATATAGATTATGTAGGACCCCTCGTCTCCTGATACCGGTACTGCGACGTCCATATACCTGCTGTTCGGGCTTCCCTCGCTGCCTTCGCTGCCAGCCAGAGCTGTCAGGATGTTCGGCGTCATGTCTAAGCTTCCGCTGTCGTCGAGCGCGGAAGTCGCGAGGCATTTTCCCGTCGTGCCGTCGAGTATGTAGTAGTTCCTCGAACCGGCGTCGATGCCGAGAAGGCCGGAATACGCCTCCACAATGCTCTCGAGCCGCTTGACAGCGTCAGGTTCGCCTGCCGACTCGCGCAGCGCCGAAGCCATGTTCTCGTCAGAAAACACCGTACGCATCTGATCGTAGAAGCTGTCGGTGTAGAAATTCTGGACTCCGCGTATTAGGAACACGCCCACTACCGACATCAGCAGCAGTATGAGGAGCAGCATTATTAAGATCAGTTTCAGCCTGAGGCTCTTGCTCATCTTTCTTTCTCCCGGTCAGGGAGGGCCGTCAGCCCTCTTCTTTGAAATAGTAACCTACTCCGCGCTTCGTCATGACGTGCTCAGGGTTCGCGGAATCCTTTTCGATCTTCTCACGCAGTCTCCTTACGGCAACGTCGACGGCGCGGAGATCGCCCAGGAACTCATACTGCCATACCTCTCTGAGGAGCTCCTCGCGCGATATGACTTTTCCAGGTCTCTCCGCGAGATAGCGGAGGAGCTCGAACTCGCGCTGTGTCAGATCGAGAGGCACGCCGTCCCTGTAGGCCGTATAGCGCTCGCTGTCGATCGTTAGGCCGACCGGTTTTACGGTCTCCGCCGGCGGTTCGGCAGTGCTGATCCTGCGGATATTGGTCTTTACCCGCGCTATGACCTCTCTCATGGAGAAGGGCTTCGTTATGTAATCGTCAGCGCCCAGTTCGAGGCCGAACACCTTGTCGGTCTCGTCCTCTCTCGCGGTCAGCATGATGATGGGCGTCGAGTTGTTCGTCTCGCGGAACTTCCTGCAAACCTCGAAGCCGTCCATCACCGGAAGCATGATGTCAAGAAGAATGAGGTCGGGGTTCGTCGCGAGGGCGGTCTCCAGGCCGGAGCCTCCGTCGTACGCCGCGATAACGTCGTACCCTTCTTTTTTCAAATTAAAACCGAGGATATCGACGATGTTCTTCTCGTCGTCAACAATAAGTATCGTTCTGCTCACTGTCTCTCCTCCATTAGTCCTGTTTCAGATGTTTCAGTCCTTAAGGATATCTCTTGCCTTAAGGATGCCGAACACGGATTTCGCATCCGGCAGGCTGTTGTCCGCTATCATTTTGCAAAGTGTCTCAAGCGGCACGCGCGAAACGCTCAGAAGCTCTCCTTCGTCAAGATGCATCTTTCCGTAAACAAGGTCTGTAGCGAGGAAGATGTGGAGCACTTCGCCGCAGTAGCCGGGCGTCGGATACATCTTACCCAGATCGACCCATTTTCCGGCCGTGCACCCGGTCTCCTCGGACAGTTCGCGACGCGCGCATTCCTCGGGGTTCTCCCCCTCTTCCAGTTTGCCGGCAGGTATCTCGAGGAGCTCCTCGCCGACAGGGTAACGGAACTGCCGCACCATGAGCACTTCCCCTTCGTCCGTGACTGGCACGATGCCGACGCCGCCGCGGTGGACAACGACCTCCCTGGGACGTATCTCGCCGTCCGAAAGCCGGACCGTATCCAGGTCTACGCTGAACACCCGGCCTCTGAAAACGTTTTTACCGCTGATCTTTTCTTCAAAATATCCCATTACAGATAACACCTGCCGCTATTTTATTCTATATATTATACACCATAATTTCTGTTTTGGACAGCTTTAAATCGTTAAACAATAGTATTTGCAAATCACTCCTCAGAGTGTATAATAAGCTGATTTAATATTGACGATCAGGTGAAAGCATATGAAAGAACTCAGAAACGTCGCCATAATCGCTCACGTCGACCACGGCAAGACCACTCTCGTGGACGAGATGCTCAAGCAGTCCGGCGTGTTCCGCGAAAATCAGGCTGTACAGGACCGCGTCATGGACTCTAATGATCTCGAGCGTGAGCGCGGCATAACGATACTTGCCAAAAACACCGCCATAACCTACGGCGACTGCAAGATAAACATCGTAGACACGCCGGGCCACGCCGACTTCGGAGGCGAGGTCGAGCGTATCCTGAAGATGGTCAACGGCGTCATTCTCCTTGTCGACGCCGCCGAGGGGCCCATGCCCCAGACGAGGTTCGTGCTCCAGCGCGCGCTGGAACTCAACCATCGCGTCATCGTCGTTGTGAACAAGATAGACAGGCCGGACTCGCGTATCCATGACGTCATAGACGAGATCCTCGAACTCCTGCTCGACCTGGACGCGACCGACGAGCAGCTCGACTCTCCCATGCTCTTCTGCTCAGCCCGTCACGGTACGGCCTCCTATTCCCCAGACGTCATCGGAACAGATCTCCGTCCGCTGTTCGACACCATAATGGAATACATACCGGCTCCGGATACTGACACAGACGCTCCGCTCCAGATGCTTGTTTCAGCGCTCGACTACAATGACTACGTGGGCCGCATCGCTATCGGACGCATCGAGCGCGGCGTCATAACCCAGAACCAGGAGATCGCCGTGTGCAACTATCACGACGGCGACAAAACGCTTAAAAAGGCAAAGGCTGTGAACATATACGAATTCGACGGTCTTGCGCGGACCCCCGTCACGGAATCCTCTGCCGGCAATATCATAGCTATATCCGGTATCTCCGAGATCACTATCGGCGACACGATATGCGACCCGCTCACGCCGGAGCCTCTGCCGTTTGTCAAGATATCCGAACCGACGATCGAGATGACGTTCTCAGTAAACGACAGTCCGTTCGCCGGACGTGAAGGCAAGTACGTCACCAGCCGCAACATCCGCGACAGGCTCATGCGTGAAACGATAAAGGACGTGTCCCTCAGAGTCACCGAGCTTTCCAACACCGACAGCTTCAACGTCGCCGGACGCGGCGAGATGCATCTGTCCATCCTTATCGAAACGATGCGCCGCGAAGGATACGAGTTCCAGGTGTCTCCTCCGCGCGTGCTGAACATAGAGATCGACGGCGTCCTGTGCGAGCCGGTGGAGCGCGTCGTAATCGACGTCCCCGAGGACAGCGTAGGCCCGGTTATAGAAAAGCTCGGTTCCCGCCGCGGCGAGCTTCTCGAGATGACCCCTGTCGGTAGCAGAATGAAGCTCCAGTTCTTCGTGCCGTCCCGCGGTCTCTTCGGATACAGGAGCGAATTCCTCACCGACACACGCGGAGAGGGCATAATGAGCTCCGTGTTCGAAAAGTATCAGCCGCTCTGCGGCGATATAACCCGCCGCAACACGGGATCCCTGGTCGCCTTCGAGACAGGCGAGGCGGTCGCTTACGGCATATGGAACGCACAGGAGCGCGGGAACATGTTCATCTCCCCCGGCACTCCCGTATACGCGGGTATGATCGTCGGTGTTTCTCCGAAATCCGAGGACATCTCCGTCAACGTCTGCAAGAAAAAGCAGCTGACAAACATGCGCGCCGCCGGCAGCGACGAAGCCCTCCGCCTCGTTCCGCCGAAGATCCTCAGCCTTGAACAGTGCCTCGAGTTCCTAGCGGACGACGAACTGCTCGAAGTTACCCCGCAGAATCTACGCATGAGGAAGCGCATCCTTGATCACAGCCTGCGCATGAAGGCACTCAAGGGCGGCAAGAACTGACCGGTTCAGTTATTGAAACACAGCGCGGCGGAGCCGCTTTACAGCTCCGCCGCATGTTCTTCTTGCTCTGTCTCTCCGCTTGATATATACTCTATTTGACTTATCCGGGTGTAGCGCAGCTGGTAGCGCGCCAGCTTTGGGAGCTGGATGCCGTGGGTTCAAATCCCGCCACTCGGACCATAATTGGGTCAAGCATTGATACAATATATCGATGTTTGGCCCGTTTCTTTTTACCTCTGAAAATTCCTTGATAATGCTTTCAACTGTGAGCGGATGCATTTAAAGATTCCGCACAATAGTCCATTAGCCCTTTTTAAGTATATCCGCATAAAAGCTGTTCTGCTGTGTGGGTAAGCGTTTTTAAATAACAATCATTATAAATCGTATCACAGCTCTTTGACTTGTCGGCTGAACAGCATGGATATGGCAGTGACAGTGAAGCCCAAGGAACAGAAAGCCAGCAGAACGGTGCTGCTGAAAGCCTCCAGGATCACTCCGGCCAGTACGGATGCGATGGGGACCATACCCTGTGAACCGATGCTGATTATGCTGTTCACCTTGCTCAGCTTATCTTTGTCCACGATACGCATGATCGCTGTATTGACGGGGATGTTGATACAGGAGATCAAAAAGCCGACCATTACGCAGCCCAGGCTGAACGCGATCAGAAATGCGTTGATCCGCGCCCCGCGGTCGAC
>CAMZHU010000066.1 GCA_947306975.1 uncultured Clostridia bacterium | reverse complement strand
TTCACCAACGACTGGCACAACATCGACTGCTTCAAGCTCTATGAGCCCATCGACTACTGCCTCGACCTCCCCGTCAGCTACACTTCCTGCTTTGTTCTCATGAACAAGAACACCTACAACAACCTGCCCGATGACCTCAAGGCTGTCATCGACACCTATGCCGGCAACTATGCTGGCGACATGGCCGGTTACTGGTGGGATTCCTGCAACTACTGGGTCGCTGACAAGATGCGTGAGAACGGCGTCGAAGTCTACAAGCCGAGCGACGAGCTCAAGGCCTGGGCCCAGAGCGACGAGATCATAAAGCCCATCCACGAGTGGTACATCAACTACCTCAACGAGCAGGGTCTCGACGGTCAGGCTATCTATGACAAGTGCATGGAGATCGTCTCCAAGAACGCGGCTGCCCACGAGAATGACTGGGCCTCCGAGTTCAACTACAAAGACTGGAACGAAGACGCTGCTTCCTACGGCAAATAATCACGGCTCTGCCGTCAATCTTAGCATAATGTCAGGAGGACACGATTATGGTCAAATGTATTAACGGCTTCTGTGCAGTAATTAAAAAGCTCTGCTACTACCTGTGCTTTATATGCATGGTGTTGGTCGCGTGCATGATGCTCCTCATGTTCGTCGACGCTTTTCTGGGACTGTTCTTCAGCTCCCGTGTGCTCGGCTCCTTTGAGGTCGTCCAGTGCATGCTCTGTCTGATCGTCTTTACGTCCTGGGCTTATACCCAGACCGTCAGAGGACACATACACGTGGTCATGTTCGTAAAGATGATGAGCAACAAGCTCCGCTTTATCTGCTTCACTATCGTGTCCCTGCTCTCCGCCGTCGTCATGGCTTTTGCGACCTACGCCGTTTATCAGGCGATATTTGACAAACTGGCGAGCGGCGAAAAGACTGCCATCCTTCTTATCCCCGTCTGGCCGCTTTACGTCATCGAATGCGTGGCGCTGGCTGTCTTCACGCTCGCTCTTCTGGGCGACGCTCTGAAGTCTCTCTTCGCCATCTTCAACGACGAGGTGGCGGAAGACGTCATGTCTTCCTGGGTATGATCTGAAAAGCAGAAGAATCCGTTGACCGTGATCAGCGGCCGGAGGCGCAGGTGCGTCTCCGGCCGCTTCCTTTATGCCCCGAAACAGACCCATAGATATAAAGACAGCGTTTCCGGAACAGTATCGGAAACGCTGTCTTTTTCTCTTTATGCCGCTTGTTTAAAGTATATCCATGTCCGGCATCAGAAGCTTTACCGGGCCGAGATGCGGGCCGGAGACTTCCGTCTTATCCGAGAGTCTGAGCCCCGCCAGGACGGCGCTGAGCCTGCCGCTCATCGTGATGCCCGTGACAGGAACTGTCTTTTCCCCGTCGTAATAGTACGCGAGGCGGATCTCTCCTCCGACGTAGTCGTTATACAGGTCGACCTGCAGTCCGGACATCGACGCGCACTCCAGATACGGCGCGGACTTAAGTTCGCTTTCGCTCAGCGTGCCAGGCGCTACCTCGCAGCAGCGCAGATTGCCGCTCGGCTTTTCGATGCCGAGATACTGTCCGAAACGGCTGCCGCCGTAGCGGGTGGCCGCCTTGCCGTCTTTGATGATACATGTGTCGGTGAGCTTAAGACCGTCCTCGTCGAAGAACGCGGAACGCTCGCTCCCCTCGACTACTCCGCGCATAGTCAGGGTTATCCTGTCCCCGCGGCAGTCTTTCTGAAGGTCGTCGCCGATCTCGTGCAGATTGGCGTGGGAGTAAGCAATGGAATAATTGAGGTCTCTCGCCAGATCACCGAGGAGCGTCTGTATCTCCTTCGGCCTCAGAACGACGTTTATCTTCATGGGCGTCTTCGGCTTTTTCGCCTCATGGCGGTCCCGCACCTCCCGCATCTTCTCGGCGATCTCGGCGGTGACTTTAGCCGGATCGAATGTCGTGAAACGGTGATCCTCATAAAGCTCGACGGACTCGTTCTCATCCGTGAACGTCGGGATCGCCTCGATCATCACCCTGTGGGTGACCTGCGTCTTGTCGACGCCGTTGCTGTTCATGACGCGGACGGTATCGCGGTAAAGGAATATCTCCAGCGCGTTTATGGAGCCGCCCGGCTGATCGTCCGCGGCGTAAACTGCGTCCGCGATATCCGCGGCGAGCTTTTTCGGATCCGCATCAGCCATGTTGGTCGGAAGGGATTCGCACAGCGTTTCCGCCCCGGGGAGCTCATAGGGCTCGTTGTCCACGAGCTTTGCGCGTGCCGCCGCGTTTTCTATCTTGGCGGCGATATCCGCCTCGCTCATAGACCTGTATACGTCGAACGTGGAGTCTCCGCGCCTGCCGTCGTGGTCGGAATACACGGTGACGTGCGTCTCCGCGGTATCCGTGGCGCGCACGGTCTCAAGATCGCGGTGCACGAAAAAGAGTTCGTATGATTCGGTGGCCTTCTCGGTTATACGCCAGGCGTCGACTGAAGAGGCAGCCTTCAGCAGCTTAATGATATCGTTCATCCCAGCTTCACCCTCGCTTTCAGGTTGGGGCCGCCGTCGGAGACGCGCACCCATTCCTTGTATCCCTTGCCGCACATGCCTGAGCCGATGACCTCGAACCTGTCGGATATCATGGATATCGACTTGAGGAGATCGGGGACGTATCCGCTCATGACTACAGGCGATACGTAATTATCCGTCAGTTTGCCGTCGACTATCTCGATGCCGTATTCGGCGGTGCACTGGATCTGCCAGTTCTTCGGGTCCTCCATGCCGTTGTTCGTCTCGAACAGCATGTATCCGTGCTTGACGGAGGCTATCATATCCTCCAGCTTATCGGTCCCGGGGCAGAAGAACGTATTCGTCATCCTTGAATACGCCTTTCGCCTGTAGCTGTCCCGTCGTCCGTTGCCTGTCGGATCGGTGCCCAGCTGGGCGGCGCTGTCTCGGTCGGAAAGGCCCGCCACCAGGATGCCGTCCTTTATTATCTGGGTGTCGTGCGCCAGCACTCCGTCGTCGTCGAAGAAGTATGACGCGACGCTGTGCGTGGCCGCCGCGCCGTCGTGCATGTTGGTTATGGGAGAAGCTACGTACTGTCCCATACAGTTCTTCCCGAGCGCTCGGTCCTTTACGAACTGATCCATCTCGACTCCGTGGCCGAACGCCTCGTGGGCTATCAGACCGGTGATCGAGCTGTCGGTAATGATATCGTAGACTCCCGGCTCGATCGGCTTCGCCGTCACAAGATGCCGCGCAAGGTCGACGACTTTTTCCGTACTGCCGCGCAGGCTGCTGATTATCTTCTCAAGACTGTCGGAGCCTTCGACGTGGCGGGCTGCCACCATCTTGCCGTCCTGATAGAAAACTATAAGGAAGCCGTTTGCCCAGCCGTAGAACTGGGAAAGCTCGCGGTTCTCGCTTACGAACAGTTTTGAAACGACATAGGGCTGGATCGCGCACATCGCGTTCCTCACCTTCCCGTCCGCTGCGCAGAGCTCGGCGGAGAGTTCGCGGCAGATACCGAGAAGCTGGGCGTCGTCGAAGCGGTCGAAATCCGTCTCGCGCACGAAGTCCTCTTTCATCGGTTCGTCCTTCAGGACTTCCGCGCTGATCATCCGTCCCTTCAGCCGCGGATCGGTCTCCACAGCGGACGCTATCCTGTCCGCCAGTTCTTTCTTGTCGCCGGATATGTCGTCCAGCGAGTACTCGAAAAACGACCGTCCGTCGTGCATCTTTACCACGAAGCCGCACTCTCCGGAAGCGTCCTGGGCCGCTGAACTCATACGGTCCGCACGGTAGGCGGCTGCGCGGACGTCGGTCCCCAGTATGCTGACATAGGGGAACCGCTTCCTGAGCTCAGCGACGAGCTCGGCACAGTCCCGGCGTTTTCCGTCCAAATAGCCTGAAAATGCCATGTTTTCCTCCTTGTCTGTCTATGTACTGCGCGCTTTCTGCGCGCGGGTTTTACCATATTAATGATAGCACAGGAACGACGTATAGTAAACAGCGCCCTGTCCCGTTAATGGGCAGGGCGCCGCTGTATGTCACTGCGTTTTTCCGTCTGTATCCTGATCCCGAATCTCTCTCCGGGGACCGCCGGCAAGCCTGGACCTGACGTAGGCGAAAGCCGCTTCCTCCCCCTCGTCCTTCAGGACGCGCAGCATCGTCTCTATCTCGTCGCTGGTCTCCGGATTGATGATGATCCTGCTCTTCGACTGCTCGAAGAACTCTAACGGCGCGGCGTCGGTGTATTTGTCTTTGAGATATATCCTGCTTGCCGCGACGCGGTCGCAGAACATCTCGGCGACATATTTCATCGGCATCTTGTTCCCGCCGAAGTATACTTTGCCTTCCGGAGTGAGACAATAATCGATCCAGTACTCGAAGTGATGCTTGTTGCGGCCCTTATGATGCAGCCACGCCATCGACACGCCCGTCTCCATACGCTCCTCGTCGTTCGGACTGCGGTAGCCCAGATAATACTTGGCTCCGCGCCAGAACTCCGCAGGGGAATACTTGCTCAGGTCGTGTGTCAGTCCCTGCCAGTAGAGTCCGACACGGAAACAGTATCTGCACACGAGGTTCCTGTGTTTCGTTATCGTCTTGAAATGTGCAAATGGACGCATGACACGCCTCCGTCAGTCTTTGCCTTTCCGTTCGTTTTCAGCGAGAGAAAAATACCTGCTCGGGATATGGCAGTATCCGTCGGGATTCTTCTCAAGATATTTCTGGTGGTACTCCTCTGCGGAAAAGAAGTTCTTCAGCGGCCCGAGCTCAACGGCCAGCGGCGCTCCCGCTTTCTTCTCCTCCCGGGCGAACGCTTCCCGTATTACCGGGAGCTGGTCGCCGCTGCTGTAGTAAACGCCCGTCCTGTACTGTACGCCGGAATCTCCGCCCTGCCTGTTGACGGAGAGCGGGTCGATAACCGTAAAATAATAGTCCAGCAGACGCTCAAGCGGCATCACGGTCTCGTCATAAAGGACGCGTACCGTCTCGGCGTGACCGCTGCTGTCGCACACGTCGCGGTATGTCGGCGCGGTATCCGGGCCGTTGGCATAGCCGACCTCCGTCTCAAGAACGCCGTCGAACTGGTCGATGAACTTCTGCATTCCCCAGAAGCATCCTCCCGCGAGATATATAGTCTTCATATACCGATCCTTTCGTTCCGTCACGAGCTGAGCTCCGCTTCGAGAAACGCTGTGAGCTCGTCGAACCCGCCGTGGGGCCACTTTCCTATGTCCGCGCCGGATCTGTTTATAAGACAATCCGTGAGAAGAAACACCTTCATTCCCGTCGTCTCCGCGGCCATATCCTCGTCCGCGTCGTTCCCGACCATTATGCAGTCCGCGGGACTCAGATCCAGCCTGCGCATGATCTCGCGGTAGTACTCCGGGTTCGGCTTGCACCAACCGATATTCTCGTAAGTGGTATAGAGTTCGAAATCCTCCGGCTCCAGTCCCGCCCATTTTATGCGGCTGCGCGTCGCGGTATCCGGAAAAATGGGGTTCGTGGCGAGCACCGTGCGTCCGCCCAGCTCCTTCACTTTCGCGACGGTCTCCGCCGCTCTTGGCGTATAACCGCAGAAGCTCTTCGCGCATATGAAATCCGTCGCATAAAACTCATCGAACAGGATGCGGTCCTTAAGGCTCTCCTCGCCGTATGTGTCTGCGAAGAAACGCCAGAAAGCCTCCTCATTCGTGCGGGTGCCGTCGTTCTTGACCATGGCGGCCGTGCCTCCCCAGACGGCTTTCACGAGGGTCTTGCCCTCATATCCCCGAGGAGCCATCTTTTTTACGAGGAACTTGAAATACCCGTTAGCAAACTCGTCCTGATCCATCGGGAGCAGCGTCCCGTCAAGGTCGAACATGACTGTTTTCATGTGCTCTTCCTTCGCTTTCTGCCGGCGCATAACTGTTATTGACGGAGCGGATGCTCCGCGGTAAAATTTTATCAGATAAAGAAAGCAATGTAAAGGTGCGGGGATCGTCCCCTGCCGCCGCGTCACAACGGGAGGTATCTATGGAAAACGTTTTCGAACTCATCCGCGCAAGGCGCAGCGTGCGTTCATTCGACGGGCAGCCCATCGGCAGCGAACTCACGGAAAAGCTAAGATCCTTTATGGACAGCGCCGGGAACCCGTACGGGATCCCTGTCGAATTCAAACTGCTCGACCCGGAAGAACACGGCCTTACGAGCCCGGTCATAAGCGGAGCGACGATGTATTTCGGCGCGAAGGTGTCGCCGGGCGCCCACATGGAGGAGGCGTACGGCTATTCGTTCGAGGCTGTGGTCCTCTACGCGCAGTCCCTCGGTCTGGGCACGACGTGGATCGGCGGCACGATGGACCGCAAGGCGTTCGAGAGGGCAATGGACCTTCAGAACGGAGAGATCATGCCCTGCGTGAGCCCGATCGGCTTTCCGGCGGCAAAGATGTCCCTGAAAGAGTCTCTCATGCGGAAGGGCGTGAAAGCGGACAAACGCCTGCCCTTCAGCGAGCTGTTCTTCGACGGCTCGTTCGGGACTCCTCTCACCGAAGAACGCTCCGGCGCGTTCGCGGAACCGCTTGAGGCCGTGCGTCTCGCGCCCTCCGCCGTGAACAAGCAGCCGTGGCGCGCCGTAGTCTCCGGAAACTGCGTCCATTTCTATGAGAAACACTCTCGCGGCTATGTCAGCGACGCCACGGGAGACCTTCAGCGGATCGACGTCGGCATCGCGCTGTGCCACTTCACGCTGGCCGCTCAGGAGAAGGGCCTTGCGCCGCTGCTCTCCGTAAGCGATCCCGGCATTCCCGCTGACGGAGATACCGAGTACATCGCCACGTTCACCGTCTGAAAACGCGTATATCCGTTATACCAGTCCTGCCAGCCGTCCCGGTTTTAATCCGGGACGGTTTTTCTGTCCTCGGTCGGTCTGCTGTTGACATCGTCCCCGTTCCGTAGTATGATTTGTATAACAAATCATACTACAGCAGGGAGGTATCGTCATGCGTCGTCCCAAAGGAAAATACGCCTGGACCGCCACTGTCGGTGAAAAGGGGCAGATAGTCATCCCGAAGCAGGCGCGGGAGATCTTCGGCATCGAACCCGGAGACACGCTCCTTCTTCTCGGCGACGATAAGCGCGGTATCGCCATCCCGCCGAAAAGCGCATTTGCAAGTATCGCTAAACACGTATTTGAGGAGAATAATGATGAGTGAGAATGTTCTGGAGATCAGGGGCCTCTGCAAAGAGTACCCGAAATTCCGGCTCGAGGACGTGAGTTTTTCCGTTCCCCGCGCATGTATCATGGGCTTTATTGGAAGGAACGGTGCCGGCAAGACCACGACCCTCAAGTCCATCCTGAACCTCGTTCACGCCAGTTCCGGAGAGATCCGCTATTTCGGGATGGACCTCCGCGGGAACGAGCAGGAGATAAAGCGCCGTATCGGCTATGCCGGCGGAGCGGTCGACTACTACAAAAGAAAGAAGATCCGCGATATCGTCGCGGTCACAAAGAGCTTCTACCCGAACTGGGACGAGGAGGCGTACAGGAAATACATGTCCGCTTTCGACCTCGACGAGTCCAAATCTCCCTCCCAGCTCAGCGAGGGCATGAAGGTCAAACTCAACCTCTGCCTCTCCCTCTCCCACAGGGCGGAGCTGCTCATCCTCGACGAGCCCACCAGCGGTCTGGATCCCGTCTCCCGTGACGAACTTCTGGATATCTTCGACGTCCTGCGCGGAAAAGGAGTAGCCGTTCTGTTCTCCACGCACATCACGTCCGACCTGGACAAGTGCGCCGACTCGATCACTTACATAAAGAACGGGCGGATCCTCGCTTCCGAGC
>CAMZHU010000065.1 GCA_947306975.1 uncultured Clostridia bacterium | reverse complement strand
ATTTCAAAAAGATAACCCCCCTGTCTCTGCGCATGGGAGGCGAGAAAAAATACAAGGAAAACGACTCTCTGCGAGTCAGTTTCGAGGCGACCAACCGTTCGGAGCTGCTCATATTCACCGACAGGTACCAGGTCTATAAGACCAGAGCCAGCGATTTTGATGACACGAAGGCCTCCGCCCTCGGCTCGTATCTTCCCGCGGTGCTCAGTATGGATGACGGCGAAAACGCAGTGTTCATGGTAGATCCGAAAAACTATACCGGTCAGATAGCCTTCTTCTTTGAAAACGGCAAGGCCCTAAAGACCGATCTTGCGGGCTATGCTACGAAACAGAACCGGAAAAAACTTACGGGAGCCTATTCTGACAAGAGCCCTCTCAAAGCCATCATACCGCTTGACGGCGATATAGACGTGGCCGTATACTCTACAGACGGACGCGCCATGATATTCAACACGAAACTGCTCGCAGCGAAAGCAAGCAGGGCATCCCAAGGCGTTACTGTGATGGCCCTGAAAAAGAAGAGCACCGTTGAAGACGCGGCTCCCGCAGCGTCCACTTCCATTAAGAACTACTCAAGATACAAGGTCCGCAGCATCCCGGCGGCGGGCGCGCTCCTCAGGCCGGAAGACCGCGACGAGATCCAGCTTCAGATCGGAGATCTGACAGATGAATAAATCAAACAAAAGTATTCTGTCCATCGTTTTCAAATATTTCGTCATCGTGATCGGCTCCGCGGTCTACGCGACGGGGTTCAGTTTCTTCCTCTACCCGAACTCTGTCGTCACAGGCGGAGTGACCGGTATGGCGATGATAATTAACTACCTCACCGATCTTCCCGTCGGCGTGATGACGATCGTTCTGAACGTGCCGCTCTTCATACTGGCGCTTAGGAAGCTTGGCCTGCGGTTCTGCATCGGTTCTCTGGTAGGCATGATACTGGCCTCGGTATTCGTGGACATCTTTACGCCTCTCCGTATCAACGCCACATCGAACATGCTTCTGGCCTCGCTGTACGGCGGTCTAATCGAGGGCGCCGGACTCGGGTTAGTGTACCGCGTCGGCGCTTCCACCGGCGGATCGGACATTGCTTCTAAGCTCCTTCGCGCAAGGTATCCTTATATCAATCTTGGCACAATAATCCTTCTCGTGGACATGGTCGTCGTAGTCGCTTTCGCAGTCATCTTCAAAAGATTCGACAGCGTCATGTACTCGATCATAGCGATGTTCGTAGCGACGCGGGTCGTCGACTTCGTGCTGTACGGCGTATCGACGTCGAAGCTCTGTTTTATAATCACAGATTCCAGCGATGAGATTAAAGACGCCATCAATACGTCTCTTCACCGCGGAGCGACCCTGCTCCACGGCGAAGGCGCTTACTCCGGCGCAAGCAAGGAAGTCATACTCTGCGCTGTGAAAAAGCAGCAGGTCGTAGAGCTCCGCAGACTGGTGAGGAGCATCGACGAAAACGCCTTTATAATATACACGACGGCACAGGAAGTATTTGGAGAAGGCTTCCAGGACATCATGGACAACAGCTGAGCCTGTTGAATTATGTAAACCGGAAAAGGGGGTGCCCGTATGGCAAAACGACTGATGACTATATTAATAACCGCCGCCATGCTCGCATCTCTGTGCGGCTGTGCAAATATACTGGAGGGCGACACGCTTTCGGACAAGCCGCATATCGATACCTCCGCTCCTATGAACCAGCCGGAGGACACGATAGAAGTATCATCATACGACGAACTCCGTTCCAATATCCAGCAGATGATACGCGAACACAGCAGCGGCGCCGTATTCGGGCTGAGTGCCTTTGATGACGGCGATGTCGCTACGAATGTAGAGCGCATCTGCAAAGCCGTTGCCATGGACAGCGCTTTCGGAGAATACTGCGTTTACTACATCAACAGCGAGGTGAACCAGATCGTCTCCCATTATGAAGCAAAGGTGACTGTCAACTACAGACACTCAAAATCTCAGATCGACGGGATGGTGACTACGTACTCGCAGCGTTATCTACGTTCCACCCTTCTGGATGCGCTTGAGAAGCGCTCTGATTATATCGTTTTCCTCACCAACATGAACATTGTGACCGAAGACTATATCTCCGACGCTGTCGAGGAGCTTTATATCGGCAACCCGC
The DNA here is from genome assembly GCA_947306975.1 of uncultured Clostridia bacterium. Classification (GTDB taxonomy): domain Bacteria; phylum Bacillota; class Clostridia; order Oscillospirales; family Oscillospiraceae; genus RGIG8048. The sequence continues at coordinate 5,670 of CAMZHU010000065.1, read as the reverse complement.
TGACAATAATCGCGCCGCCGAAAGCATCGGTCAACACTTACTCTGGGAACGGAGACGGTGACCGCGTGATAGAGGTCTCGTTGGATTATGTCTTTACCGAGTCGCTGCTCAAATCGATGTCGTCCTCAATAAACGCTAACGTGGATCAGATCGTCGATACCGTTGCGGAGGATTCTGACGCGCTCATGCTCCTATCCCTATGTGAAAAGCTCATAAGCCACGCCGATTTCGACATCGACACCGCCGCAGATCCTGCCCTGACTGATCAGGATGTCGCTGCAACGGCTTTCGGCGCTTTTGTGAACCGATCCTGCACCAGCGAGGGATTCGCGCTTGCATATAAAGCGCTCTGCGACAAGCTGGGGCTGGATTGCCGTGTAGTGACAGGAAGATACAACAACAGCCCGCACTATTGGAACATAGTGTACATAGACGGGAGCTTCTACCACGTCGACCCGGCAAGGTGCGACATCAGCGGCATCGAGACCGCTTTTCTTAAAAGCGACGCAGATATCATTAGCAACTACTGGTGGGATACTCAGAACTATCCCGCCTGCAACGGTCCTCTCACGTACAGCATCATCACCCACCACGAACCGCCCGACGGCGGACAGAACGGTGAACAGCCGGGCGAGTCTACCGAGCAGCCCGGCGAGCCAGTTCCTGATTTCCCCTCAGGAGGCGAATCCGGCGATGAGCCGCAGAACGGAGATGCAGATTAATGGATAAAAACGGACATGTATTCAGGAAAAAGCTGTTCGGAGGTTTCAATCGCGGAGACGTCTCCAGATATATCCTCTCTCTGGCAGAAGAGCGTAACGCTCAGGCTGAGAGAGCGGATGCGCTCGAGAAGGCTGTCAGCGAGTTGCAGGACGAAGCCGAACGCCTGCGCAGCAGCCTTGATGAAGCGCTGAAGGCACTTGAAAAATCGGAACTCGCTCTGCAGCCAGCTGAAAGCAGCGGCACAGAGAAGCCTGCCGCGTCGGCAAGAGTGCATCTGACCAGACTGGGCGACGCACTGGCACCTGCAGCGAAAAAGCTCACCAGGCTGACAGCTGTCGTCCGCAGCGCGCCACGGAAGCTGCCGCGGCTTATAAGATCGCCGAAGGCATCTCCGGAACGCCGTGAATTCGCAATCACCACGGATGAGCTCCGCAGCCGCATACCCGAGATGCACGCAGGTGACAGGGTCGTTCTAAGCGGCACTGTCTACACTGCCCGTGACGCTGCACATAAGGAACTGTTCCGTCTGCTCGATGAGGAAGCCTCTCTTCCCTTCGATCTTAAAGACGCTGTCATATACTATGCCGGTCCCACCCCGGGATCAGATAGCCACGCCGTCGGATCCTGCGGGCCGACGACTTCATCCCGAATGGACAGATTCACACCGCGGCTATACTCACTCGGGCTGGCGGCTACGATCGGAAAGGGCGAGCGCAGCGCCGAGGTCGAAAAGGCGATAGTAAAAAATCACGCTGTCTACCTGTGTGCTACGGGCGGAGCTGGAGCGCTCATCGCAAAGCACATAACATCCGCGGAAGAGATCGCTTTTCCCGAACTCGGCTGCGAGTCGGTAAAGCGCTTTACCGTCGACGGACTGCCTCTCACTGTAGGCGTAGACTCATACGGATGCAGCATATTCCGCAGCGCCAGGGACGAATACGCGGTCTCAAGATAACTGCGTGCGGGACTATATTAAGCAACGAGGCTCCGGGATCGTTCCCGAAGCCTCATTTATCTTTACTGCATGTCCGCAGGCGGCCCGCTGCCGGGCTTGAATGTCACAACGTTTTCTGCCGTCTCTGCCGGCGGTCTTCCGCCGGAGCGTCTCTCTTCGATTAGGCGTTTCTTTATGCTGTTCAGCTTTCTCTTTTTCCTGTACCGCCTGATAAGGTCGAACAGAACATATGCGAAGTAGAGCACGAACATCACGATGACGCCTGCTATCACTCTCCGCACGTTCGTCTGTTTAAGAACATCTTTCACTGATGTCTTTATGTATTCAGTCCGCATAAGGTCGACATTGGTACCTGAAACGAGCTTAACCGTACCGTAACTCTTGTTCCTGTATCTGAGCGTCAGCTCGCCCAGGATGTCTCCCGGAGCAATAGGGGCTTTGAGGCTGCCGTTCTCCTTCTCCGAATAGATAACGACATCCCGCTTGAGGTCGGTATCAAGTATGTCATTATCCAACAGCAGCGTGATATCTGACGAAGGCACGATCTTGACAGGTTTATTGTCTTCGCTTAGTTCCACCTTCCGATAACCCAGGACCGTATCCGTGGATATGACTGTTCTCCATGAAAAATTGCCGAATCCCCATTCGAAGAGTCTTTTCGCACCGGAAAACAGATTCGGGCTGTAGTCGCCGAAGACGACCGCTATAAGGGACAGTTCCTCGGTGCCGGCGGCGGCTGCGAACATATAGCCGTCGTAAGAATTTCCGGAAAGGCAGCCTGCGCTGCAGCTTTCCAGATAGTCTTCACCGTCCTCGTCCCGGAGCGCTTTCTCAGCATATAGCGACCTCTTAGAAGCAACGTTGGTAGCCGGAACGGTATAACGCATGCTGTGGAGTACAGTTTCAAGTATAGGGAAAGACAGAGCGGCGGTAAATACGCGGTAAGCGTCCTTTGCCGTTGTATACTCTCCTTCGGCGTTCAAGCCGCTGGGCGTCGTGAAGTACGTATGGCTGCAGCCCAGTTCCTTAGCCTTTTCATTCATCAGATCCACGAACGCCGGTATAGATCTGGCGACATGTACGGCAACGGCGTTCGCCGCGTCGTCCGCAGATGCCATCTGAATGCAGTACAGAAGATCGCCGAAACCGATTATCTCTTCCGCAACCAGATTGACGCCCCTGTACTCAGTCTCCTCGTCGGGAAGCATCTCCTCGGTTATCTGGACCTTGTCCTCTGCTGAAACGCGATTGCTCTCGATAGCCTCGGCCGCAAGCAGGAGTGTCATCAGCTTGGAGAGGTTCGCATCCTGATACTCGACAGCGGTCTGATATTCATACAGTATCTCGCCTGTTGTGGCCTCTGCCAGGACTACGGAACGGGCCGGCGGCGATATCTCCTCTGCCGCCAGAGCCATAGGGGCCGAAACACAGAGCACGAGAACGGCTGCAAGCGTTAGAAGCAGTATTTTTCGAAAAATTTTCATTCAAAAACTCCGCAATGTATGCTACAATTAATATGTGTTAATATCTGTAAGTACGGAATGTCCGTACGGTCAGTATAACAAATATTGATCATCAATACAACACAAACCGTCAAATAATGTAACGGGTCCCGAAACGGAGTCGGCCATGCCCTCCGGACCGGTCGCGGGGCTCCGTATGACATGTAAGCTGGTTACAGCGGCTGACGCCACAGGCCGGATGTACGTACACGCCCATATCTGAAAGGAGCTGTTCCGTGAAAATACTCGTTGTCGACGACGAAGTCCTTCTTGTAAAAGGCATCAAATTCAACCTTGAGAGCGAAGGTTATCAGGTCAGCGTCGCCTATGACGGCGCCAAGGCGGTGGAACTCGCCCGCGCGACGAGGTTCGACCTTATCATACTTGATCAGAAGATGCCCAATGTTGACGGTCTCGAGGCCTGTATGCAGATAAGGGAGTTTTCGACCGTGCCCATCATAATGCTCACTGCCCGCAGCGAGGACACCGATAAGATCATGGGCTTTGAATACGGCGCGGACGATTATATCACCAAGCCTTTCAACATTCTGGAACTCAAGGCCAGGATCCGCGCTCTGCTTCGCCGCTCTGCGCTGACTGATCAGAGCAGCACCGCGCAGATCACGATCGGACATATTTCAATAGACCCGCAGCGCCGCACTGCCAAGAGCGACGGAAAACCCGTCGATCTCACGGCAAAAGAGTTCGATATAATCGAACTGCTTATGAAGAACCCGAACCACGTATACAGCCGCGAGAACCTGCTCAGCATCATCTGGAGCTACGATTATCATGGCGACATACGCACGGTGGACGTGCATGTCCGCCGCCTGCGTGAGAAACTCGAGCGCGATCCCGCGTCGCCTGAACGCATCATGACAAAGTGGGGAGTTGGCTACTATTTCAAAGGCTAGTCAAAACAAAACCGGCTTTTTCAACAGCATCGTAACAAGGCTCTCCGCCCTGTTCATCGCCATAATAGCCGTTCTGCTGCTTCTCATAAACACATATTTCCTGACGGCCTCCAGAAATATGATGTTCACCTCGAAGCAGACCTCTCTTGAGACTCAGGCCTCCGTTATAAGCACCTCGCTGTCCGCACTGGACCATCTGTCGAAGGAGAACGTCAGCCAGGTGTTCGATATTCTGGAGGTCCGTGATTTTGCGCGCGTTGTCGTCGTGGATCCGTCCGGAGAGGAGCTTTATTCCTCTCGTAAGGATAACGACAACATATCTGACAGCCAGATCGACGAGCATCTGCAGCGTGCCCTTGCCGGCAGAGACGTGTTCTACTCTCGCTTTTATGACGACGCTTTCTCCAGCAGCATCTCTGTCCCGGTCATGATCGGCGGTGTGACCGCCGGTGCATTCTGTATGAGCGAGCGCGACTCCGAGCAGGGCGCTGTGCTTATAGGTCTGCAGGACAGGGCGCGTAATCTCTCCATAATAATTGCCGCTCTGACAGTTATAGCGACCCTCATAGTCCTGCGCATGACGATGCAGCGCATCAACAAGATCATGGACGCGATCGTCATGGTCCGGGAAGGAGAATATGAATACCGTATCAGGGTAACCGGCAACGACGAGCTCACACGGCTGAGCTCCGAATTCAACGATCTCACCTCACGCCTTCAGGAAACGGAGGAGCGCCGCCAGCAGTTCGTTGCTGACGCCTCCCATGAACTGAAGACGCCTCTGGCTTCGATACGGCTTCTTAGCGACAGCATACTCCAGAACGATACGATGCCCGAGGAGATGACACGTGAATTCATAACGGATATAGGCAACGAGGCGTCGCGACTCGCGCGGACCACGGAAAAACTCATATCTCTCACCCGTCTGGACAACAATATAACGCCTGACCGATCCCGTATGGACGTCGCAGAAAGTGTGCGTTCAACGCTCCGTCTTCTCCAGCCGCTTGCGGACGAGCGCAGCGTGAACATCTCATCGGAACTTGAGCCCAACTGCTTCGTATATGCATCAGACGACGAACTCCGGCATATAACGCTGAATCTTATAGAGAACGCTATCAAGTACAATCACGACGGCGGAGAAATCGGAATCAAGCTGAAAGAAGCGGACGGCATAGTGCGTTTCACCGTCGAGGATACCGGCGTAGGAATACCTGAAGAAGATCTGCCCCACATTTTTGACCGGTTCTACAGAGTCGATAAGGCCCGTTCCCGTGAGGCCGGCGGCAGCGGTCTGGGCCTCGCCATAGTACGCAGCACCGTAGACGAACTTGGGGCACATATCTCAGCGGAACGCCGGGCGGAGGGCGGTATGCGTTTCACCGTCGACTTCCCCTGCTGTCCCGCAGATCCGGACAGCGGATCAGAAAGCGAATAACCCGTGAAAAGGCACGGATCATATTTGAATAATCACAGGAGATCCAGACATGAGCTACAAGATCAATACTAACTGCATCCATGCGGGATATACGCCGAAAAACGGCGAGCCCCGCATGATTCCTATCATCCAGAGCAC
>CAMZHU010000064.1 GCA_947306975.1 uncultured Clostridia bacterium | reverse complement strand
ACAGGTTCGGGCTCCGGCTCGGGTTCAGGCGCGGGCGGGACATAAGGTACGTACGGACGGTAGTTGCATATCTCGTAGTACTCGTCCTGTGCATTCTGGAGCTGCTGCTGTGCCTTTTTGACCTCGAGTTCTTTCTTCTGCAGCTGCAGGTCAGTGAGCGTGGTGTCAAAATCAAGGAGCGGATCGCCTTCCTTGACTGTCTGGCCCTCGGTCACGTGGATAGCGGTCACGTCCTGAGTCTCAGACAGATACACCGCCTGGACCCTGTCGGAACGCACATATCCGTAGGTGGAACCGCCGCCGATGAAATCACCGGTCATGGCGAGATTCTCGAGGGGGTATACGTTGACAGGCGGCTGACGCAGCTTTGCCACCGCAAAAACTCCGCCGAGGAGCAGAGCGACTGCGACGACGCAGCATACGGCGGTTATCACGGCTTTCTTCTTAGTCATCCGTTCCACCCGCCTTTCCCGTGTCGAGAACACCGTCGCGGATGCGGTAGATCTTTTCCGCACAGTCTGCGATAGCCTGCTCGTGTGTAATCATGATTATCGTGGAGCCTTCGCTGTGAAGACGGCTGAATATCTCCATGACCTGTTCGCCGGATGCGGTATCGAGAGCGCCGGTGGGCTCGTCAGCTAGCAGAAGAGAGGGATGCCCGGCGATGGCGCGGGCGATGGCTACGCGCTGGCACTGTCCGCCGGAGAGCTGATTGGGACGAAAGTCTATCCTGTCCTCGAGACCGACTGTGCAGAGAGCCTCCCGCGCCCGGTCTAGACGGTCTTTTTTGGACATACCGGCGTAGAGCAGTGGAAGGGCTACGTTCTCGAGAGCGCTCATCTTGGGAAGAAGATAAAAGCTCTGAAACACAAAACCTATATACTTGTTGCGTATCTCCGCAAGCTCGTCGTCGCGGCAACTTAGGATGTCGCGCCCGTCCAGAAGATAAGTGCCGGAGGACGGTCTGTCAAGGCAGCCGATGAGGTTCATGAGGGTCGTTTTTCCGGATCCGGACGGCCCCATGATGGCGAGGTATTCACCAAGTTCAACAGAAAAGCTGACATTTTTGAGGACCGGGACCTCGACTTTGCCCTGAATATAGGTCTTGCAGATGTCCTGCATAGAGAGTATCATCAGGCACCTCCGTAGATCATTGCGCCGTCGATCGGTTCCGCGCTGGGTGCGACGTCGCCGCTGAAGGAGTTTTCATCGTAGCGGCTCACAGGCGCGCCGGCCGTGCACGTTTCGTCCGGAAACGCGATGTAGTCGTCAGCGGTTAGACCGTCGAGGATCTCGAAGCAGTCGAGCATCCCGTCGTATTCACCGAGGGTCACGGAACGCTTTTCCAGCTTATCTTTCGAGTTAGATGCCCAGACCCACGGAGAGGTATTGGGATCGAGGATATACATGGCCGGCAGCATCATGGCCGCCTGCTCATACTGGCCGTTGTCCGGTTCTATATACACGTGCTGGCCGAGCATGAGTCCTTCGCTGTCGTTCAGAGCCACGTAGAACGGGTACTTGCTGGAGGCGGCCATCTCGTCTCCGCCGGAGGGAGAGGGATAGTAACCCTGATTGTTGCCGCTCTGAGGGTTGTTCCAGTCGATCATCTCAATAAAACCGTCCCAGGTGCGGTTGCTGTCAACACGGGAGCGCACGATCACGCTGCAGCCCTCGTACAGGCTGCCGCGGTTCTGTTCGTTGATCGTGCCCTTGATCCTGAAATCACCGAGCTGGGTCACGGTCATGAACGGGAGCTTCTGACCGTAGTCGTCGTATCCGCCGGATTCGTTGATCTTCTGGATAGTCCCGTCAACAGGTGAGAGGACTTTTCCGTTTTCAAGAGCGTTCTTAGTGCGCTCTATCTCCTTTTCCTTGGCGGTGATGCTGAAGCCCGTCTCGGCGACCTCTATCTGGAGCTCCTGTATTTGGAGCGTGTAGCTCAGCTGTGCCGACGAGCCGGCGTTGGCTCTGTCGCGTTCGAGCTCTTCTATCTGCGATCTTTTGGTCTCAACGGTGTTTTTGAGCTGTTCCAGTTCAAGCGCCTTTTTTTCGAGTTCAAGACTCAGCGCCTCTGTATTGTAGGTGAAAAGGACCTGGCCTTCTTTTACCAGATCTCCCGGCGAGACGCATATCTCGCTCAGCTCAAGGCCCTCGTCCTTTTCGATGTTGACGGTCTCGCCGGATTCAACGATACCGGCGTAACTGTCGAACATCAGCGATGCGCCCGTGCCGGTTATCATGCCCACTGACTGGACGGGTACGGCAGGAGCGGAAGCTCCGCCGCAGCCCGAAAGCGCCAGTAGTGCCGCCAGGAGAAGTATCAGTATGGTCGAACGTCTGTTTCTCATTGCTAGTGTTCCTCCGTAAAAAGTGGTTCTTCCGAAACGCCGGACGCTGGCGCGCCCGGCGTGTATTACTGTTCTGACGTTTTAATAAAGAGATAGTTCCGCGGCCAGTGCGGTTTTCCGCGAACAGGGGATGTCGGCTCGAAGGCGGATCGGTGCTCCGACGGCTCAGATGGAGCGGAGCAGGGACATGCCGATCGCGACACCGACAAGGTACATCGCGTCAAAGCACTCCTGCATCTGGGCGCCGAAAGTGTCGTCGTCCTCGGTAGTGTCGGAAAGCGGGTCAAGTACGCGCGCGGTGAGCGCGCCAAGGTGTTCCCGGAGCTCCTCGCCCCAGCGTGTGGTGAAACCGAGACCGGCGATGTCGGTCACGTACTCGTCCAGATCCTCAAAGCCCCGGGGCTCGGAAAGCGTTTCTACGACGCCTTTTTCGCAGCATATCCCGCTGCCGCTCTTGAGGATGCATACGCAGCCGATACCGGCGTAGGCACAGCAGGCCGCAAAGGCGGCGGTATCGAGCCAGTTGCGCTTATCGAACTCTTTGGCGATATCACGGATAACCGTTTCCATCTGCTCTTCGGCTTTTTCCATGCGCGGGAATTCCTCGGTGCTCTCGGAGTAGCCGAACTCCTTTAACATGGGAAGAGCGGAGGCGGCAAGTTCAAAGCCGGATACTACGCTGCGGCCGGTGTTTTCTTCGTTTGCCATTTATGGTATTCCTCCTTCGGATACTGTTCGGGTGTCATTAAACTGATTTTACCACAGCGGTACGGAAAATGGTAGGCTTTCCCTTGCTTTAGGGAAAACAGACAGCGCCCGTTATTGAACGGCACAGCAGCATCTGATATATTAATTGAAGAAATACTATAACGGCTGTGATCGGAAATATGCTCGTCAAATACCTGATAGTATGCCCGCTCGTGATGATCGCCGGATTCATCGACGCGATAGCCGGGGGAGGCGGGCTCATCTCGCTCCCCGCGTATATGATCGCGGGGCTGCCGCCGCATACGGCGATCGCGACGAACAAACTCAGCTCTTCCATGGGGACGTCGGTCGCCGTTGCCCGGTATGCCCGGGAGGGCTATATACCGTGGAGACCGGCGATCCTTTGCGCGTTGTTTGCGGTCGCCGGCTCGAGCGCGGGCGCGCGCCTTTCCCTGCTCGTCGATGATACGTTGCTTAAAATAATCATGTTGGTGCTGCTTCCCGTGACAGCGGTGTTCGTGCTGACCAGCAAGACGTTCCTCACGGAGAGAGAACCGCGCAGCCGCGGCATGACTGTCTTTCTGGCCGTGATCGTTGCCGCGGTGATAGGTGCTTACGACGGATTCTACGGACCCGGGACCGGGACCTTCCTCATACTGTTTCTGACGACAGTCGCTCGCATGCGGCTCACGACGGCGAACGGGATCACCAAGGCGATCAATTTCTCCAGCAACATATCGGCACTGGCAGTGTTTCTCATACATGGTCAGGCCCTTATACCGCTGGGACTCGCAGCCGGAGTTTTCAGTGTGGCGGGCAATTATCTCGGGACTCGCGTTTTCGACAGGAAAGGGGCCCGCGCCGTCAAACCGGTGATGCTCACCGTCATAGCCGTGTTCTTTGTGAAAGTACTGTACGAGCTCCTGCAAAAATGATGAAAACGGTGCAAATCCCTGTTAAAACTCGACGTATCTGTGTTATAATAATACTAATGAACCACCACTTCCGGACGAAGTTCAAATAGAACATATAAGGAGCGGATTTCCATGGATAACAGTTTCATCCTGTCTTGCGAGTCGACGGTCGATCTGCCGTATTCCTACGTGAACGGCCGCGGGATCCCGGTGCTGTTTTATTCGTACTACGTGGACGATGTCGAATATGAGGACGACATGCTGCGAGACCCGGAGGCCCTGCCGAGATTCTATAAGTTTATCGAAGACGGCAAGATGCCCAGAACGTCACAGCTGAACGTGTACAAGTATGAGCAGTTCTTCGATGAGCAGCTCCAGAAAGGCGATCTGCTGCACATAAACTTCGGGTCCGGAATGACGCCGTCGGTGCAGAACGCCTTTCTCGCCGCAGAGACCATGCGCGAAAAATATCCCGACAGGAAGATCATCGTTATTGACTCTTACTGCAGTTCCTCCGGATACGGCCTCCTTGTCGACTATGCAGCCGACATGCGCGATCGCGGTTGCAGCATGGAGGAGGTAGCCGACTGGGTAACGGCGCACGCCAAGAAGGTCCACCACCAGTTCTATTCGACACGGCTCGACTATTACAGGCGCAGCGGGCGCATGTCCGGCCCGACCGCCATGATAGCGACGGTGCTGAATATCTGCCCGATAATGCGTCTGGACGACGGCGGCAGGATAATCGCGTACGGAAAGGTTCGCGGCATCGGGAAAGCCATACAGACGACGCTCGATACCATGGAGCAGCACGCGGAAGGCGGCAGGGAGTATTCAGGCAAGTGTTTCGTCTGCCACTCCAACTGCATCAAGACCGCCGAGATGACGAGGGACGCTGTCAAAGAGCGCTTTCCGAACATCTCAGGCGATATACGCATCTGCGATATAGGCACGATCATCGCATCGCACTGCGGGCCGGGCACGGTAGCGGTGTTTTTCATGGGTGACGAGCGTCTTCCGCAGAAGTAAGAATAACACGGATACGGGGCGGTTTGCGCCGATCCTACGATTCATAGGTTGATACTATGGAGCAAAGACTGTACCGTGAGATCATAAACATAAACTGACGGGAGGTCTGACCTATGGATCAGAGAAAGACGGGCGAGTTCATAGCGCGCGAGAGACGCGCGCTCTCGCTGACGCAGGCGGAGCTCGCAGATAAACTGCACATAAGCGCCAAAACGGTCTCGAGATGGGAGACAGGCAAGGGCATGCCCGACGTGTCGCTTATGATGCCGCTCTGTGATGAGCTCGGTGTGAGCGTAAACGAGCTCCTGTCCGGCGAGCGGCTCTCTGTCGAGAGCGGCGGGAGGTCGGCTGACAGGAACCTGCTCTCGCTTCTCAGAGAAAAGGCGCAGCGGAGAAAGATACTCGGCGTCGTGCTGACGGCGGTGATCACGCTCTTGCTTATGGTTGGTCTGTATATTGCGGAGTTTTCCGTCGACGCGTCCTCGACGCAAAGCCTTGAGGCCGCTATAGACGGATACAGTTTCCACTTTCAGCCGGATAACGAATCCGACGTGCTTGAAACGCAGACCGCGGGCAGGTTTCTGTTCGCGCTGTACCGGATAGAGGGTTACGACGTCAGCTGCGGCATCGCAAAGCTCGAGAGAGGCCTTCTCGGCAGGTATCGCTTTATCTACAGTGATCAGACGAACTGGCCGCTTTATAATGCCTATGCGGACCGCCGGGGCGGGACGAAGCGCCTTCTGATATACGCGGTCAACGATCTGTCGGAAGTCAAGTCCTTCAAACTGTTTTCAGATTCCAACAGGACCGGCAAAACGATCTATGAGGGCGTAGCCGGGCGGACGCCGTTTCTGAGGATAATCGAGACCGAGACGCCTCAGACTGTTTCCCCATCGTGGATCAGGTATTACGGCGCGGACGGAAGCGAGATCAGCGACCGGGAACTGATCGCGGAGTTTACGGACGAGAGCGAGTTCAACTGGGGCGGTGTAGGTTCCGCTGAGCTCGGACTCATATATTTCTTCGAGGCGTTAACACTGCTGCTCGGGATAGTTTTTATCAGGTATTTCCTGGGGAAAACGGTGAGAAGACGTGAAAAGGCGCCGGAGGGCGCAGATAATAATAAACAGGAGGCTGACAATGAAATATCAGATCCAGGGCGAGCCGATGCCGGTCGTGATATGCGACCTTGAGCCCGGCGAGAGCATGATAACGGAGCGCGGCTCCATGGTATGGATGAGCCCGAACATGAGGATGCAGACCTCGGCGGGAGGACTGGGCAAAGTTCTCGGACGCATGTTCTCCGGAGAGTCGATCTTCCAGAACATCTATACGGCGGAAGGCGGATCCGGCATGATCGCTTTCGCGTCCAGTTTCCCGGGTGCTATCCGCGTTGTGGAGATAACGCCGGACAGACCGCTCGTAGCGCAGAAATCCGCTTTCCTTGCCGCAACGAGCGGCGTGGAGCTCTCAGTACACTTCCAGAAGAAGGTCGGTGCCGGATTCTTCGGCGGCGAGGGCTTCATAATGCAGAAACTGTCGGGCAGGGGCCTCGCGTTCCTTGAGATCGACGGTTCCGCGGTCGAGTATGACCTTATGCCGGGGCAGCAGATGATCGTCGACACGGGCAACCTCGCTATCGCGGACGTTTCTGTGGATATCGACATACAGACTGTAAAGGGCGTGAAGAACGCGCTGTTCGGAGGAGAAGGTCTCTTTAATACGATAGTGACCGGACCGGGCAAGATCACGCTGCAGACGATGCCGCTCTCCGGCTTCGCTAACACCATTGCATCCGTACTCCCGAAAGGGGACTGAACGGGCCGTACAGCCGGGAACTGAAAACAGCCGCCGCGGGTATGCTGATCGCGTGACCGCGGCGGCTTTCTATCCGGAAAAACTAGGTTTGTAATAGAAAGACAAGCATGATATACTAAAAAATAAGCAAAAAATCTGTGATCGAAAACAGACGGCAAAGGGAGGTCAATATGAACATCAACGACTGGACCGCGAGGACCGTTAAGACCGCAGCGACGGCAAAGACCGGCAAGACCGGAAAGAAAACCGTCAGAAACATCATTATCACGGTGGTTTTCGCACTGGTACTGTACTATTTCATGCTGCCGCCGATGAACTTCCAGGCGACGCAGATGTACACCTATTTCATCCTTATATTCCTCGTTTACTGCGTACTTACGCTCCTGTCCATCGGAGGCGTAAAGCAGGACTTCACGCCGACTGAGGTTTTCCGCTCGGTCAAAAAGAACTGCATCGTACCTGGGATAATAATCGGGCTGCTTCTGGTCGTACTTATCATAGGCGGTCTTATTTCATCCGTCATTTTCCACCCGAAAGCCTACAGCAGTCTCATATCCGTGGAAAAAAGCGATTTTGCCACCGACGTTGCCGAGATATCCTTCGACCAGATCCCGATGCTCGACAGCGGCTCGGCGAATGTCCTCGCTGACCGGAAACTCGGCGAGCTCTCCGATCTTGTCAGCCAGTTCGCTGTGGACAATTCGACCGCCCAGATCAACTACAAGGACAGGCCCGTGCGAGTCACTTATCTGAATTACGGCGATTTCTTCAAGTGGATCAACAACAGAAAGAGCGGCCTTCCGGCATATATCTCCATAGATATGGTCTCACAGGATGTCAGCGTGGTCCGCACCGGTGAGGGCATGCGCTATTCGCCGTCAGAGCTCTTCTTCCGGGAGGTACAGAGGCATCTGCGCCTGCAGTACCCGACGTACATATTCAGCGACGTGAATTTCGAAGTCGATGAGAGCGGTACGCCGTACTGGGTCGCGACAGTTATCA
>CAMZHU010000063.1 GCA_947306975.1 uncultured Clostridia bacterium | reverse complement strand
TTACTAAATACTAATTTAACAGTAAATTCATAATCTTTATTTTCATAATCTGTTACTTTAGCATTTAAGTATATTGTCTTTCCTGAGCCTTTATATTCTCTCAAATCATATGTTGGATAATTATTTTCATTATACTTTCCAGGATTGGCTTTTTTTCCGTCTATGCCGTTGATGTGACTGTGGTGTCTGCGAGTGGGGAAGAAGTTATGTGACTTTGCCACGGAGTGCTGGCTAGAGGGCCGTGCTGTCCTGTCCACCATCGGCATGGCAGATGGGTCCCCAAGGGACAAAACGATTATGATTCCGCAGGAACTGTAAAAAAGGGGAAAGCACCGGCGTTTCACGCCGGTGCTTTCGTATGTATCGCGAGCAGATCTGTAAGCCGGGTTCTGTCTTGACAGTCATCTATCTAGCCGTGGCGTTGCCGCCACGATCAAGCCACCCCGGGAGCGGTCGGGCCAACCATGTGCTCCCATACCGGTGTTGCTCCGGATAGAGTTTACAGCGTCGGTCTGTTCCCAGCCGACGGGTGAGCTCTTACCTCGCCTTTCCACCCTTACCGCTCCGCAGATGCGAAGCGGCGGTATATCTCTGTTGCACTTTTCCTGAAGTCGCCTTCGGCGGGCGTTACCCGTTATCCTTGCCCTGCGGAGCCCGGACTTTCCTCATGCACAGCCTTTCGGCTCGTGCCCGCGGCTGTCTGGCCTGCTCGCGCTGTTATTCTAACCTTTGCGGACTCTCGTGTCAAATATCATTTCAGACGTGCCGGAAACGTTCCGGAAGCCAATAAACATTTGAAAAGAGAAAGCCCATGATATATAATTATCTGTAATGATTTCAGGAAGGTGAAACAATGACGCTTTCGCAGTATATAGAAGGAATAAAGGATAAAAAGATCGCTGTGGTAGGTATAGGGATCAGCAACACGCCGCTTTTAAAACTGCTCGCGGGGGAAGGCTGCAGGGTCACCGCCTGCGACAGACGCAGCCGCGAAGCTCTCGGCGGAACGGCTGAAGAACTGGAGACGCTGGGAGCGGAGCTTAAGCTTGGAGACGGATACTTGGACGGGCTCGACGCCGACGTAATATTCAGAACGCCGGGTATGCGCCCTGATGTTCCGCAGATAGCTGAAGCGGTAAGCCGCGGCGCCGTTCTTACCTCAGAAATGGAGGCATTTTTCGATGTATGTCCGTGCGAGATGATCGCTGTTACCGGAAGCGACGGTAAGACGACTACCACGACGTTAATATCCGAGCTTCTTAAGGCGCAGGGATATACCGTGCATCTGGGCGGAAATATCGGAACGCCGCTCCTCTGTCGTGCTGATGAGATGTCCCCAGATGATTACGCGGTCGTCGAACTGTCCTCGTTCCAGCTCATGACCATGAAAAAAAGCCCTCGCACGGCTGTCGTAACGAATGTCGCCCCGAACCATCTGGATATACACCGGGATATGGAGGAATACGTGGACGCGAAGAGAAACGTATTCAGGAATCAGGGACCGGACGGCCTCGCGGTGTTCAACCTGGACAACGATATAACCCGCGGGTTTGCGGACGAGGCAATCGGCAGGGTCGCTTTATTCAGCAGACGGCAGCCCGTTGATAACGGCGTATACTGTCATGACGGCGTTATCTATGACGTTCGGGAAGGCAAAGCTGAACCTGTCCTCAGGACTGACGGCATAAAGATACCGGGAGTACACAATATCGAGAACTATATGGCCGCCTATGCAGCCGTAAGGGATATCGTAACGCCGGAGACGCTGCGCAGTGTGGCCGGCAGCTTCGGCGGCGTTGAACACAGGATCGAACTTGTGCGCGAACTGAGGGGCGTCCGTTATTACAACGATTCCATAGCGTCGTCTCCGTCGCGGACGACAGCCGGCCTGCGTTCGTTCACACAGAAGGTCATACTGATAGCCGGAGGCAAGGACAAAGGCGTGCCTTTCGACGCTCTGGGGCCGGAGATAATTGAACACGTAAAGAAACTGGTGCTGACCGGGCTGACGGCGGATAAGATCCGGAACGCGGTGGAGAATACGCCCGGCTATTCGGGCGAGCCGGAGATATTCACTGTTCCGGATTTCCGGGACGCGGTGGTACGGGCATCCGAGCTCGCTGAAGATGGAGACATCGTCATACTTTCCCCGGCATGCACCTCATTCGACCGGTTCCGCAATTTTGAGGAGCGCGGAAACTTCTTTAAGGATATAGTCAAAGGACTGGAGTGATTCTGAAATGGAAATAGGGAACGCGATGGAAGAGCTGTGCGGCCTTTACGGTCCGTCCGGCTTTGAGGAGAGCGCGGGGGATGCGGCAAAACGCCTTCTGTCCCCGTTTGTCGACGAAGTGAACACCGACGTTATGGGAAACGTGATCGGTGTAAAGCGCTGCGGCAAGGAAAACGCGCCTAAGCTGCTTTTTGACGCGCATATAGATGAGATCGGATTTATAGTCACGGGATACGAAGAGGGGTTTCTCCGGTTCGCTTCTCTCGGCGGCATAGACGCCAGGATGCTCCCGGCGTGCTGCGTGAGACTGATGACCGAGCCTCCGGTGTTCGGTGTTATAGATACGATGCCGCCCCACGTTCTCAAAGAGGGGGAGACGGACGAAACGATCAAGATAGACGATCTTTTCATCGACGTCGGCATGACGCAGGAAGAGGCAGAAAAAAAGATACCGCTGGGTACTCCGGGCGTTTACGCGCGTTCGGCCCGCCGTTTAGGCGATGACCTCATCTGCAGCAAGACTCTCGACGACAGGTCCTGCTTCGCGTGCCTCGTGCGGGCGGCGGAACTGCTTAAGGACGAGGACCTGAACGCAGACGTGTACTACATGGGCAGCACTCAGGAAGAAGTCGGTTCCCGGGGCGCAAAGACAGGCGCGTTCGCGGTAGACCCGGATTACGCAGTAATTGTGGACGTCGGCTTTGCTTCGACTCCTGACTGCAGCACATGGGAGACGAAGAAGCTCGGTTCCGGCTGCGTAATAGGCAGAGGACCGAACATGAACAGACAGTTCACCGACCGCATAGTGAAAGCTGCGGAGGAGAAAGGCATACCGTATCAGATAGGAGTCGAACCATACGGGCACAGCGGGACCAACGCCGAAGTGATCCAGGTCACCCGCGAAGGAGTAGCGACGGCGCTGTTCAGTCTGCCTCTGCGCTATATGCACACACCGGTTGAGGTCGTTTCTCTGACAGACGCCGAGAATACGGCAAAGCTGCTGGCCGCTGCCGCGGCAGTCATTCCGGAAGGGGGCAGTTACGATGCTTGAGACACTGAGAAAACTATGTTCACTGGACGGTGTCACAGGAAACGAAGAGCCGGTCCGTAAGTATATCCAGGAACGCGTCGCTCCTTTCGCTGACAAGATCACGTCCGACCCGATGGGCAACCTGATAGTGTTCAAAAAAGGCAAAAAGACACCTGCCAGACGCGTCATGCTCGCGGCGCACATGGACGAAGTAGGCGTTATCGTGACGGATATCACTGACGGCGGATATCTGCGCTTCGCCTGCGCGGGCGGGATCGACAGGCGGATACTTCCTGGCAAGGAGGTATTTGTAGGCCCGCAGCGAGTCTACGGCGTCATCGGCAGCAAGCCGATACACCTTCTGAAGGATGACGAGAGAAAGCGCGTGCCGAAGGTGGACGATATGTACATCGACATCGGCGCAAAGGATAAAGAAACGGCTGAAAAGCTGGTTTCTCTCGGAGATACAGGCGCGTTCGACCCGGAGACCGTTCTGTTCGGCGACGGATTCCTCAAGGCCAAGGCCATCGATGACAGGGTGGGCTGCGCGGCAATGATAAAGCTCATCGAGAGCGATCTTCCTTTCGACTGCTGGTTCGTATTCACGGTACAGGAGGAGGTAGGCTGTCGAGGCGTCCTCGGAGCGGCTTTCAGGCTTGAGCCGGAGATCGCCGTCATACTGGAGGGCACGACGGCCGCCGATCTGCCGTCGGTCAAAGGCGCAAAAAGGATATGTTCACCGGGGAAGGGAGTCGTGATCCCCTTCATGGACCGGGGAAGTATCTACGACCGCGGGCTATATAAGTTCGCGACAGAGACTGCAGACAAATACGGTATCAAATGGCAGACTAAGAGTTATATCGCCGGAGGTACGGACGCCTCAGCGGTGCAGCGTTCCCGTGCGGGCGTCAAGGTCATAGGCCTCGCCGCCGCAATGAGGAACATACACTCGCCGGCATGTGTCGCCGCGGTATCGGATATCGAGGATCTGCCGAGGCTCGCAGGTCTGCTGCTCGAAGAACTTGGAGGGACGCTCTGATGGAACGGCTCACTATCTCGCCGGAGATACGCGACCTGGCGGATAAGGCTTCTGCGGATATAGCTGGCCGCCTGGCGGAGATAGACGCGGTAGCGCTTGAGAACACCGAGAAGGTGCTCAGCGCCTTCAGAAGCCACAGGGTATCCGATTCGCTGTTCGCGGGGACTACAGGCTACGGTTATGACGACGGCGGGAGAGATACGCTGGACAGGGTATATGCGGATATCTTCAGGACTGAAGCAGCCCTGGTACGCATAGACTTCGCCAACGGCACCCATGCGATCACAAACGCACTGTTTTCCGCGGTGAAGCCGGGGGATACGCTTATGTACGCTACCGGCGCTCCCTATGACACCATACACAGCGCCATAGGAATTGAGGACTGTCAGCCCGGCTCGCTTCGGTATTACGGCATAAACTATACGCACACGGAACTGACGCCGCGCGGGAAGCCTGACATCCCGGTTATAAAAGCCATGGCGGCGGACAAGAGCGTAACAGCCGTGGCGATACAAAGGTCCCGCGGATACTCCGACAGGGCGGCGCTGACGATAGACGAGATAGGTTCGATCTGCAGCGCGGTCAAGGAGGTCAATCCCAAAGCGGCGATCATAGTGGACAACTGCTACGGCGAATTCACGGAGCTGAAGGAGCCGACAGAAGTCGGCGCGGATCTTGTGGCAGGCTCGCTGATAAAGAACCCGGGAGGCGGCCTGTCGCCCCGCGGAGGATATATAGCAGGACGCGCCGATCTGGTGGAGGCTGCGGCCTTCAGACTCACTGTGCCGGGCATCGGCGGTGAAGTCGGAGCCACGCTGGGCAACAACAGGATGCTCTATCAGGGACTGTTCATGGCACCGCACACGACCGCACAGGCCCTTAAGACGGCTGTGTTCTGCGCAAGACTGATGGAACTCATAGGCTACGACTCGTTCCCGGCGTGGGATGCGCCGAGGTCTGACATTATTCAGACGGTCAGGCTCGGAAGCGCCGAACGGCTTTCCCTTTTCTGCCGGGGCATCCAGTCGGGAGCGCCTGTGGATTCATTCGTTACGCCGGAGCCCTGGGATATGCCCGGATACAACTGTCCGGTGATCATGGCTGCAGGAGCTTTCATCCAGGGCGCTTCTATAGAGCTATCAGCCGACGGACCGATGAGGGAACCGTACTGCGCCTATCTGCAGGGCGGGCTTACCTATGAATCCGGAAAGCTTGGCGTGATGCTGGCGGCGGATATGCTGTCCGGCGTGAAATAGAAACGGGCCTTTACGCCGCAAATAAGGAGATTAACTATGGACGCCAGAGAAGAGATCGCCGGCCTGAGGCGGCAGATCAGCGAGCACAACAGGAACTATTACGATCTCGACGCACCGACTATAAGCGATTTCGAGTACGACGCGCTAATGCGCAGACTCAAGGAGCTGGAAGAACAGAATCCGGAGCTCAGGACGCCTGACTCCCCAACGCAGAGAGTTGGCGGGAGCGCGCTGGCTGCTTTCGCTCCGGTACAGCATGAAGTGCCCCTGGAGAGCCTCAACGACGTTTTTTCTTATGACGAAGTATCAGACTTTATTGAGCGGGTCTCGGCCGCCGTCAAAGACGCGGAATATGTCGTAGAGCCAAAGATCGACGGCCTCTCAGTTGCCCTGCGATATGAGAACGGAGTGTTTACACAGGGTGCTACCCGCGGAAACGGAGTAACAGGTGAGGACGTCACGGCAAATCTCATGACGGTTGCATCCATCCCGAAAAGGATAGAAGGAGCGCCTGAGCATCTTGTCGTCCGCGGCGAGGTATATATGCCCCGTTCCGTTTTCGAAGACATAAACGAACAGAGAGACATAAACGGCGAGGCGCCTCTGGCCAATCCCAGGAACGCGGCTGCAGGCTCGCTGCGGCAGCAGGATCCGAGAGTCGCTGCTGAGAGACGGCTCGCGATACTGGTCTTCAATATCCAGACTGTTACAGGAAAAGAGTTCTCATCTCATGAGGAGACTCTTGATTATCTGAGTTCTCTGGGGTTCCCTGTCGTAGGACACATGAAATGCATGGACGCGGCGTCATGTGCCGAACGTATAGCCTGGCTGGGGGACAGCAGGGATACCTTCGACTATGATATCGACGGCGCTGTGGTAAAAGTCAACTCGCTTGCGCAGGGGCAGACGCTTGTAAGCACGTCCAAAGCCCCGCGCTGGGCAGTGGCTTACAAGTACCCGCCCGAAAAGAAAGAGACCCGTGTGACGGATATAATCGTTCAGGTCGGACGCACAGGAGTGCTGACGCCCAAAGCCGTTGTAGAGCCGGTCCGACTCGCTGGCACTACTGTCACAAATGCGACTCTGCACAATCAGGATTTCATAAACGAAAAGGATATTCGCATCGGAGATACGGTGCTCATCCAGAAAGCCGGGGAGATAATCCCGGAAGTGCTTGAAGTCATTTACTCAAAGCGTCCGGACGGCACGGCGCCGTTCGTCATACCGGATACATGCCCAGTCTGCGGCGCACCGGTGACCAGAGACGAAGGAGGGGCGGCGCTCAGGTGCCGCGGTGCCGAATGCCCGGCACAGCTCCTGCGCAACATAGTACATTTCGCATCCCGCGGAGCGATGGATATAGACGGACTCGGGATATCCGTTTCCAAAGCTCTTCTGGACGCGGAGCTCATCCGGTCCGCCGGCGATCTTTATTATCTCGACGCCCAGTCGGTCGCCTCCCTTGACAGGATGGGCACCAAGTCCGCCGAGAACCTGATCGCTGCGATAGAAGCGTCCAAGACACGCGGCCTAGCACGTCTTCTTTACGCGCTGGGCATCCTGCAGGTCGGTCAGAGCGCGGGGAAATCGCTCGCATTGCACTTCGGAACTCTTGACGCGATCGAGAATGCGTCCGAGGAAGAGCTCACAGAGGTGGATGATATAGGCGCAGTTACTGCTAAGAACATAAGGGAATGGTTCGCTTCACAGCAGTCTCAGCACCTTCTCGGGCTTCTCCGTAATGCCGGTGTCAGCATGGCCAGCACGGAGGAAAAGACAGGTACACTGTTCGAAAACATGACTTTCGTCCTCACCGGAACACTGTCGAAATACACACGCGATGAAGCCTCTGAAATCATACGCAGTCAGGGCGGCAAAACATCGTCTTCAGTATCCAAGAAAACGACTGCGGTGCTCGCAGGAGAGAATGCCGGTTCAAAGCTCACGAAGGCAGAGAGCCTGGGGATCCGAATAATCACAGAAGATGAGTTTGACGAGATGATCGGAAAGTAGAACTTGCGTTTGCGCATGACAGGTGTTATTATTTCTCTGCCGCGGATGAGTAAAGGCTGCGGCAGAGAGAAGTAGATTATTCGCGGGTATGGTGGAATTGGCAGACACGCTGGATTTAGGTTCCAGTGGGCGACCGTGCAGGTTCAAATCCTGTTACCCGCACCAAAGGGAAATGATCCGGACCGTTTCCGGCAGGAAACGGATCCGGATCATTATTATTGATGAAATATGCGTTGGCACCATGACAGGGAGCCGTATTTGTACCTGTGCATGAAAAAAAGCCCAGGTCTTGTTTTCTCGCGTTATATGTTTGTCTGTGCGGCTGAAGAATGATATCATCATTGCAGCGGAAAGAACGAAAGGAGACGTCACCCGATGGATGTAACTCAGAGGATAATCGACTGCGCGAGAGAG
>CAMZHU010000062.1 GCA_947306975.1 uncultured Clostridia bacterium | reverse complement strand
AGAGCTAATCAATATTTCGGCACTCAGGTTAGACGACACTAACCGTTTTTGCACCGGGAAAAGAGGTCACAGTCATGATGCCGCTGTATCTTGCGGATATCGGAGAGGAGAATACTATCAAAAGGATAGGCGGGAGCCCGAAGGTAAAACAGCATCTGGAGAATCTCGGGTTTGTCGTTGGCGGGGACGTAGTGCTCCTGTCGGTGCTCGGCGGCAACGTTATAGTCAAAGTAAAGGAATCACGCGTCGCCATCAGCGAAGAGATGGCGGGCAGAATAATGATCTGACGCCGGGCATACCGGCGAGGGTCTGCAAAGCAAGGGGGTTAGGAGAAATGAGAACGCTCAGAGAGGCGAATGTGGGAGATACTGTCAAAGTTGTAAGACTCCACGGCACCGGCGCCGTAAAACGAAGGATCATGGATATGGGACTGACGCGCGGCGTCGAGGTGTATGTCCGCAAGGTCGCGCCGCTCGGTGATCCCGTTGAGATCAATGTCCGCGGATACGAGCTGTCGCTTAGAAAAGCGGACGCCGAGATGGTGGAGATCGACGGAGAAGAGGGGGGAACTCCTGCGACCGGAACGGACCGAAAAGAATAACTTTATCGCGGGGCGGTGCCCCGCTTGTTCAGGTCCAAAAGTTAGCGAAAGCTAATCAATGAGTGAGGGAAAGAGAATGAATATGCGAATAGCCCTGGCGGGCAACCCTAACAGCGGCAAAACGACACTGTTCAACGCGCTGACAGGCTCCAACCAGTTCGTCGGAAACTGGCCGGGAGTAACTGTGGAGAAAAAGGAAGGCAAGCTCAAAAAGCACAGCGAGGTCACCATAACCGACCTGCCTGGTATCTACTCGCTTTCTCCGTATACATTGGAGGAAGTGGTTGCGAGAAACTACCTGATAGAGGAACGCCCTGACGCCATACTCAATATAGTGGACGGAACGAACCTTGAGAGGAACCTCTATCTGACAACACAGCTCACCGAACTCGGCATACCCGTGGTCGTGGCGATCAACATGATAGACGTCGTCAGAAAGAACGGCGACAAGATCAACACTAACGAACTGTCGCGGCAGCTCGGATGCGCGGTCGTAGAGATCTCCGCTCTGAAGGGTACCGGGATAACTGAAGCTGCGGAAACTGCTATACAAGCTGCCAGAGAGGGTGTTACCGTTCCTCAGCACACTTTTTCCGGACCGGTCGAACACGCGCTTGCTCACATCGAAGAGAGCACGGTGCACAACATGCCTGAAGAGCAGCAGAGATGGTATGCGATCAAGGTCTTCGAGCGTGATGAAAAGGTCATGGAAAGGCTGCAGCTCGATCCGTCTGTGATGAGCCATATCGAGGAGGATATAAAGGCTGCCGAAAAAGAGCTCGACGACGATGCCGAGTCGATCATAACAAACGAGAGATATCTTTATATAGCCTCCGTAATAAAGGCCTGCTGCCAGAAAAAGAACAGGGGCGGGCTCACGCCTTCGGATAAGATCGACAGAGTCGTCACGAACCGCTGGCTGGCGCTTCCCATCTTCGCTGTCGTGATGTTCGTCGTATACGCTCTGGCGATGGGTAAATCCATTGCTGACGGCGGAATAGGAATAGGAACGTTCCTGACAGACTGGACGAACGACGTTTTCGGAGAGGCCTGGCTGATAGAAGGCTCACGTTCTCTGCTCGAGGGATGGGGAGCCGCGCCTTGGATAGTCGGCCTTATATCTGACGGTATAATTGCCGGCGTCGGAGCCGTGCTCGGATTCGTACCTCAGATGCTCGTCCTTTTCCTGATGCTTGCGATCCTTGAGGACTGCGGATACATGGCCCGTATAGCTTTCATCATGGACCGTATTTTCCGCCGTTTCGGCCTTTCCGGCAAGAGCTTCATCCCAATGCTGATCGGTACCGGCTGCGGTATCCCGGGTGTCATGGCATCACGTACGATCGAGAACGAGCGTGACCGCCGCATGACGATCATGACCACATGCTTCATGCCCTGCGGCGCAAAGATGCCTATAATCGGACTTATAGCAGGCGCTCTGTTCGGCGGTTCGTCTTGGGTCGCGACTTCGGCTTACTTCATCGGCGTGGCGGCGATCGTTATCTCAGGCATCATGCTCAAGAAGACGAAACCGTTCGCCGGCGATCCTGCGCCCTTCGTCATGGAGCTTCCGGCATACCACGCGCCGACTGCAAGAAACGTTCTTCGCGCCATGTGGGAGCGCGGCTGGTCCTTTATAAAGAAGGCCGGCACTATAATAGTGCTTTCGACCATCGTGCTCTGGTTCCTCCAGGGCTTCGGCACGGTCAACGGTACCTTCGGTATGGTCGACGTGCTTTATGAGGATGAGACGATCGTGACTGATGAGTATATAGAGCAGGTCGCGGATCGTATGGGTATCGAGACCGACGAAGTCAATCCCTCTGACGATTCCGTCCTTGCCCGTATTGCGCAGCCCGTTTCAGTGATATTCAGACCTCAGGGGTTCGGCTCGTGGAAGCCTACTGTCGCAACTGTTACAGGTCTGATCGCAAAGGAGAACGTCGTCGGGACCTTCGGCGTCCTGTATAACTATGACGATCAGGACGGCGAGGAAGAACTTGAAGAGAACGGTGACCAGATCTGGGAGAACGTAGCGACTGACTTCAACCGCAATTCAGACGGTCACGGGAAGCTGGCGGCATTCGCATTCATGCTGTTCAACCTGCTGTGCGCTCCGTGCTTCGCGGCGATGGGTGCCATCAGGCGCGAGATGAACAGCGGTAAGTGGACCTGGTTCGCAATCGGCTATATGTGCGTATTCGCATACGTCGTCTCCCTTATCGTCTATCAGATCGGCAGACTGTTCACCGGAGGCGCAGATCCGGCGGGACTTATTTTCGCGCTTATATTCCTTGCAGTGATAATCTACATGCTCTTTATCAGAAAGTACCGTGAATCCACTAACCTGACCGAGACGGTCAAAGTAAAATAACCTCCTATACGGAAGGGGGCCGGACATCAAATGATATCCTGGTTAGCTCATAATCTTGTTACGATCCTCTTGTGCCTTCTCCTGGCCGCTGCAGTCGCTGCCATTATAGTGAAAATCGTGAAGGACAGAAAAAAAGGAAAAACCTCCTGCGGCTGCAACTGTGCCAATTGTGCGATGTCAGGCGCCTGCCGCGATCTGAAAAAGTGACCGGCAACGGGGACGCGGAGCAATTGCTCCTGCGTCCCCGTTTTCCTTTTATGGGGGGATGGACCGCTGAATCTTGAAGCGTATACCAGCTTTTGCGCTTCCCCTGCAGAAAAAGAGAACGCATATAAGAAAAGACAAAACATGCCGTCTTGCATATGTGGTCCGGATGTGGTAAACTAACAAATATATTTCTGCGGTCAGGTACGGAGAGGACTCGCATGAAGAAGACAGAGCTATTTCCTAAATATGCGTGGATCCCAGTGCTGGCCGTCATAGCAGCCAATCTCATCGTCTACTATGTCACCGGGTTTGCCGTAAACGATCAGCAAAGGCATTATATAAACATGAAGATTGACGGGGCCATTCCATTCGTCCCGTTTTTTGTCGTGTTTTATGTGCTTGCGTTCGTGCAGTGGGCAGCAGGCTGGTTTTTTACAGCCAGAGAAGGAAAGGCGTTCTGTTACCGGTTCTGTAAGGCCGATGTGATCGCAAAGATCCTCTGCCTCGTCGTTTTCATCGCGTACCCGACAATAATGGAGAGGCCGCACCTTGAGGTAAACGGCGTATTTACCTGGGTGCTGAATATCATATACAGCGTCGACAAACCGGTAAACTGTCTTCCGTCGATCCATGTTCTGGCGAGTTGGATAGCAATGAGATCCGCACTAAAAATGGAACGTGTCGGAAATACTTACCGAATGATCATCACACTTGAGACCGTGCTGTGCGCCTGCGCCGTCGTGCTGATCAAACAGCACTATTTCATAGATATCCCTACGGGCATCCTGGCTGCCGAGATAGGGCTGGCGGTCTCGAAAAGGCTTGACAATGAAAGATTCCTTTGGGTCAGATAGATCAAAAAAGAGAACAATCATCTGGGCGGTCCTGTTCGTTTTCCTGGCGGCAGGCTCGATAGCCGCCGTCACTACTGCTAGCAAAAGCTTTTCCGTGAGGAGACTTGCCGGCCTTCTGGAAGGATCGGCTCCGCAGTATATAGTGCTGGCGTTCGTCGCCATGCTCGGCTTCGTGCTTTTCGAAGGACTTGCCATAAGAACGATAGTAAGATCGTTCGGTCAGAGATGCTCGGTCAGAAAGAGCGTGGTGTTCAGCGCGTCGGACATCTATTTCTCAGCGATAACGCCCTCGGCGACGGGTGGCCAGCCGGCCTGCGCTTATTTCATGATAAAGAACGGCATACCTGCGAGCTGTACAACGGCCAGCCTTGTGTTCAATCTGGCGCTCTACACCGTTGCCGGTCTGCTGATCGCCCTTGCGACGGTGATCTTTGCGCCGAACGTGTATCTACATTTCCGCCCAGTAGCAAGGGCGCTCATAATCATCGGCTCTCTGATTCTCATAGTTATCGTTGCGTTCTTTATACTTGCTCTTACGAAGATTAGCTGGGTCAGCTCAGTCGGCGAGTTCCTTATAAAGACCGGGTGCAGGCTGCGGGTGATCAGGAATCCCGAACGCTTGCGGGAAAGGCTCAGCAACGGGCTTGTTAATTACGGCAATTATGTGTCGATGATCCCCGGAAGATGGCCGGCCATGGCGAAAGCGCTGGGCTTCAATCTTGCGCAGAGACTGTGCCAGCTGTCGGTAACGATGTTCATGTACATAGCAATACGTGTCAACATGCCCGGTGCAGAGCGCGCCGCCGTGTTCATTAACGGTCTCGAGCTTCTTGGCGCGCAGTGCCTTATTAGTATAGGATCCAACTTTCTACCGATCCCGGGCGCAATGGGCGTCACGGACCTCATGATGCTCGACGGTTTCCGGCCGCTGATGTCCGAGGCCGACGCCGCAGCTCTCGAGCTCATGGCCAGATCGGTATCCTTCTACTCCTGCGTTCTGCTCTGTATGGTTATCGTAGCTGCGGCTGTTATCATCATGAGGCGGAAAAACAACACATTTTGACAGCGCGCTATTACACTAGATGAATGTGCGCGCGGACGGGCTTGATATTATGGATAAAAGAAGACCCGCGGTCAGCTTCCTGTACAGGACGTTACTTGGACGACTGCTGCTGAAAGTCCTGACGCATCCGGCTTTTTCCGAACGGGCCGGAAAGTTCCTGTCATCGCATTTCTCCAGACGGCTGATACCGAGTTTTATAAGAAGAAACAAAATAGATCTCTCCGAGTGCGAGAGCACGGATTTCGCGAGTTTCAACGACTGTTTTACGAGGCGGATCAGACCTGAGCTGCGGCCTGTCGACAGCGATCCGGCGGCTCTAATCAGTCCGTGCGACGGCATGCTTTCCGCATACCGGATCGACAGCGGTCTTATCCTGCCGATCAAGCAGAGCGACTTTTCCGTCGCCGATCTGCTGGAGGATCAGGAACTCGCTGACAGGTTCGAGGACGGGCTGTGCCTGGTCTTCAGACTTCGCGTAGGAGACTACCACAGATACGTGTTCTTCGACAGCGGACTTGCGCACATTCCCCGTGAGATCCCCGGGAAGCTGCATGCGGTGAGCCCTATAGCGCTGAGGAAGTATCCCGTGTTCACTGAGAACAGCAGGGAGATAACGCTCATCGATACGGATAATTTCGGTACTGCAGCTCAGATAGAGGTCGGAGCGCTGGTAGTCGGCAGGATCGACAACCATCCTCTCTGCACCGCCGACACTTCAGGCATAGCGCCCGTGAAAAGGGGAGCGGAGAAGGGATGCTTCCTGTTCGGCGGAAGCACGATAATCATCCTTCTGGAGAAAGACAGAGCGGAACTCCTGTCCGGTGAACTGGACGGGATGTCCGGCGAGGTGGAGATACCCGTAAGACTGGGCCAGCGCGTCGGAACGGCTAAGCAAATATGAAAAAAGAGCTCACGCATCCGCAAAGGTGCGTGAGCTCTTTTTGATTTCAGGGGGAGGCGCCCCCGTAATTCCGTTATATAAAAAGACTCATGTCCGATTCCTCGCCGGAACCGAGGAAAGTCGAGACGCCGCCGAGCTCGACGCCGTCTATCAGCTCTTCCTTGTGTATGCCCATGATATCCATGGACATCTGGCACGCAACTAGCCGTACACCGTGGGACCTGGCGCCGTCTATGAGTTCCTCCAGCGAATTCACGCCCTTCTGTTTCATGATCCCGCGGATCATCTTAGCGCCGGCGCCGCACATGTTCATTCTGGAGAGGCCGAGTTTTTTTGTGCCCCGGGGCATCATGAAACCGAAAGCCTTCTCGATGAAGCTCTTGGATACGCTTACCTTCTCCGTACGGCGCAGTATATTGAGCCCCCAGAACGTGAAGAACATTGTGACTTTGCGCCCCATGGCGGCGGCTCCGTTAGCCATTATAAATGCTGCTATTGTCTTGTCCAGATCGCCGGAGAACACGACGAAGGTCTTCCCGTTGCCTGAGGATGGACGTGCCCCTGCGGGCTGTTCGGCCTTCTCGACAAGGGCCTCGATCACTCCGTCTTTTACGTCCAGACTGACGAGCCGGTTCCCCGTCCTGTCGCACCATACCGCTATGTCCGATTTAAAAGCGTCTTCGGTGGCTTCTACAAAAACACGCTCTCCGTTTTTAAGGCCGCGAAGCGTATCACCGACCTTTACTATCGGCCCCGGACATTTTAGCCCTTTGGCGTCTATATGCACGGGTTCGGAATTCCGGAGAACGGCGAAGTACGCCTTGAAACCTCCGTCTACGTTCGTTGCGTCGTAACCCCGGTCCTGAAGGACCTCGACGATCTGTTCGCTCAGTGTACCGACGTCGCAGAGCGCGTAAACGGGCCTGTCCTTAGGTACGTTGTCAAGGTCCTGACCGATCCGGGAGAGAGGGACGTTGACAGCGTCGGGGTAAGGAGCGACGATGACCTGATCGGGTTCACGGAGATCGAGCACAGTGATGTTTTTCTTGTCCATCGCTGCAAATTCTTCTGCAGATATCCTCTTTATATCATCCATCATTTCATCCTCCAAATCTTTATGACCGGCCCGACGGGTCAGGTCTTGAGTTCACACGCTTTTATCTCATAGTCGAAAGGCTTCGTAATCGTTGGATGGCTGCCGCATACCGGACAGTCTGGAGCGTCAGCCAGGTCGATAGTCTCGGTCTCCATGTCCAGCGCATTGACGATAAGGAGCTTTCCGGTCAGAAGACGTCCTACTCCTACTATGTACTTGATCGCCTCGACCGCCTGCATGCATCCGATGATCCCAACCATGGCGCCCATGACTCCGGCCTGACGGCAGTTGGGGACCGCATGCTCCGGAGGTTCTCTGAAGACGCAGCGGTAACATGGGCCTTCACCGGGCACATAGGTCATCAGCTGGCCGTTGAACCTGAAGACTGCCCCGTGCGAAAAGGGCTTTTTCGCAATGACACAGGCGTCGTTTATCAGGAACTTGGCGGCGAAATTGTCCGTGCCGTCTACGATGAAGTCGTAGTCGCTTATTATGTCCATAACGTTGTCGGAAGTCAGCAGAGTTCTGTATGTACGTATATCGATACCGGGATTAAGAGCTGTGAGCATATCCCTCGCCGAATCGACTTTCGGTCTGCCGACTTCGGACGTAACATGCATTATCTGACGCTGGAGATTAGACAGATCAACTATATCGTCGTCCACGATGCCAATAGTGCCGACGCCCGCCGCCGCAAGATACATCGCGGCAGGGGAGCCGAGGCCGCCGGCTCCGACTACCAGGACCTTCGACTCAAGCAGTTTCTTCTGACCTCTAACACCTACTTCTTTAAGTATTATGTGTCTGGAATACCGCTCCAGCTGTTCATTGCTGAGTCCCATAAGCTGACCTCCTTAAAAGAGTCGTATATTTATAAGATACAATAGAGACTATAACCATATTAACATAGTAGTTATATAGTATTATAAACCAAAAAGAACGCCCTTCAGCTGCGGGCAAGGTCGCTGATGGTCTTGCCGTAGAAATAGTCGTGTGTGAGTCTGTCAT
>CAMZHU010000061.1 GCA_947306975.1 uncultured Clostridia bacterium | reverse complement strand
CCGGAATGGGTATAGCCGAGAGAAGGGCCTTGCTGTACGGGTGCAGCGTGTTTTTGAAAAGCTCATCGGAGGACGTCTTCTCAACGACCTGTCCAAGGTACATGACCAGTATCTCATCCGAGATGTACTTGACGACGGAAAGGTCGTGCGTTACGAACATATACGTAAGACCGCGCTGCTCCTGAAGATCCAGCATCAGGTTCAGTATCTGCGCCTGTATCGACACGTCGAGTGCGGATACAGGCTCGTCACAGACGATGAATTTTGGACCGAGCGCGAGGGCCCGCGCAATTCCGATTCTCTGGCGTCTTCCGCCGTCGAGCTCGTGCGGATAGGTCCCCCAGAATCGCTCTGCAAGGCCGACCGTGCTCATGAGACGCTTCGTCTCCTCTTCAATCTCCGCCTTGTTCATGCCTCCGCGGAGCTGGAGAGGTTCCATTATCGTTTCGCTTACAGACATACGCGGATTAAGCGAGGAAAACGGATCCTGAAAGATGATCTGCATTTCCTGGCGAAGCTTTCCGAGTTCTTTCCGTTTGGGGTTGGTGATGTCCTCACCGTTGAAGATTATCTGTCCGTCAGTGGGCTCGAGCAAATGGAGTATCGTGCGTCCGAGCGTGCTCTTTCCGCATCCGGATTCACCGACGACTCCGAGAGTCTTTCCCTCATCGAGCGCAAAACTGACGTCGTCGACAGCGTGCAGCATTCCGCCGCCGGTCTTAAAATACTTCTTCAGATGTCTAACTTCAAGCAGAGGCGGCATCATGCATCCTC
This sequence comes from uncultured Clostridia bacterium, assembly GCA_947306975.1. Lineage (GTDB taxonomy): Bacteria > Bacillota > Clostridia > Oscillospirales > Oscillospiraceae > RGIG8048. The sequence continues at coordinate 7,388 of CAMZHU010000061.1, read as the reverse complement.
CTTCCCAATGAGAAAGCATTTAACGAAGTGTCCGCTCTCGATCTCACTTACAGGGGGCGCGACTTCCTTGCACTTATCGGTCGCAAACCTGCAGCGGTCACTGAACTTGCAGCCCTTTGACAGATTCGTCGGATCGGGCATGAGACCGGGTATGGGTTTCAGCCTTGACTCGTTTGATGTGAGCTTCGGAAGCGAGTCGAAGAGACCGTTCGTATACGGATGCTTCGGGTTGTCAAAGATATGTTCCGCTGTGCCGTACTCGACGATCTCGCCGGCGTAAACGACGGCGACAGAATCGCAGATGCTTGCCACGACGCCGAGATCGTGGGTAATAAGTATGACCGACGTACTGAGCTTCTCTTTGAGCTCGCGCATCATCTCAAGTACCTGCGCCTGTATCGTAACGTCGAGAGCAGTCGTAGGCTCGTCAGCGAGCAGCAGTTTGGGGTTGCATGCAAGCGCCATCGCTATGACGACGCGCTGCTTCATACCGCCGGAAAACTGATGCGGGAACTCCACGTAGCGCTCTCCTGGTATTCCGACCATCTCGAGCATATCCACGGCGCGTCTGATGGCGTCGGACTTGGATATCTTATTGTGGAGCTTTATCGCCTCCGCGATCTGGTCGCCTACGCGCTCTATCGGGTTGAGTGCTGTCATCGGATCCTGGAATATCATCGCGATCTTGTTGCCGCGGAGCTTTTTCATTTCCTTCTCCGGCAGCTTCAGGATATCTGTACCGTCGTAGATTATCTCTCCGCGTACGACCTTCCCCTGCGGTTTCGGCAGTATTCCGAGGATCGAACGTGCGATCGTAGTTTTGCCGGCGCCAGTTTCACCGACAAGGCCGAGCGTCTCGCCCTCTTTGAGGACCAAGTTAACTCCGTTCACTGCATGGACGATGGAATCATCAGTGTGGAACTCGATGACCAGATCTTTGATCTCAAGAAGATTCTTGTTATCCATAGCCACCACCCTCAGTTCTTAAGACGCGGATCCATCGCGTCTCTGAGTCCGTCGCCAAGGAGGTTGAATGCAAGGACGGTTATCATAATGCAGATACCGGGATACAGAACGAGCTCCATATGGTCACGCATGAAGTTCCTTCCGTCTGCAAGCATGGCTCCCCACTCGGCTAGCGGCGGCTGAGCGCCAAGGCCGATAAAGCTGAGCGTCGCACCGGATATGATCGAGTTGCCGAGGTTCATCGTGATTGAGACGATCAGCGGCGCTATCGCGTTAGGTATGATATGCTTCAGGATGATACGCGCGTTTCCGCAGTTGATCGCCCTCGCAGCTTCGATGAATTCCTTGTCGCGTACTGTTAGAATGTTTGCGCGCATTAATCGCGCGTACGAAGGCGTCGTTGAGATTGCTATAGCTATGATCGCGTTTCTGATGCTCGGGCCAAGTATTGCCGCAATAACAACGCACATCAAGAGCATTGGAACGCACGCGAATATGTCCATGATACGCATGATCACATTGTCAACCTGTCCGCCGAAATAACCTGCTATAGCGCCGATCGTGATACCCAGGATCGCGCCGGCAATAACGCAGCCAAGTCCAAGTGTCAGCGAATTCCTGGTGCCCCAGATAAGACGGCTGAACAGGTCTCTGCCGAACTTATCGGTACCGAGCAGATGTTCCGCGCAGGGTTTGCAATAGGCGTTAGCAAGATCCTGCTTGTCATACGCATAAGGAGCGATCAGCGGGGCAAAAGCTGCAATAAGGAAAACGATCACTATAATTACAAGTCCTACAACTGCGAATTTGTTCTTTTTGAGACGATGCCATGTCTCCGCCAGACGGCCTCTGTGTTTTTTAGTTTTCTCCATATCAGTTCACCGCCTCCGTCTGAGTTTCGCTCGTAGTCTTGTGGTGCGTCTTTTTCCGCGTAAACTGCGATCTTATACGGGGATCGACAAATGCGAAGATAACGTCGACCAAAAGCATGATAAAGCTGAACATAAACGCAAAGAACAGTACGCTTCCCTGCACGACAGGATAATCTCGCGATGTCAGGGCGCTCAGCGTATAACTGCCGAGCCCCGGTATACCGAATATCTGCTCCGCGATGACTGCGCCGCCGAGCGATGAACCGAACAGCGCGCCGAGTATGACGATGACAGGTATCAGCGCATTCTTCAAGGCATGCTTATAAATGACTTTGCCTTCCGTCTGTCCTTTTGCCCTGGCCGTCGTTACGTAGTCCTGACGGATCTGCTCCAGCATGCTCGAACGGGTCTGCCGGGCAAGCGTGGCCGCGTAGCCTATCATGACCGAAACCGCCGGCAGTATCCACTGCTTCCAGTCCCCTATGCCCGTCGGCTTGACCCACATAAGCTTTACCGCGAAGATCTGCACCAGGATAAGCGCGAACCAGAAATTCGGCATCGAGACGCAGAACAGGGACGCGACGATCGCGGTGTGATCTTTCCATGTGTACTGATGGGTCGCCGCATAGACACCGATGGGGATACCGATGATCACGGCAAGCGACATGCTTATGCAGACGAGCCTAAGCGTGTACGGGAACCTTCTCGTAATCTCCATCCAGACAGCTTCCTTAGTGAAGTAGGACGTACCGAGATCTCCGTGGAGGACGCCTTTGATAAACTCAAAGTAGCGTATCAGAAGCGGTCGGTTCAGACCCATCGTCTCTCTAAGGGCGGCAACCTCTTCCTCCGTTGCAAAGTTACCCAAAAGCTGGCGGGCTGGATCGCCCGGAGCGAGCTCAAGGAGCACCATAACTATGAAACTGACTCCGAGCAGTATCGGTATAAGCCAGAGCAGTCTCTTGATTACATACCGTATCACTCTTTACTCTCCCCTTTTGGTTTGTTTTTGTACAGATAAACTCCGACGGTCTTGCCGCCGCCTTTCTTGCACTTCCCACAGTAGCAGCATATCTTGCTGTGATCGAAGGCGCATCTTCTGAGGCTAGCGGCTTCGAATATATACTCGTACTCGCCGCGCTCGTTCTCTTTCCTCACGACCTTCGACCAGTCGCCGTCCGGATACACCGGGAAAAATGCGACAGGTTTCTTTACGTTGGTGAAGTTTATCGGCGTATGCCACATGTTCGGCGGCACGCGTACGACGGTCGGCTCGGTTATAACGATCTTCGTCATATCGTCCGGGCTCCATCCCAGATAGAGCTCGATCGTCGCGTCGAAGTCGAACGGATCCGCCAGATTCGATCCTATGAACCAAAGATACTCGTCTCTTGCGTGGTGGATGTGCGGGGTCTCCATGTGGGTATCCTTCAGCGCTACACTGAATCCTCCGTAGAAGTTGCACTTCGGCATCTGTGTAATACCTCTGAACTTACCTCTGGGGTTCGCGTAGATCTCGCCGTAGTTGTGGTATTCCACCGGATACTCGAAGAACAGCTCGTCATACTTGCCCGACCTGGGTGCCGGCTCTGAAGACGCGATCTCCTTTGCCCAGTCATAGGCGAACTTAAGGTCAGGATGGCCTTCAAAAGTACCGTTGTCGTCATTGTAGTCACGTACGCAGCGGCCGCAGGCGTCACAGGTCTTCGTCTTGTCGAATACGCATCGCTTCTGGCTTGAACCGTAATACGGATAATCGACCGTGCCGTCTCCTTTTATACGGCGTGTGATCTTGCAGAGCTCGCCGTCAAAGTAGACCGCCGAGAAAGCGACAGGTTTGCCGACTCGCTTGTAGTTTACCGGCCCGTGCCACATCCTAGGAGGAATGCGGACTATGGTCGGTCTCGTGATGACATACTTTTCCATCTCGTCCGGATCTTCGCCGATCCACATTTCGATCTCCGCGTCGAAGTCGAAGAACCTCGTAACGTCGGCTCCGGAGAACATGTAGTACTCCTCTACCGCGTGGTGCATGTGGGGGAACTCCGTGAGGCCCTCGTGCTGGATAACGGAAAAACCCATACGGAGATTCGAGTTCCAAAGGCTCTCGTTTCCGTTAAAGTATGCGCGAGGATTCGCGTACATGTCTCCCCACTCCGTATACCGTTTCGGAAGTGTGTAGACAAACTCATCAAAACGTCCCATCATATCCCTCGATTCACTGTGATCTGCGGCGCTTCCGCGCTTTTTGCCTTGATAATACCTTTGGATTATATTTACAGTTTAATGCCTGTTCCGATTTACGTCCATGGGCGATAAATACAAAAAAGAAAGTTGTAAATGGCGATTCGTTAAACGTTTCAGAATAGTGAAACGTTCGTTTCATTTTGCCCATTTCGGGTTTCAAAAACGCGTTCCGTTTCTACTGAAACGGGTTGTGAATCCCTCCTGTTTCTACACGCATTTACATATGCCGACAGGAATTTGCTTTCTTTCCGACTGTGCGGCTTGGAAAAGGAATACCCCCGAGGTTTTTGACCTTGGGGGTATCGTGAATGATCATCTATAGCCTTCCGTAATACCGTACTTCTGTATCTTCCGCCATAACGTCGTCTTGCTTATGTCGAGTTCCTCCGCAGTCTTTGTCTTGTTACCGCGGTTGTTCTCGAGAGCAGTGATTATCCGGGCCGCCTCGCTCTGCAGCCTGCGCGGAGGCGCAAGCAGTTCTTCGGTGAGCTCCCTCTTCGCAAGCTTCTCTATCTCGTTTCTGACAAAAGCCTCGCTCACGCTGCGGTGCGGAGTCGTAAGCACTATCTTCTGACATAGATGTCTGAGCTGTCTGTCATTGCCCGGCCACATGTACTCACAGATGCAGTCATAAACTCCTCCGCTGAGAAAGACCGGTTTCGAATAAATCTCGCTGAAACTGTTCGTCCACGCCTTCACCATACAGGTGATGTCCTCTCTCCGGGCTCTTAGCGAGGGAACGGAGATAGATATGACGCTCAGCGCGTAATAAAGATCCTCTCTGAAACTGCCCGTTGAGACCAGCTCGCGCAGGTTCTTGCCGGTGGAAGCGATCACCCGGACATCAGCAGGCACGACGCGAAGCTCGTCGACGCGTGCACTGTATCCAGTTATAAGCTTGTAAACCTTGAACTGTACCTCTTTTGATAGCAGTTCCACATGATTAAGGAATATAGTCCCGCCTTCCGCGGCCGCGACCAACGACTTGCCGTCATGTATTTCTCCACCTCCGAACAGCATCTCGTCGATGCGCTCTTCTCTCCAGGCGTCGCACTCGATCTCATAAAACGGCTTGCTGTACCTGCTGCTCTCTCTGTGGATAGACTGGGCAAGTTCGAGCATCTGAGTCCCCTCTTCACCCATGAGAAGTATCGGCACATCAGAGTAAGACGCGAATTTTGCGGTCTTAATCACGTTGCGGAAAGCCTCGGAGGTATAAGCAAAGTCTGAGAAGCTGTGGAGCTGTCCTCCCTCGCGTTTCTCGGCACCGCCGTCTCTTGACGCAACCGTCTTATCTGCCGCTACCTTTTGAACGGATATGACGCATGAGACCACTTCTCCGTTCTCTGTGACGGGCTCGATACCGACTGTGTACCGTTTCCTTCGGGAGCCTACGATACGGTTATAGATCTGTTCTCCACCGTCAAGCGCCCTGTCGAGGACATCCTTTTCAAGCTCCTGAAATATGTTCAGTACGTACATGCCTGTGACATTCTTGCCTGCGCATCCGATTAGATGCGCTGCGTGATCATTCATTGCGATCACCGCTCCGCGACGGTTCACTACGATAAGTCCGCATGCTGCGCCCGCCATGACCGCATCCATTTCATGCCGGCACCGATTCTTGATCTCTATTATTTCCGCTTCATGAGATACTGCCTCAAAAGCGCGTCCTATGTCGCCTTCACCGAAGGTAAACACTACGTTGGGAACTCCCATCTCAGAGGCTCTGCTGCAAACCTCTCCTCCGCCCAAGATCAGTCTGCAACCACGGGACACAGCCTCTCCTACAGCAGCACGTATATCGGCTGCTTCGTTGACTCTGATGATCTTCGGGAGCTGCATACGCGTCTGTCCCAGCCCGCCGGGCAAAAACAGATCCGCCGTAACGAAGGCCGTCTCATCCGGTTTGCATCTGTTCTCGGCACAGGCTGCAACGAGATTCCTCTCCAGTTCGGATGCTTTATACCTTATATAGATTACCGGTACAGTCACGCCCATATAGACGTTCTGTATAGGCCGATGACAGCAGGCTGCCACAAGTTCCGCCCCCGCATCGAAGGCGTCCGCCGAAGCTCTGTCAAGAGTATCCGTACGCACGTGTTCTTTATAGACTATCTCATAGCCCCTGGTGTTCGCTTCGCGTTCCATCATTGAAAGCACATCGCTTTCAATGGAGATCAGCGCGATCCTTACCATTATGAACACCTCCTACGACCTTACTTGAATACTCATATCGTCTGCTGTTTGATCTCAGATTTCGTGGCGTCGCGTATCCACTTCTTGGAAATGAACCTCCACAGGCAGAGCACGAATTTACATATCATATCTGTTCTCAGCATGAAATAGGTCAGCCATATCGGGAACCCCCATTTGTATGCGGCCATATAGCCAAGCGGTACCGACACGAAATAAGTAAACACTGTGTCACCGACTATCAGAAACTTCGTGTCTCCTCCTCCGCGGAGGATGCCTTTAGTCAGCAGATTGTCGCCGAGCTGGATCACGAGCATACATGCAATGACCGTTATTATATGCGCCGCGTATAGCTTTGTCTCGTCTGTGACCTTGAATATATCTATAATAGGTATGCGCGCTAGGTACAGTATTACACCGCCTATAGCGCTGAATATGATGCAGACGCCGATGAGCGCCTTTCCCTGGTCATAGGCTTTGCGGTAACTGCCTTCGCCGACTGAGTTGCCGATGATGACAGCGCTCGCCGCAGAGATGCCCATAAAAAGCGTGAAGATGATGTTACTGATCTGAGAAGCTATGCTGTTCGCTGCGGTGAACATTTTGCCGGTGTGACCGATGATTATAGTAATGAGGTTAGCGCCGATAATCATGAGCATATCGCTGAAGAGCACCGGCAGACCGACCTTCAGATACTTTTTGAATATCTCCTTGTTGAAGCCCAGCAGATGGTGCAGCCGGAACGAGATGGTCTTGTCTTTAAATGCAAGATAACCAAATACCATAGCGAACTCGCAGATACGCGCTATGAGCGTACCAAGCGCCGCGCCGGATATGTACAGCGCAGGCGCGCCGAGTTTACCAAAAATAAACACCCAGTTGCAGAAACAGTTTACGATGCACGCCACTATGCCTGATGCAAGCGCTACCCTGACATTACCGAAGCTGCGAAGTATCGCTGTGCTTGAGACCGTTATCCCATCGAGGATGAAGGTGAACGCGAGGATGCGGAGATACTTGACTCCCTCGGCTATAACGTCTGCGTCGGAGGTATAGATCGCCATGATCTGCGCCGGGAAACAGTAAGTCACGACGGCGTATACAGCG
>CAMZHU010000060.1 GCA_947306975.1 uncultured Clostridia bacterium | reverse complement strand
TTCATATTCGTTGAGAACCCCAGCTTGTCCAGCATGGCCTGAATGGCTCCGGCCGGTGCTGAATCAGTCGCTTTCGTAAGCAGTTCAGACGGAACTCCCATCATAATGGTGAGAGGGAAACGTATTGCCTGATATAGCGCGATAAGGATGGGGAACGGGATGAGGTTCCAGAGACAGCCGGCCATCGGCTTGACGTTCTCCTCCCGGTACAGTTTCTGTACTTCTTCGTTGAATGTCCGCTTGTTTGCGGCATGCTTTTTCTCCAGCTCCTTGATCCTGGGCTGAAGACGCGTCATCCTCATGGTGCTGCGTTTTGCACGCATCTGGAATGGCAGCAGGATGAGTTTGACTATAAGTGCAAAGACGATGACGGCGAGACCGTAGTTCTGGAACGACTCGTACAGCCACATCATAAGCAGGCCGAACGGCTTTGCTATAGCATTAAACATATACTGACTCCTAACATTTCTGGCTGCAGCTCCGAAGCGGCTGCGCGCTGTTGTTACGGCACGGGGTCATATCCTCCCTTGTGGAACGGGTGGCACTTCGACAGCCGTTTAAGTGTCAGCCATGTACCCTTGAGCGCCCCGTATTTCTCAAGAGCCTCCAGTGCGTACTGGGAACAGGTCGGTGAAAAGCGGCAGCTCGGCTTGGTATAAGGCGAGATTGCCGAACGGTAGAATTTTACCAGTGCGATAAGTACCTTTTTCATTCGTTCAAGATTCCCAGTCTGCCGCAAAGCGACAGAAAATCCGATTCCAGTACGCCGTATTTCGCTTCGCGGCTCCTGACACGTCCGACGATGACCACGTCGTATCCATCCGCAAGCCTGTGCTCGTTGGTCCTGTATATCTCTCGGAGACGGCGGCGGACGCGGTTGCGTACGACTGCCTTGCCGACCTTCGTTCCGACCGTCAGGCCGAGCCTGTTGCCCGGCTGGCTGCTTTTCCGGCAGTAAACGACGATGTTGCCGGTAGCCGCGCTTTTCCCCTTCGCATAGAGTCGGCGGAACTCATAATTCTTTTTCAGAGCGGTCGTGAACTCCATCCTGCGGACCTCCCGAACGGACAGCTGTCAAAAAGCCGCACATACAGCTGTAGGGCGGGACACGTCCCGCCCAAAAAAACAATTTAAAACTGCTCTGCTCCGTGCACTTAAGCGGAGAGCTTCGCTCTGCCCTTTGCGCGGCGGCGGGCAAGGACCTTGCGGCCGTTCTTCGTTGCCATTCTCTCGCGGAAACCATGCTCCTTGGAGCGCTGGCGCTTCTTCGGCTGATACGTTCTAAGCATATCGGCACCTCCTTAACGATTGGTGTAATACTCAACATCGGCGCGCGGCTGTCAGCGTACCGAAGCAGTTGACTGTTTTTCTGCCGCTGCGCTCAGAGCGCAGTGGCAGGGTGTTTATTATATATGATTCCGCTTCGCTGTGTCAACCTTTTTCCTCATTCATGATGAATTTGCGGAGCGGTCGTGTGAGAATCGCGCATACTACCACGGCGAGCACAGTGTTCGGCAGCATATAGGTCCCGTTATAAAGCAGCGAGTATACCGCAGAAGCAGTCATATTCATGCCCATAAACTCCTCGGGCATATACTGCGCATAGATAGTTACTCCGCTGATATAGTGGATGATGAATCTTGCGATACAGCCGCAGATCGCGCCGGGCACCAGGCCCCGCGGTCTGTTCTTGAACAGACCCGCAAAGCCGACGGCCGCGTAGGCAAGGCTGTAGTCGAGCAGCATGGACTGCCAGCTCGCCGCCACGCCTCCGGCTAAAAAGTATTTGAGTGTTCCGAATACCAGGCCTGCACCTATGCCCCAGCTCAGTCCGCGCCGTACGGCGTAGATTATGATCGGGATCATTACCAGATCGATAGACCCGCCGAAACCGCCGAAAGCGACGCCCATCGGGATCTTGATATAGCTTAGCGCAAGCGCTACGGCGACGCAGATTGCGCCTTCGCAAATGGTCAGAAGTTTGTCGTGCTGTTTCATAATAGTTCTCCTTTCTGTTGGCGGTCGCGGGATAAGCGAAGGCCGCATCACGCGTTGGCGTAATGCGGCCGCAAAAGCAGTATCTTTCATCGCTTCCTACGCCGGCATTACCCGGATCAGGTTCAAGAGTACCGGGGCCTCGATTAGCCCCGTCTCAGCCGGGAGATACCCGGCGCCTCTGCGTTTTTCTGTTTTCCGTTATTGCAATTATAGCGCTGACCCGTGTGCAAGTCAAGCTGTCAATGACTCAAACTTCCGACATCCGGCGCCGCGTATGTACAGGTACGCCGCTGCACTTAATACAAGATAGAATACTATGCACAGCGTGAGATAGAGCTTCATGCCGAGCAAACCGGAAAGCAGGATATACAGCACGACCAGTATGACGACCGAGCCCATGCCGATAAACATGGCGATGAGTGTCGACGCGCCCTGTTTTACAGCAGATACTTCGTTTAACCAGTCGAGTTTCGGGAACATCAGATTGAAGAACAGTCCCATGAAGGCACTGAATACCGTCGCCGAGGCCGGCAGAAGGATCAAAAGCACCGTATTGGCTGTACCGAGGTGCATAGACACCGCGATGATAGCGGAGGCAATGACCGAAAACGGAAGGGCGATCGTGAGGTGGCAAAGCACCTTTGCCATGAGCACGTCCCGCGTCCGGACCGGGACCGACCGCAGTATCCACAGTTTGTTGCCCTCAAGAGAGACAGAAGGCGCGCTGATCAGAGTCATGACGGTACAGAAACAGAGTCCGGCGCTCATCAGCCCGGTCACGATCGCGCTCTCTTCTCCTCCCGGCACAAGCTCCCCGAAGATCATGGAGATCATATCCTGTTTTATGGCGATGAACACAGCCAGCACCAGCATGAATATGAGTCCGAGACCCGCGTTCATCATATACATCGGGCTGCCGGTGAAGCGTCGGTACTCTTTTCTGAGAAGGGCCGCCCGGGCACCGGATGCGCGCAGGTTCTTTTCGCGGTATTTTGTCTTTTTCATACCGCGGTTCGTCGTCGTTATCCTTGTAAAGTTCGCCGCTATGATCGCATATGCGATAGCGAACGGCACGATGCAGAGGACGAACAGAATGAACTCGGGTACCGACCCGCTCTCGGACGCGACACCGAACCAGTATGCCGGAGGCGCTGCACGCCGTACGGCTGCAGCGATCTCGGCGCCGTTTTCGATCAGCTTTTGGACGTATGAGAATATCTGCGAGTATCCCCACATATAGAGCGCCAGAAAAGCTATCGAGAAGATCATAGTTATAAGGCTTTTGTGCTTTACTCTGGTAGACACAAGGGATATGAGCCAGCCGATCAGCGCAGACAGCGCTACAGCGATGAGCGGCAGCAGCAGCGATCCGATGACGAACGCGACAGCTCCGAACGGCTTGACAGGAGCGCATATGCACCAGACGACGCCCGCGGGGATGATGACGAGCGCACCGTAGAGATAATTCATCATAACGAGTGCCGCCATGCGGCTGCCCAGGATCGCACCCGGTTTGATCGGCATTGAGAGCAGCAGCTCGTTGTCTTTGGCACGGAACAGCTGGTAACTCGACATAAACGCGCTGCCGACAAAGCACAGCGCGAAACACACGAGTCCCGCCATCGCGAAATAGAACCAGCCGATTCCCGCCGCATAAAACGCTTCGCACATCTGCATGAAATATACGACGAACATTCCGGCAAGCATGACAGCGCATATTACGACTACTATAATGATCATCACGGCGTAGCCCTTGCTCCGCTTCTTTTTCTCTGACGCGGCTCCCGTGAAACTCGACAGCAGCTGTGCGGCACGAACTCTTAAAAGCTTGAACAACATACTGCGTCCCCCCGCTCAGTTCTCGGCCTCGAGCTCAAGGAACACGCTTTCCAGCGATTCGTCCCCTACGACTTCCTCTGTCCTGCCGGACATGATAAGACGTCCGTTCTTAATGATCGCTACGCTGTCGCAAAGCTTTTCCGCGACCTCCAGGACATGCGTCGAAAAGAACACCGCCCCGCCGCGCGCACAGTTTTCATGCATCAGTTCTTTAAGATTGTGTGTCGCGACCGGATCGAGACCGACGAACGGCTCGTCCATGATCATGAGCTTCGGATCGTGCAGAAGCGCTGCAATGATCGCCAGTTTCTGCTTCATGCCGTGCGAATATGCGGATACAGGCTGCGCCAGATCGTCCGTGAGGCCGAACGTATCCGCAAATTTTCTGATGCGTTCCATGCGCTCATCCGCACCGACGCCGTAAACGTCTGCGATGAAGTTAAGATACTTGATGCCGGACATGAATTCATACAGATCCGGGTTGTCCGGGATGTAGGAAAACTCGCGCTTACAGGCGATAGGGTCCGTCTTGATCGACTTTCCGTCAATAAATATCTCGCCGCTGTCGAACTGAAGTATCCCGCAGACGGCCTTTATAGTCGTAGTCTTTCCGGCGCCGTTGTGCCCTATGAATCCGTATATCTGGCCCGGCGCAATATGCAGGCTCAGATCGTCCACCGCACACTTGTCGCCGAACGTTTTTGTCAGGTGTTCTATTCTAAGCATTAAAGATCTCCGCCCTTATTTGAATTTAACTGCTGTACCGTATGCTATTACCTCAGCCGCGTTCTGCATGACAGCCGAAGAACCGTAGCGGACATTGACGACAGCATCCGCGCCAAGCGCTTCCGCCTCGTCGACCATGCGCTTAGTCGCTATGGCTCGCGCTTCGTTGAGCATCTGGGTATAAGCGGTTATCTCGCCGCCCACCAGCGTCTTCATGGCCGCCATGAAATCTTTGCCGAAACTCTTTGAATGAACTATCGTGCCCTTAACGATACCGAGAACTTCCAGTTCCTGTCCGGGAATGTGATCAATACTTACTAACTGCATCTTCTTCTCCTCCTTTTATTTCTTCGAACCTCTGTTTGAGCGATACCGCCACACCTATTATGATCGCCAGCGGTATCAGCAGCAGTATCACGAACAGCACGACCGGCAGCGGTTCCATGATGTATCCCCAGATCATCAGCGCCATCAGCGCCGCCATGAAGAGTATCATGATCGCCGAGGACCACAGTGCTGAGCGCCGCCTTTTGATCTGGTCGTTTTTCCTTACGTCCATAAAGCGCGTTCCCTTCTTTTCCATTTCCTCCATGGCGCTGAAATACTCTCCGACTTCAAGGGTATCAAAAGAGCATCCGGCGTCTTCGAGCATATCTGCCATATCACAGACACGGTCAATATTCTCCTTTTCCCGCTCGAGAGAAATGCGGTGCCGCTTCATGCAGTCGCTCAGTGTCAGAGAACCCGACTGCACCCTGCGTATCTCGCTTATGGGTACATTCAGGCTGCGAAGGAGTTTTATACGCATAAGCGTATCCACGTCATCCTGAGAATACTCGCGGTAACCATTACCGGCCTCGCGATCCGGCTTGAGGAGCCCCTGCTCCTCGTAGAAGCGTATGTTCTTCTTCGTTATGCCTACGCGCTCCTCAACTTCGCGTATGCGCATGGTCCTCTCTCCCTCCGATCGTCCGCACTGAAACGGGCAAAGGATGATTTTCTCTGTCTGTGATGTGAAGATACACCTTCCACAAGGTGGAAAGTCAAGCGCTTTTTACGTTATTTTACAGGAAATACGTCCGGTTTTGATAAATAACACCGGTTTCGGAGCATCCCCCCGGCGGAACCATGGCGATCCCCGGCCCCGGCTCTGCCGTTTCCTTAATAATGATTATATCACCCGGAGGCTCTCCGTTCAAACATAGCCGACGCGACGGACTTCCTGCAAAATCGGTCTTTCCCTTTGTTTTTGCTTGACATTTCCTGCAGTTTTAATTACAATACAGCCGCAAACGGGCATAAACACGGCAGCAAACCCCAGCACAGCATATCAATGTTTATTATCATATTATGAAGGAGTCTGTTCTCATGTTCAAAAACATCGGTAAAAAGATCAAGGTCCTTGCGAAGGTCCTCTGCTGGATCGGCATCGTCTGCTCCGTTCTCATCGGTCTCGCCATCATCCTCCTCAGCTTCATGGCAACTGTTGACGTACCGGGAACCGAAGTCAGCGTCAGCGGCGTCGGCGGCCTGATAGTCGGAATAGTTTTCATCGTCGTCGGCGTACTTCTTTCCTGGGTCGGCAGCTTCACAACCTACGGTTTCGGCGAGCTAATCGAGAATGTAAAGAAGATAAACGACAGACAGGATCTCATGTCCTGACCCTCAGCAAAACGGCAAATATACCTCAAGGCCGCGCACCTGACAGAACGGTGCGCGGCCTTTATTATATGCAGTCATCCGAAGATCTGCCCGGGCAGCTTCAGCTTCTCTTTTCTGGGGAAACCCTTATCGAACTCCTCGACGTCCATGTCGTCGACGTAATATCCTTGGGGTGTCCGGTACACACCCGTGACCCCGTCGAGGTATCCGGGGATGAGCTCCCGGCACAGGAAAAACGACTGGTCCGCGTCCTCCGGCATGTCGTGATACCGAATGCCGAATTTACGCGCGAAGTCAAACCCGCTCTTGCCATAGAAGTCGATGTTCCCCTCAAAAAGGACGGCTCCGAATCCCATCTGCACCGCCTGCTCGAGCGAATAGTCGAGCAGTTTTTTGCCGAACCCCTTCCGCTTCAGTTCCGGCGCGATACAGATCGGGCCCATGGTCAGGACGTCTATGTTCCTTCCGTCGTCCGCGTTTATAACGGTCCGCATGAACATGTTCTGCCCGATCTGTCTGCCGTCTATTTCCATGACGAAATCGAGCTCTTTGACGAACGCGGGGTCGTCGCGCAGCACGTGGATCACGTAGTGCTCGCTGCAGCCCGGACGGTACACGTTCCAGAAGGACTCCCGGACAAGCTCCTCTATCTCCCTGTACTCATCCGCCCTCTCCGGACGGATGATATAATCATTTATGCTCATCTTGTTTTCTCCTGTGCTCTGACCTAAGTATCGACCAGTAGCACACATCGATGACGCCACGATTGCTTCGGTCTGCGCTGCGGAGCGTGCCCTCGTACGTCATCCCGCACTTTTTCATGACCATGCCGGAGTGCGGGTTGTTTGGGTCGTGCTTTGCCTCGACGCGGTTTGCTCCGACCTCGTCGAACATGAAATCTATGACCGCGCCCAACGCCTCGGACATGATACCCCGGTGCCACCACGGCTTTCCGATACAGTATCCGATCTCTACCTTTTCGACGCTGTCGTCATGGCGGACGGCGGAAATACTGCCTATCGGCCCGTCACCGTTTTCTCTGAAAACGATCGCCCACTGATAGTAGTCATCGTTTGTATAGGCCTCCGCCCATTCTTCCAGTATCCTTCTGCTGATTTCCACGCTGCTGTGAGCCGGCCACGTCAGGAAACGTGTAACTTCACTGTCTGAGGCCCAGTTCCTGTACATCGCTTCCGCGTCATCCGGAATAAACCTCCGAAGGACAAGTCTATCCGTCTCCAGGCGTTGCGTACCGCAATGTCTCATTGTTTCTTTCCTTTCAAATCTCCGTCATTCAATTCGGCTTACCTCATAGCTGTGCCTTTCTATATCCAGCCCGTAAACATACTTTACTCCGTCCGGCGATTCGAGCGTTAGCTCCGTATGTCCTGTCTTTGTGAACGATGCGCGGACGAGATAGCTCTCGATCGATTCCTCATACCCTATGCTGACCGTACCATAGCTGTCATCGGCAAGGCTGACACTGTAGCTGTCGTCATACTCGATGCCCGCGGTCTCGCTCCCGCTCAGGAGCAGGCTGGTATCGTATGTGTGGGAGCGCTGATCCGCAATGCCGTAGACCGAAGCCGCGATTATTATAAGGATGCTTATTATCAAACCGACGATCTTCAGCGTTTTGTTCTCAAATATGAACAGCGGGTAGATTATAAGTGTGGCGGCGCAGAACAGTGCCGTCAGCAGGTGATGCGGGAAGAAATGGTACGCCTCGCCGAAATAAGTAAGGTAATGGTACCCCAGAAACAGCAGCATCGGAGCCAGGATGAGCAGGCTCCACCATTTGTTCTTTTTCATAAAGTAGCCGACGAACGCCATCGGGATCGTCAGAAGCGTCCAGTAGAACCAGGGCGGGTAGTATCTAAAAAGGCCGAGACCCTGCTCGTCAAAGGGTGCCTGTACCAGATATACGAGCGGCTGGCTGATGAGAAAGAATACGAATACCTTCAGAACTGAATCCAGAGGGCTTTTACTGTTCACGATTATTATTATAGCAAACAGTATCCAGCACTCAAAGGTGGTGGATATATCCCTGAAGGATGTGTCCCTGGTTATGGGGAGCATCGCCATAACACCGGTGTAAAGGCCGCAAATGACAGCAAAGATTATTAGTCTGCCCCAAGTAATATTTAGGCCTCCGAACAGTTTTTTCATTGACTATTTCTCCATATGATTGGTTTCAATAATAATACCACTATTCCCGGCAAGCGTAAACATCGCCTTCGATATGTGTAAAAATGCCCCGGAAGCACACACTAAGTACGTCCGGGGC